>CACMDE010000034.1 GCA_902612345.1 uncultured Pelagibacteraceae bacterium | reverse complement strand
ACATAGTATGATTGTGCTAATAAATTCTAAAAATAAGTTTGCTATTCACAAACATTCTAAAACTTCAGAAATATATCAATTAATCAAAGGTTCAATGAAAATTAATTTATTCAAAAATAATAAAAGAGTAAAAAGCGTAATTATAAAAAAAAAGGGCGAAATATTTTCTGTACTTAAAAATCAATTACATATAGTTGTGCCTATGAGTAATATCGCAATTTTTCATGAAACTAAATTAAATGAATATAAATAAAAAAACAAAAATTAAAAATGTTCTTATTACTGGTGGAGCTGGTTATGTAGGCTCAATGCTTGTACCAGCACTTCTTGAAAAAAAATACAATGTAACAGTAATTGATTTAATGATTTATGGAAAAAATTTTTTTAAAAAAAATAAAAAATTAAAATTGATTAAAGGAGATATTAGAAACAAAAAACTACTAAATAAAATTACTAAAAATCAAGACGTAGTAATTCACCTGGCATGCATATCAAATGATCCTAGTTTCGAGTTAAACCCATCCCTTGGTAAATCAATTAATCTTGACGCTTTTGAGCCTTTAGTAAAAATTTCAAAAAAGAATAAAGTTAAAAGATTTATTTATGCATCATCATCTTCTGTTTATGGAATTAAAAAAGTTAAAAACGTAATTGAAAAAATGAAGCTAAGCCCTTTAACTGATTATTCAAGATTTAAGGCCAAATGCGAAAAGATATTAAATAAATACGGATCAGATGATTTTATTGTAACAACAATAAGACCTGCAACTGTTTGTGGCTATGGGTCGCGACAAAGGCTCGATGTAGTTGTTAATATTTTAAGTAATCTGGCATTCCATAATAGAAAAATAACAGTTTTTGGCGGAAATCAATTACGTCCAAATATCCACATAACAGATATGGTCAATGTTTATTTGAAGTTGATTAAAGCACCTAAAGAAAAGATTAATTATGAAATATTTAATGTAGGAGGAAAAAATCAGACAGTAATGCAACTAGCCAGAGATGTTAAAAGCGTAATGGGAAAAGATGTGAAAATTGTTAAAATGAAAACAAATGATAAACGTTCTTATCATATTTCCTCAAATAAAATATCAAGAGTTTTAAAATTTAAAACAAGATATACAGTAAAGAATGCAGCTAGGGATTTAAAACTAGCTTTTCAAAAAAAATTTTTTACTAATCCTTTAAATAATAAAAAATTTTTTAATATAAAAACTATGCAGGCAATAAAATTAAAATGAGAAATAAACGAAATTTTACTAATTTAAAAAGTAAAGCAACAAAGTTGAGACAAGAAACTTTTAATGCGTTTATAAAAAAAGGTGAGGCACATTTAGGTGGAAGTTTTTCAATGATAGAGATTTTGCTAACTATTTATGAAATTATTTTAAAAAAAAACGATAAGTTTATCTTGAGTAAGGCGCACGCATCATTTCCATTAAGTTTATTGCTAAAAAAAAAGGGTTTCCGTCCTAAATTAACCACTCATCTTGAAATAGATCCAAAAAATGGAATACATTGTACAACTGGAAGTTTAGGTCATGGTTTTCCAATTGCTACTGGCATGGCTTTTGCAAAAAAGAAACAGAGAAAAAAAGGAAGAATATTTGTTATGATAAGTGATGGAGAGTGTCAAGAGGGTACAACCTGGGAAACATTTCTCATAGCATCTAAACATAAATTAGACAATTTGGTTTTAATTATTGATTATAATAAAATCCAGGCATTATCAAAAATCGAGGAAGTATTACCATTATCAAATCTCAAAAAAAAAATTGAATCATTTAATTGGAAATGTATAAATATAAAAGATGGACATTCTTTCGTGTCTCTTACAAAAAATTTTACAAAAAAAAATAATTCAAAAAAACCACTAGCTTTCATTGTAAATACTACCAAGGGAAAAGGTATTAAAGAATTTGAAAATGATCCAGTATGGCATGCTAGACAACTCAAGGGTAAAGAAATAGAAATTGGCAAAAAGAGATTAAACATAAAATGAGAAGAAGATTTGGAAAAATAATTAACGATTTAGCAAAAAAAGATGAAAAAATTGTTTTAATTGTAGGGGATATTGGATATGGGATCTTTGATGAATTTAGAAAGAATCATCCTAAAAAATTTTTTAACTTAGGAATCTGTGAACAAAGTATAATTGGGGTTGCAGCTGG
>CACMDE010000033.1 GCA_902612345.1 uncultured Pelagibacteraceae bacterium | reverse complement strand
TAAACAATGCAGTTTTAAAACTTATATTGTTTAATCTACATTGTTTTAACCCATGGCTTGATGCTTCCAAAATTACATTTTCAATTTTCAATTTTTTTAATTTTTGTAATGTCTTGTGAAGATTTACTGAGTCTATTGTTGTATTGTTTGTTTTTAATTTTATTTTTTTCGACAAAATTCCGAGTGTTCCTATAGCTGCAGCCTTTTTATTATTTAAAGATAAAATTTGGTAATAGAAATTTACTATTGATGTTTTGCCATTTGTTCCTGTTACTCCAATTATATTTTTAGGTTTATTTGGATAAAAATTATTTGCTGCCTCCGCTAATAACTTTCTAGGATTTTTAGTATTGATAAATAAAATATTTTTGTTGTCATATCCTTCAAAATTTAATTCAGAAATAATAACTTTTGCCCCTCTATTTATTGCATCATCTATAAAGTTTTTTCCATTTAAATTGGTTCCATTTATTGCAAAAAAAATATCACCAGATTTACAATCCTTGCTATTAAATTTAATATTTTTAAATTTAATTGATTTGTATTTATGATGTATATTTTTTAATACTTTGCCTAGTAACATTTAATTTAAATTCCTAGTATTTTGTGGCTAAAATAGGTCCTATTTTTTCAATTATTTTTCCAGTGACCTCTACTGCTGTCCACCCCGCTGTATTAAATTGTGTCCCTTTTATCCTTAAACCTGAGCCATCCTTATATTCGTATATATAATTTTGGTTTGGCTTTGGTTCATCTAACATAACTATTAACACATATTTTGGATCAGATGCCGGGAATATAGATGCAAAAGTATTGATTTTATTTCTTGAATAACCGCCATCAACAGACTTTTGTGCAGTACCTGTTTTACCAGCTATTTCATAACCTTTAATATTTGCAAAACTAGCCGTACCTTCTTTAGCAGTTACAATTTTTCTTAGAGCTAAATTCACTTTTTTAGACGTATCTTCAGAAATTATCTGCTCATATTTAATATTGCTATACTTTTCATGAAAAATTAAAGATGGCTTAATATTGTATCCTCCATTTGAAATTATTGAATACCCCTTTGCTAATTGTAGAGGTGTTGTTGTTATACCGTGACCATATGCAGAAGTCGCAAGCTTACATTTTCCCCACTTAAATTTTAAAGGTTTCCCAATTTCTTCAATATCAAAATCTAGAGTATTAAATAATCCTAAATCATTCAAAAATTTTCGAAACTTTTCTTCTCCAACTTTTTGTGCTATTCTTATAGATCCTATATTACCGGATCTAATTAATATTTGTTCTGCCGTTAAATCTGAAGGAATTTTTTCATCGTACTCTCCTATTTGAAATTTGCTGCAGTATATTTTTTTTTCTAAATTTTTAAATTCTGTATCTGGGTCAATTAAACCCTCATTTAATCCAGCAGCATATGTAAAAGTTTTAAACACCGAACCTAACTCATAAACACCTTTCGTAGCTCTATTAATCAAATTTTTATCATCAAGCAAATTTCTCTTATTAAGATCAAAATCAGGTAGAGATAAAAGTGATAAAATTTGACCATTTTGAGAATTCATTAAAATTGCAGCAGATCCAAGGCTATTAAAAATATTTTGAAATTTAATTAATTCCTCACGAATTAAATATTGTAAATTTAAATCTACAGTAAGTTTTAAATCTTTGTTATTTTCTTTTAAATTTTTATCAAAACTTTTCTCAATTCCAGAAACTCCATTATTTTGATTATCTATTTGACCAATAACATGGCTAAACAAATTCTTTTGTGGATAAATTCTAGTAATTCTATTTTCTGGTATCAATGATTTATCACCTAACATAATTAATTTTTCATAATCTTCTGGATTTAACTCTTCCGCAAAATAAAAAAACTTTTTTCCATTTAATTTTTTTTCAATTTGATCATAATTTTTGTTGGGAAATAATATTTTTAATTTTATAAGTAATGTAGTTTTATCGATAACTAAAAGTGGATTAATTCCTATATTTCTTGTAATTATAGTTTTAGCTAAAATATTATTATTTCTATCTAAAATGTTGCTTCTAAATTCTTTTTTTGACCCTTTTATATTATTATCAGGTAGTTTTTTTCCGGTTAAGTAAAATGCTTTTAAGGAGAAAATTAATAAAACGAGTACAAAAGAAAAAAAAATAAATGCAACTCTATTAAAGGAAATATTCAATTTATTTTTATCATATTTATTTCCAAGTTTATCAAAATCATTTTCTAAATTAAAAAGAGTATTTTTATCACTCATTTCTATTTTAAATCTTTCAAATTAATTTCATTTATATTGCTTA
>CACMDE010000032.1 GCA_902612345.1 uncultured Pelagibacteraceae bacterium | reverse complement strand
AATAATTTTTGGATTATTTTTTAAAATACATACTAATGTTTTGCATTCTCCATAATACTTGTGATGAGTAATATGCCAATCTGCTTTAAATAATTCCTCTTTTTTAAAATTATTTTTAGAGAACTTCCAATTTCCAATTTGGAAAAATCCAATTGTTAGCGGAGAATCTAGGTTAATTGGAGAATATTTCGGATTATAATAATCTACATAATGATTGTTATAAAATTTATCTGCTTTTAAAATAAGTGGACATATTAAAATTAAACATAAAATAATAGTAATAAAACTAGGTTTAGCTAACTTAAAATTTTTGTTTTTAAAATGAAAAAATAATTTTCCAATGATATGACCAAAATAAAATACAATGTAGCCCCAGTTACATAAAATAGAGATTAAGAGAAAAGGAGGAAACCAGTAATTAAAATTAGGTTTCTTAAAATTTGCTAAATGAAGAATAAGAAATCCTGGTGCCATAACATATTTTGGACTTTCTATAAAAGCAATATATGTAATTAAAAAAATTGAAAATATAACACCAAAAAATTTTTGATTAAAATTTCGACACAAAATATAAATACAAATAAAAAAAAATATATGAGTTATAAAATATTCTAAAATTAAGGAGTTTTTATAATTAAATGGACTTAGAATTGTAAGAAATAAATAATATAGAGGACCTAGACTGTTTTGAACAAATCTTCCTTCTTCTAAAAATATTCTAGATGCTGACCAAGATTTCCATGTTTCTGCTGTAAGATTTTCACCAAATCCGGATGGTGTAAGAAATATTAAAAATATAAAAAAAAATAAAAATAAAATTGGAAATTCTAAAAGAAAAAATTTTCTTAATTGCTGCATTATGTAAAGGTTTTAAGACTTAACACTTAAGATCTACCCACTTCTCTTCTTAGTTGTTCAAGTTTAATTTTTTTATCTATTGATTTATTCTTATTATATAAAATATTAAAAATTATTTTTTTGTTTTCACTAATTTTTATTAATACAGCATTACGAACTTCAAAATTATCTGCCACAGCGCTTATTGGCCTTTTTTTTGGATTAAGATTTTTAATCAGAATTTTAGATTTATTACTTACAATTTTTCCCTTCCACCTCCTTGGTCTAAAGGGACTAACAGGCGATATAGCTAGTTTATTTGAATTTAAATTTAAAATGGGTCCATGAACAGAGAGATTGTATGCAGTGCTCCCGGCTGGAGTACATACTAACAAACCATCTCCTCTTAGTTTTTTAATTATATTTCTATCTCCATTATTAATAGAAATTGATGCAGCTTGTCGGCTTTGACGTAGTATAGAAATCTCATTTACAGCAATTGATTTTTTAATTTTACCTAATTTATTTTTAACAATCATTTGTAGTGGGGAAATTTTAACTAAATCAGTTTTTATAATATTTTTTAAAAAATTTTTTTCATTAAATTTATTCATTAAAAATCCGTAATCGCCAGAATTAATTCCATAAAATGGTTTATTTAATTTATAAAATTTTTTAAGA
The DNA here is from genome assembly GCA_902612345.1 of uncultured Pelagibacteraceae bacterium. GTDB lineage: Bacteria > Pseudomonadota > Alphaproteobacteria > Pelagibacterales > Pelagibacteraceae > Pelagibacter. The sequence goes on along the minus strand of CACMDE010000032.1, from coordinate 924 downwards.
GCTTGAAGCATAAAACCATCTCCACCTATTACTATTATTAAATCAGTTTTTTTTAATGATGTAGTTTTAATTTTTTTTAATAGTTTTAATCTTATATTTTCAGATTTTTTATTTTTATCAGATAAAATAAATAAATTTTTCATTTAGTGGTGCCCTCGGCCAGACTCGAACTGGCACTCCCAAAAGGGCAAGGATTTTAAGTCCTTTGTGTCTACCAATTTCACCACGAGGGCATTAATGAATTTCATGAGTGTTTATGCCATTATTTATAATTGAACAAGAGGAATAAGTAAAATTTTTTTATTTTATCTCCATGGTTTCTAGTCTGTTTCTAGTTATCCTATAGAATTCTATACAATATTTAGAGGTTAATTGGTTTTTGCAAAATTACAATAAATATCAAAAATAGTTTTTTTTATTAAAGCTGATTTAAAGATATTCTTAACTTCAAGATATGTTTTATTTTCAAAAATAATTGAGCCGTAATTATCCAAGATAGTCCAATTAGAATAGCCAATTTCATTCAATTTTTCTATCAACTTTATATAACTTTTTTTACCCGACTCATTTAAAGGCATAAATTCAAAAAATATATCTGGTTTATTATTTGTTAATTCATTAATTGCAGAAAATAGAATATTATAATCAAAACCATCAACATCAACTTTTATCAATTTAATATTTTTTATATTGTAATGAAGTATTATGTCGTCAAGTTTTTTACTTTTAGTTCCTACATTTGATTGTATTAATGATTTAGTACCAGTTGTACTTTCTGATAAATTTCCTTGTAATTGATCACCGACTAATGTCTTAATTAAAAATATATTATTATGTGTATTTATATCAAATGATTTTTTATTCTTTTTAAGATATTTAAAAAAAAAGTCGTCAGCTTCTATACAATAAAAAAAAGGTTTGGTG
>CACMDE010000031.1 GCA_902612345.1 uncultured Pelagibacteraceae bacterium | reverse complement strand
TGTACCGAAAGTATTTAATTTGTTTTCATCATATTTTAGATCAAATTTTGGCAAAAAAATAATTGAAATTAAAAATCTTAAATTAAAAAAATTAATCGACATAAAAGTAAACAAAAAACAAGTTGGATCTGATAGACTTGCAAATTCAATTGCAACTATAGACTCTAAAAATAATTACATAATTATTGATTTTGGAACAGCAACAACTTTTGATGTATTAATCAAAAATAAATATTTAGGTGGTATAATTTCACCTGGTATAAATTTATCCTTAAATACTCTCGTCTCTAGAGCCTCTTTAATTCCTGAGGTAAATTTAAAAAAAGTATCAAATGTTATAGGAAAAAATACTAATGATGCTGTTAGATCGGGATTTTATTGGGGTTATGCAGGTTTGATTGACAATATGATTAAAATAATTAAAAGACAAACCAAATCTGATTTTAAAGTAATTTTAACAGGTGGTCTTGCAGATTTATATAAAAATTCAATCAACATAAAATGTAAAGTTGATAAAGATTTAACAATTAAAGGTATTATAAAAATTACTAAAAGTTTAATATAAGACATGAAAGAAGAATTATTATTTTGTCCACTTGGTGGTTCTGGCGAAATTGGAATGAACCTTAATTTATATGCTTATGGCAAGCCTAATGATCAAAAATGGATTATTGTAGATGTTGGTGTAACTTTTGCAGATGATACTGTTCCTGGGATTGACCTTATATATCCTGATCCAGGATTCATAGTAGATAAAAAAGATGATGTTTTAGGGATTATACTCACACATGCTCACGAGGATCACATAGGAGCAATAGCTCATATTTGGCCAAAATTAAAATGCAATATTTATGCAACACCATTTACTGCGGTATTGGTAAGAGAAAAGTTTAAAGAAAAGAAAATTGATATAACTTCAAATTTAAAAATTGTTGAATTGAATGGTACTTTAAATCTGGATCCTTTTAAAATTGAATTTGTAACATTAACACATTCAATTTTAGAACCTAATGGTTTGAAAATAAATACTCCTTCAGGAACTGTTCTTCATACTGGAGATTGGAAATGTGACCCTAATCCTCTCATCGGAAATAAAATAGATGAGACTAAGTTGAAAAAGATTGGAGATGGTGGCGTTTTGGCAATGATTTGCGACTCCACTAATGTATTTAGTATGGGAAGATCTGGATCTGAGATGGACGTTAGAAATAATATGCTTAAAATAATTCAAAGATTAAAAAAAAGAATTATTGTAACTTCTTTTGCATCTAATGTTGCAAGAATGGAAAGCGTTTTTTATTGTGCAGAGAAAACTGGTAGGCAAATAGCTCTTGTAGGAAGGTCAATGCACAGAATTTTTAAAGCTGCAAGAGAATGTGGTTATTTAAAAAATGTAATTGATCCTATAGACTCGAGAGATGTAAAAAACATAAGTCGAGATAAAATAATTTATCTATGCACAGGAAGTCAGGGAGAGCCAATGGGTGCAATGATGAGAATAGCCAATTATGTTCATCCAGATGTTTTTATAGAAAGAGGCGATGCAGTTATATTTTCATCAAAAATTATTCCAGGAAATGAAAAAAAACTTTTTAAATTACATAATCAATTAGTAAAAGAGGGTATAGAAGTTATTTCTGAAGAAAATGAATTTATACATGTATCTGGCCATCCAAATAGGGAAGATCTAAAAGATATGTATGATTGGGTTAGACCTAGATCTATAATTCCAGTTCATGGAGAACATCGGCATATGATTGAACACATTAAATTTGCAAAAGAAATGCAAATTCCTTACACAGTCAAAGTTGAAAATGGCGATATAGTCAAATTAGCACCAGGTGATCATCCCGAAGTTTTTGATAAAGCACCAAGTGGTAGATTATATGTTGATGGGAGCGTAGCTGTCGAAGAGGATTCAAGATCTATTAAAGAAAGAAGAAATATTTCTGCAAATGGTATTCTTGATGTCACAATTTTAGTTACTCCAAAAGGCAATATTCACAATAAACCAATTTTAAATTACAGTGGTTTACCTATAGATAATGATGAAGACTATCAATATGAATTAGAAAATATAATTGAAAAAACAGCAAGAACGTTTTCCTTAAATAACCAAAATCAAAAAGATAGTATAATTGATGCAATAAAAATATCATGTAGAAAAATTACTAAACAAATTACAGGAAAAAAACCAATAACCAGCATCAAGTTAATAAGGATTTAAATTGAGTATAACGGGATCAATTGTAATTTATGTTATAATCTGGTGGATTGTTTTCTTTTCACTACTTCCAATGGATGTAAATAGAAAAAAATTTAAAAAAATTGATGGTGAAGATCCAGGATCACCAGAAAATCCAAAAATTTTAAAGAAATTTATATATACTAGTATTATTTCTTCATTATTATTTTTAATAATATACTATTTAGTACATTATAATTATCTTAACCTAAGAAACTTTTTGTTATAATTTAAATTATGTATTTTTCTAAATCTTTTATTCC
>CACMDE010000030.1 GCA_902612345.1 uncultured Pelagibacteraceae bacterium | reverse complement strand
ATTTTATATATAAATAAATCTTTAGCTAATCCCTAAAGCTCTATTTCTTTGACTAATGTATGGTGAGTCTGACAAGTTTGTCCAAGAACCAATCTCTTTTCTAGCTTTAACAAAAGCTTTATGAGTTCTCGCTGCAAGTTCACTATGTTGTTGAACTTCATCATAAACTTCAGCAGCACCTTTAGCAAAAGCATCATAAACTTTGTCATTAAACTTCTCAAGTTTAACACCATGATCATTTATTAATCGAGCTAATGCAGCACCATTTTTGGCATTGTACTCTGACATTGTAATTTCATCTGCCCAAGCACATGCAGTTTTGATTATTGTTTGGTCTGATTTACTTAAACTTGTAAACCATGATTTATTTACTCCACAAGCTAACATCGATCCAGGTTCATGCATACCAGGATAGTAATAATATTTAGCTGCTTCATGGAATTTCATAGCTTCGTCATTCCAAGGTCCAACCCATTCAGTTGCATCAATTGCACCAGAAACAAGGTTTTCATAAATTTGCCCACCAGGAAGTGATATTGGAGAAGCTCCAAGCTTCCCTAGAACCTGTCCACCTAATCCAGGCATACGCATTTTTAAACCTTTAAGGTCGTTAGCTGATCTAATTTTTTTATTAAACCAACCTCCCATTTGAACTCCTGTGTTACCAGCTATGAAACTTTGAGTTCCATAATCATCTGTTAGCTCATCCCAAAGCTCTTGTCCTCCACCATAATGTATCCAAGCATTGATTTCTGAGTATGTGAAACCAAAAGGACATGCAGTGAAGTATCCGAAAGCAGGATGTTTTTTAACCCAATAGTAATCAGCACCATGATACATTTGCGAGTTACCAGACGCAACTTCATCAAATGAGTCAAATGCTTTAACTCTTTCATTTGCTGCATAATAAGTAACTTGTATTCTACCGTCACTCATATCAGCAATTCTTTTTGCGAGTCTTTGTGCACCAGTTCCTAGACCAGGAAAGTCTCTTGGCCATGTAGCTACCATAGCTGCTTCTACTCTTTCAGCGGCAACAGCTGGAGCAGCTAAAGAAGATGCAGCTACAGCAGCAACACCAGTTGCAGTTGCAGCTTTAAGAAATTTTCGTCTATTGTTTTTAGGCGAAATTATTTTCTTTTCCTTCATTTTCCCTCCTCTTACTTAATTAAGTCTAGACATATAATCATAAATCTTATTAAGAGTCTTATAAAAAAATTATTGAATTATTTAGCTTATTGGACAAGTTTATCTTCAGAATATATACAACACTTATCTGCTGGCAGATAAAGTTTAAGATTTTCTGATGAGATAGGTGTTTCTCTCTCAACTTTTGATTTGATTTCAAAATCTCCAATTTTTCCTGTAATTAGTTTAAAATTACCAAAATCTTCAACTCTGCTAACTTTTACATTTACAACATTATCTTTTTGTTCATTTGCTATTTTAATAAACTCAGATCTTATGCCTAATTTAACTTTTTTATTTTTGATTTTTGATAAATCTGTTCTTGTATTAATTTCTAAATTATTAAATTTAATTGAATTATTTGAAAATACCTCAGAGCTAAATAGATTCATAGCTGGCGATCCAATAAAATATCCAACAAAGGTGGTTTTTGGTTTTTCGAATAAATCTTTTGGTAGACCTACTTGTACAATCTCTCCCTGATCCATGACAATAATATTATCAGCAAATGTCATAGCTTCATTTTGATCATGGGTGACATAAACTAAAGTAGTTTTATATTGTTCATTAATTTCTTTTAAACTTCTTCTAAGTCTAAATTTTAAATCCGGATCAATGACAGTTAAAGGTTCATCCATTAAAACTGCGGCTACATCTTCTCTTACCAATCCTCTACCAAGAGATATAAGTTGTTTTTGGTCTGCTGTAAGCTTTCTTGCAGGGATGTTTAAAAAAGATGAAAGATTTAATGTTTGGGAGACTGATTGAACTCTTTCCTCTATTTTTTCTTTTGTAAAATTCCGACATTTTAATGGAAATGCTAAATTATCATAAACTGTCATTGTATTGTATATAACTGGAAACTGGAAAACTTGTGAAATGTTTCTGTTTTCGGTTTTTAAATCAGTCACATCTTTATCATCAAACAAAATTTTTCCTTCAGAGGGTCTAACCAAACCTGATACGATATTTAACATAGTTGTTTTGCCACATCCTGAAGGGCCCAATATTGCATAACGGTTTCCATTTTCCCAAGTCATAGAAAAAGGGTTTAGTGCATAAGTTGGTTTTACATCTTTTGGATTATACGTGTGAGAAATATTAGATAAATCAATTTTTGCCATTATTAACTCCATAAGGCGAAAAAATTAAATTTCCATCATCAGAAAATACGTAAAATTTATTTTTATCAAATTCTATTTTTACCTTTTCGTGAATTTTAAAATTCATGACTTCCTCAATAAGTACAATTATTTTTATATTTCCTCTTTTTAAGTGGAGTAATGTTTCTGAACCACTAATTTCTGCTAATTCAACTTGAAACTCTTCACCTCTATCACTCAATTTAATTTCAGAAGCTCGAATTCCG
>CACMDE010000029.1 GCA_902612345.1 uncultured Pelagibacteraceae bacterium | reverse complement strand
TGAACCTAATATTGGACCAATACATGGCGTCCAACCAAATCCGAAAGCCATTCCCAATAAGATTGGAGTAAAAAAATTATTATCATTTGATACTTGTAATCTTTTTTCATAATTTAAAAATTTTAAATTTAAAAAACCTAAAATATGTAAAGAAAAAATTATGATTACTATTCCTGCACCAATTCTTAATTCATTTGAATAACTTAAAAATAATTGTCCAATAAAAGTAGCTGCTGCTCCAAAAAGTATAAATACAATTGAAAAACCAAGTGTAAAAAATATTAAAGGTGACAGCTTGATCTGTGTCTCTAAAAGTTCATCATATGTAGTACCAGAGATATATGAAATATAGCCTGGAATTAACGGTAATACGCATGGTGATAGAAAACTAATTAATCCTGCGCCAAAGGCTATAAATAATTCTGTCATATTAACCAGTATTTTTCATAGCAGCAGATATACCTGCAATAGAAGTCATAAGTGCATCGTTTAAATCTTTTTTATTTTTAAAATTTTTTTTATTTTTTAGTTTTTTAATTACAATTGGTTGAATAATATTTAAAACTTCAGAATAAATATTTCTAATAATTATAGATGTTCTGTATTGTTTTCTATTATTCGAAATTTCTACTGGAGTAATTTTTTTATTCAATTTTTTGATTGTATCAAATTGAAATCTCAGCTTTTTTCCTACTTTTTTTAAATTATCATCAGCTAAATAATGTTCATAAATTTTAGATACATTTGGGTCAACTTTAGAGATCACCATATCCAATATATCAAGCATAGAATTAAAGAAAGGCCAATTTTTTTCCATATCGAATAAAGTCTTTCTTAATTTTTTATTATATGAGTATCTAAATGCCTCTGCTGTTCCAAGCCACGCAGGTAGCATTAATCTTATTTGCGTCCAAGCAAATACCCATGGGATAGCTCTTAAACTTTTAATGTTATCTGTCTTTTTCCTTTTTGAAGGTCTCGAGCCAATGGATAATTTACCGAGAGCAACATGTGGTGTAACAGTTCTAAAATATTTTATAAATTCAGAACTTTGATTAATATTTCTTCTATATGAACTTTTAGAAATATCAGACATTTTTTCAATTAATTCTCTCCAGCTTTTTTTAGGGGATGGTGGTGGATTTAATGAAGCCTCCGCTACTGCCCCAATATAACTACATAAATTATATTTAGCCATAGGTTCATGTCCATATTTCTGTTGTATCACTTCTCCTTGATCAGTAACTCTTATTTTCCCATTTACTGTATGCGGTGGCTGTGATCTTAAGGTTGCTTGTATTGGCCCACCGCCTCTTCCTGCTGAACCTCCTCTACCATGAAAAAATGTTACTTGAATTTTATATTTCTTCGCTAATTTTATTATTTCTTCTTGTGCTTTATATTGGTGCCAACTAGAACATAATTTTCCAGCATCCTTACTTGAGTCAGAATAGCCAATCATAATTTCTTGACTGTTTTTAATTAATTTTCTGTACCATTTTTGTGAAAATAATGCGTCCATTATTTTTCTTGCATTTATTAAATCATCTAATGTTTCAAATAGAGGTACTACTCTCAACTTATCTTTTATCTTTGCTTCCTTTTGTAAAAAAGACACTGATAAAATATCTGACGCTGATGTAGTCATTGAAATTACATATGCGCCTAAACATTCTTTTGGTTCCTTAGACAATATATTGAAAGTAGACCAAACCTCTTTATTTTCTTTGTTTTTGAATTTTAAATTATTTATTAAATTTTTTTTTGAAGTAAGTGTGTTTTTAAAAAATTTTAATTTCTCTTTCTCACTTAACATTAAATATTTTTTTTTATATTTTTTTAAAAAAAATTCATTTATTAATTGACTATGTCTTGCAGATTCTTGTCTTATATCTAGTCTTGCTAAATTAATACCAAAACATTTTGTCCTTCTCATTAAGTCAAGAAGTTCACCACTTGCTATATTTTCACATTGATTTTGCTCAAGAGACTCTCTTACAACTCTAAGAGGTTTTAGTATTTCTTCTTTTGAATTTAACAGCTTGGATTGATCTAAAGGCTCACCATTAATTAAATGATGTTCGATTAGTCTATGAGTTTTTCTAATTTTGTCTCTTAAAGGTCTTAAATATACCCTGTAAGGTTCAAAAGATTTTCCAACAACTTTAGTTATTTTGTTAGAACATTTTTCCATTGAATAAGCTCTAATTATTTTAGTTAATGCTTTTTCATAAAGTTTAGCTGCTTCCCATCTAGATAGTAAAATTACTTCTTTAGTTACTTTTGAAGTAACATTTGGATTTCCATCTCTATCTCCACCCATCCAAGAACCAAATTCTATAGGATTAAAGTTTTTAGGAAGGCCTTTATTCATATTTTTAATAAAAATTGAATTTAATCTTCTGTAAACTTTTGGAATAGTTTCCCATAGACTATCTTCAATAATTGCTAAACCCCATCTTGCCTCATCAAATGGTGATGGTTTAAATCTTTTGAGATCATCAGTGTTCCAAATTACAGTAAGTTCATCATATAATTTTTTATCTAACTTTACTGTTTTAAAAGGAAAATTTTTAAATAAATCTCTTTGTTCAAGTATTTCAGTTATATTATGATATTTTTGTATCAAAGTTCTTCGTTTAACCT
>CACMDE010000028.1 GCA_902612345.1 uncultured Pelagibacteraceae bacterium | reverse complement strand
ATTGTTGGGATAATTAATAATTGATTAAACATATTTCTCAATAAAATATTTTCATGTTCCAATCCAGTAGCTGCAGATTTCATAAAAAATTTTATATCTAAAATAAAAACATAATAAAAAGCTGGAAAAGCTAGAATAATATTTAAAATAATTAAAAAATAAATTTGTTTTGAAAAAAAACCATAATTTTTAGCAAAATAAAATAAAAAAAATAATGAAAAAATACAAAAATTAGGACTTAGATACGATGCAACTGCAGTAGATATAATATTATAAATTGTATATTTAAATTTTTTTGAGTTTATAAATTTAATAAAAAAAAGTACAGATAAACAAAAAAATATTAAACCTACGATCCTGCTGTCTGGCCAAATAGACAAAGATCTAAAAGTTGGAGAAATAAAGATTAAACCAACTAAAATAATTAAAATTTCCTTTGAGACAAATTTATACTTTTCTTTTATCGATAAATAAAAAATTACAGGAAGGCTTAAACATAAATGTAAGTAAATTAGTCTAATTACATAGTCTGAAAAATTTAGATATTCAAATCCTGATAGCAAAAAAATAAGAACTGGTGAGTGCCTAGTTGCATATGATTCATAATTTAAAAGTGTGTTTTTAAAATCATTACTAAAATCGATAGAAACATTTTTTTGACCCATATAGTCAATAATTGCTCCTCCTGTTGAATTTTCTCCAAATAAAAATCCAATTAATAAAGAAAAATAAAATATAAGATAAAAAATAATTTCTTTAGATTGAAAATTGTAAGTTTTAAAGCTTAACATTAAGTAATTTATAAATTTTATATTATTTATAAAAAAAATAAATAAAAATGGTGGGCCGTGTTGGTTACGCTCCAACTACCCCTGCAATGTCAATGCAGTACTCTACTATTGAGCTAACGGCCCAAAGAATTAACTTTCTAGAAAACTTTTTAGTTGCTTAGATCTACTTGGGTGTTTCAATTTCCTTAGTGCTTTGGCTTCTATTTGTCTAATTCTTTCTCTAGTAACTGAAAATTGTAAACCAACTTCCTCTAATGTGTGGTCTGTATTCATTCCAACTCCAAACCGCATCCTTAAAACTCTTTCTTCTCTTGGTGTAAGAGTAGATAAAATTTTTGTTGTCGCTTCACTTAAATTAGATTTGATTGCTTGGTCCATTGGATCTAATGCTTTTGTATCTTCAATAAAATCCCCAAGACTACTATCCTCTTCGTCTCCAACTGGTTTTTCAAGAGATACGGGTTCTTTTGATATTTTAAGTACTTTTCTTACTTTCTCCAATGGCATCCTTAATTTTTTTGCTAATTCTTCTGGAGTTGCTTCTCTGCCAAATTCACTTAAAATTAATCTTTGGGTTCTTACAATTTTATTTATTGTTTCAATCATATGGACAGGAATTCTAATTGTTCTGGCCTGATCTGCGATAGATCTTGTTATTGCTTGCCTTATCCACCAAGTTGCATAAGTTGAAAACTTGTAACCTCTTCTATATTCAAATTTATCAACGGCTTTCATCAAGCCAATATTGCCCTCTTGAATTAGATCTAAAAATTGCAATCCTCTATTGGTATATTTTTTTGCTATTGATATTACCAATCTTAAATTAGCTTCAACCATCTCTTTTTTTGCTATCCTTGACTCTTTTTCACCTTTTTGGACTCGACTAACTAATTTTTTAAATTCTGTTACAGAAAAATTTAATGTATTACTTATTTCTATAAGTCTTTCACGAATATTTTTAAACTCTTCTTTATTTTTCTGAAAAAATTTACTCCATACTGGATTGGTATCTAAAAATTTTTTTAAGTTTGGATTTATTTCATTGCCAACATAGAATTTAATAAATTCCTCTCTGTTTATTTTATTATCTAGTGCTAGCCTTAATAAATTTCCTTCTAACGATACAATTTTTTTATTTTGTTCATAATGTTTTTGAACTAATTCCTCAAGTACAGTTGGTGAAAGTTGAAGTGATTTGATATTTTCAAGAATTGAATCGCAAATTTTGTTGTAATTTTTAAATTTCGATTTTGAAAATTCTGAAGCATTTAATGTACAGTTTAATTTTTCTAACTGGTATTTATTAAGCTTAGAGTAGTCTTTAGATAAAATATTTACAGTTTTAAGTATTTTAGGTTTAATTTCTTCTTCCATTGCTGCAAGCGTAGGGTTGAATTCGTCGTCATCATTATTTGCGTTAGTTGTATCTCCTCCTTCTTCATCTTTATTATCTTCTCCTTTTTTTGAATTTGATGATGTGTCGTCGTCCTCCATATAATTGGTATCTATATCTATGATTTCTCTTACTAATATTTCGTTATTATTTAATTTTTCATTCCAATCTTTAATTTGATTTGCGGTAATTGGGCTTTGAGAAAGCGCCTCTAGCATGACATTTTTGCCAGCTTCAATTCTTTTTGCAATTGCAATTTCACCCTCTCTAGATAGAAGCTCTACTCCTCCCATTTCTCTAAGGTACATTCTTATCGGATCATCACTTTTTTCAGAAACTTTTCCATCTTCTTTCGCTGTTCTGTCTTTTTTCTTAAGCGCTTTGAAGTCTGATTTTTGCTCTACTAAAATTATTTTTTCGTCTAGAATATGGATGAAGGCTTGAGATAAATTTTCTTGAGAAAGATTCCTTTTTCCTAAAGATTTAAAGAGCTCTTCATAAGTTATAAATCCTCGATGGACACCCCTGCCCATTAATCTAGCAAATGATTTTGTAATGATTTTTTCCACAATTAAACCCATTGATATATATTCATTAATTTTGAAAAATCCATTGATAAATTGATGCTAATTAATTCAGATTTTGTAATTTTTTAAGCTCATTAAATGTGTCTTCACTTAAATCTTTTGAAAATTTCTCCTCCAGGTCCAGAATCCTAATTTCTAATTCATAATTTTTAAGATCTCTAATAACCTCATTTAATATACTTTCTATTTTTTCATCCTCGGAAGTTTTGTTCCATATATTTTTGACA
>CACMDE010000027.1 GCA_902612345.1 uncultured Pelagibacteraceae bacterium | reverse complement strand
AGGTATAAAAAAACATAAATATTTTGAAATTCCTTCACGAGCTAAAGCTATTTCAAAAGCTATAAATGATTTACAATCAGGCGATGTTTTAATCGTAGCAGGAAAGGGTCATGAAAATTATCAAGAATATCGAACAAGAAAAGTTTTTTCTGATAAATCTAAAATTTTACTAGCTATAAATAAAAAAAATAAATTTTTATCAAACTCTTTAAAGACAAATGTATTTAATGAAAATTTTACAAATAATAATCTAAAGAAAAATATTTTTGTCAATTCCGCATCGATAAACTCAAAAAAAATATATAAAAATTCAATTTTTATTGGAATTAAAGGAAAAAAATTTAACGGAAATCTTTATGGACTGGAAGCAATAAAAAATAAAGCAATTTATGCTATTACAAATAAAAAATCTAAAAACTCAAAAATAATATATCGAAAAAATCCATTGGAAGACTTTAATAAAATTTGTTTTAATTTAAGAAAATCTTTAAATGCTAATTACATTGCTATTACAGGATCTTCTGGAAAAACATCTGTGAAAGAACTTGTAGGTTTTTGTCTGAGTAAAATTGCAAAAACATATTTTTCAAAAAATTCGTTTAATAATAAATACGGAGTACCTTTGAGTATATTTAATACACCCCAATCAAAAAAATTTGCTGTACTAGAAGTTGGTATGGACAAAAAAGGGGAGATTGATTATTTAACAAAATTGATTAAACCAAACTTAGGATTAATAACAAATATATCTTATGCGCATGTAGAAAATTTTAAAAATTTAGATCAGATTGCTGCTGCAAAAAGTGAAATAATAAATAATATTATACCCGGCGGCACAATGGTTATTAATAAAGATGACAAATATTACCCTTATTTTTTAAAAAAGGCTAATGATCTTGGGTTAAAAATAATTTCTTTTAGTAAAACGGATAAAAGTACAAATGTTAATTTTATAAAAAAGAAAAAAAATAAAAATAATTACTTAATAACTTTTAGTATTAATAAAACAATAAAATCTTTTTTAATATCCAAAGAATTATCAAACTACCTAGATAACATTTTGTCATCATTAAGTATTATTATAAATTATTTTGATATTGAAACATTAGATAAAAATTTATTTGAAAATTTTAATATTCCTAAAAGTAGAGGGTCTATAATTAAATATAAAAAAGGATATAAAAAAATTACTATTGTTGATGAAAGCTATAATTCAAATCCATCATCATTAAAATTTGCACTTGAAAAATTTGATGAGACTTATAGAAAAAACAAAAGGAAATATCTTTTAGTTGGAAATATGCTTGAATTAGGAAAATATTCAAAAAGACTGCATACAGAGATTGCAAAATACATTAATAGATCAAAAATCAATAAAATATATGTTTATGGAAAATTAATAAAACAAACATTCAACAAATTAAAACCACAAATAAGAGGTAGAATATTAAATAATAAGATGGATATTTTGAATTTGATTAATAAAGAATTACCTAATAACAGTTTTTTAATGGTAAAAGGATCTAACTCTACAGGTTTAAACAAAATAATTCGAAATTTATAAAATAATATGCTTTATAATTTATTAACTAGTTATTCAGATATATATTCCTTTTTAAATTTTTTTAATTTTTTGACAGTAAGGACTGGATTGGCTGTAATCACAGCAATGGTTATAGTTTTTTTAATTGGAGGTAAATTTATAAATTATTTTTCATCAAAAAAAATTACAAATCCTATAAGGGAGGATGGGCCTGAAGACCACCTTATTAAAAAAATAGGAACCCCTACTATGGGAGGTGTTTTAATATTAATTGGATTATTTGCGGGTGTATTTTTATGGGGTGACCTTTATAACCCATATAATTGGTTATTAATTTTTATAACTCTTTCTTTTGGAATTTTAGGAGCATTTGATGATTTTAAAAAAATAAAGAATAATAATTCAAAAGGTATTTCCTCAAAAATAAAATTAGTAATTCAAATTTTACTTGCTCTCCTTTCGTTGTTTATTTTTTACAATTTTATAGAAACCGATTTAAAAACTAATCTTTATTTTCCTTTTTTTAAAAATTTAATAATAAATTTAGGTTGGTTTTTTATACCTTTTTATTTATTTGTAATTGTAGGTTCATCAAATGCTGTTAATTTAACTGACGGTTTGGATGGTCTTGCAACTGTACCTGTTATTTTAGTTGCAGGATGCTTTGCTTTCATAAGCTATGTATCTGGAAATGTCATTTTTGCAGATTATTTATTGATTCCATATATCGAAGGAGTTGGGGAAGTGTCAGTATTTTGTGGCGCTATAATTGGAGCATCAATAGGGTTCTTATGGTTTAATGCTCCACCGGCAAAAATCTTTATGGGTGATACAGGCTCACTGGCTTTGGGAGGGTCTTTAGGAGCAGTTGGAGTAGTTACGAAACATGAAGTAGTATTAGCAATAACAGGAGGACTGTTTGTATTAGAAGCAGTATCAGTCATTGTGCAGGTTATTTCATTTAAATTAACAGGCAAAAGAATTTTTATGATGGCTCCTTTACACCACCATTTTGAAAAAAAAGGGTGGGCTGAATCTACTGTTGTTATAAGATTTTGGATAATTTCACTAATTCTAGCTATGATCGGACTTGCAACATTAAAACTAAGATAAATGATTAGTGAGGATACTTTCATTAATAAAAAAATATTAATTTATGGATTAGGTATTTCTGGAACATCTTGTTTAAAATATTTGTCGAATAAAAATACTGTTCTAGTCTACGATGATAATTTAAATTTAAAAAATAATAAAAATAAAAATTATTTTTTAAATTTAAAAAACATATCTAATTCTAAATTTGACTATATAGTTTTAAGTCCTGGTATAGATATTAAAAAATGCAGGTTGAGGAATTATCTATTAAAAAATAAAAAAAAAATAATAACAGAGCTAGATATTTTTTACTTAACTTATAAAAAAAACACCAAAATTACAATTACAGGGACAAATGGAAAATCTACAACCTGTCAGATGCTATTTAACATTTTTAAATCAAATAATTTCGATGTTAGATTAGTAGGAAATATTGGTAATCCACCTCTGCTAGAAAAAAATATTACAAGAAAAACGTTTTTTATTATTGAAGCATCCTCCTATCAAATTGTTTATAGTAAATTCTTTAAAACTGATCATGCTGCAATATTAAATCTAAGCGCAGATCATTTAGAAAGACATGGAAA
>CACMDE010000026.1 GCA_902612345.1 uncultured Pelagibacteraceae bacterium | reverse complement strand
AAATTTATAATTCCAAATAAGGTTATTTATTGTACTTTTGAGTAAAGTTTTTTTAAAAGATATTCCAACAAGCTTACAAAAATTTTTTAATATAGTTTTCTTTTTAATCAATAAATCTTCATGCCTAACGACTCTATGTTCTTTATCATAAAAAATTTTCAGATAATCTAATGTAGAAAAATCCTCAAAGACAACATTTTTGTATGAGCGAGTTCTAAAAAAAATAGCATCAGTTTTATTCAAATGCATTTCATTTGGTTTTTCAAATGATGGAATTCGATTAGGTATATTGCTTTTCAGCTCTCTTAACATAGTAATAGTTTTTGCATCTGGAAAATCATTATAAAGGTATTTCATGTACCAACAGACATGCATATGATAAAATAAAACTTTTTTTGATATAAGATTTCTTCTTAAACAATTTTCATAAGCTAAATGAATAGCTAAAAAGAAGTTTTTTGAATTAATTTTTTCTCCCTTTAAATAATATTTAAGTTTTTTTACAAATTTTTTTTTATTAATTTTTACACTTTCTTTTTTATTTAATCCTAAGTTAAATAAATAGTCTCCACCTTTTAAATTCTTTGCATCAATTATTGAAGGATGAAGTTTAATAAAATAATTTATAATTTTTGTCCAATCATTATAATTTTTTAAATGCTTATTCCAATGCGGATAAAAGTACATTAAAATATAACCTGGTATCATCATTACCTGATTATGTCCGTCAATAAAACTTTGGAAAACTTTGCTTCCACTACCTGGCCCTGCTAGCAAAGCTAAGATTTTTATTTTTTTTAATTTTTGTGGTATCATTACATCAATTGATGCGAGACGATCTTTAATATTTTTTCTTTATCAATAGAAGAACTATTAGACATATTTTCAACAACATGTGCTGCTGCTACTGAGCCTAAATACAATGTTAGCAATTCATCGTGATTTTTTTTAAAACATAATGAAGTTATTGCCAATAATGCATCACCCGCACCAATTTTATCTACTACATTTTTTGTAAATGCAGGAGCATGAAAAATTTTGTTTTTATTAATTAGTATCACGCCGTCTTTACCTTGTGTTATAATTATTGTTTTTGTTTTAAGTTTTTTTTGAAGTTTTTTTCCTAATAAAATTATTGACGAACTATTATCTCTAAACTCATGTTTTAATTCGTTTGCATTAATCACAATAGCTTTCATATTTACAAACTTATCTAATCTATGATGGCTATAATTACTGGAATTTATTTGAGAATTGTAAGTGTAAAATTTACGAGATTTTACAACTAAATTTGAAATTTTATTACTTATTAAACCATGTCCGTAATCACAAACAATAATTAAATCATGTAAAGGAATTTGTTTTTTAATAATTTTATATAAATCATTTTCATTTTTTTTATCTAATTGATCATCATTTAGGGAATAAACTCCTAATGTCTTAATGTTATCAACACTTTCTATGAATCTTTTTTTTAAGATAGTAGGAGAATTTTTCTTTTTTATAAAAAAAGGCTTAATATTTAATTTTAAATTTTTTTTTATAAAAGATTCTTCGCTCCCATCTTCGCCAAGATAACTTACTAGACTAATTTTTTTACAAAAAGATGACAGATGATTGCAAATAGCCAAACTGCCTCCTAAATATCTTTCTGTACTCAAGGGTTTCATTGTTAAAACTGGCTCTTTTCCTGACTTCCCCAAAGTTTCACAATAAGTATACTCATCAAGAATACTTTCTCCGATAACCAATACTTTTAAATCATTGAACGATTTTACAGCCTCACTTACAAAGTTTTTTGAAAATTTTTTATTAATTTTAAGTAAAAATTTGTCGTTTAATGTGTTTCCTTTGTTAAGCATATTGATTATTTTACTTGAGCTAAAAGTCTGATCTTCAGTCACTTTAAACTTGCCACCAAATTTTTTTAATATTTTTATTTCCTTCCTAATTTTATTAGTAATATCATTATCGAATTTTTTATAGTCAGGACCTTTACAATAAAAATTTGGTTTAATTTTTTCAATAATAGAAATTGCATCTTTCGAGTCGCTATCACAGACATAGTCTACGACACTAAGTTCTGATAGGATTTTTTTTCTTTTATTCAACTCAAACATAGGTCTATTAAAACCTTTATTTACAAATTTATCACTTGTAACTGAAACAATTAAGATATCTCCGAATTTTTTGGCAGATTTAAAGTGAGATATGTGTCCAGCATGAATTATATCAAATACTCCATGGCACAGAACAATCCTTTTTTTTTTATTTTTTAAAGACTGAATTTTGTTAGATAAATCTTCAGATGAAATTATTTTATTCATTAAATAAATTTTTTAATTTCTTTATTCGTTAAACACTGATTTGAAACTTTTTTTATATACCAAATATTTTCAATATCTTGTATATCACTTAATTTATTAACCGTGATGTTCTCTAAAACAAAAATCAGTTTTTTTTTTCTTTTTATAAATTTTTTTAAAATTTTATTCCTTAAATTATCATTTTCAGGAAGTTGGAAAAGGCTATAAAAAATAATACATTTATTATTTTTATTTACCAATAATTGATTCAAAACGTGATAACTTTTATCCATTGCATATTCAGTTGAACTTAATTCAAAAGTTAAATTATTATTTTTGCAAAAATTTCTTAATACTAAATTTTGAACAGATTGTGGAACTCTTTCTCCCATAAAGCCTCTGCTTGAAATATATCCTTTTGCAATCATTTTATCTTAGGAAAACTATATTTAATTGCAGATCTAGATATCGATTTTAAAGAAATTGGCTCAAAAAATTCTCCAATTTTTTTATCTGCATATGGACTATAAACACTTTTAAATCTGCAATTCATTGACCATCTGGTTTCTTTTGTTTTATTTACTATATTTCCATGTGGTAAACACTGATTAAAAATTAAAATCTCTCCAAATTTAACATCAAGCCAATGAACATCTTTTTTTATTTTATCAAACAAATTTTGACTATTTTTAATTTTTTTACTAAATAAATTATTTTCATATTTTTTATATTTTGAAAATGGAAGTATGTACATACTCTTAGTTTTAAAACAATCAACTAGAGGCATCCACATAACTGCTTCGTAAGGTGAGTCACCTGACCAGACATCAGCATGTACATCTAATAATGACGAACTGTCATTTGGAAGTTGTATACTAAGATTTATTTTTTTTTGCATTACTAGCTCATTTCCCACGATCAAATCTAAAAGAAATTTAGAACATTGAAAATAGTTTTTACGAAAAAATTTATTAT
>CACMDE010000025.1 GCA_902612345.1 uncultured Pelagibacteraceae bacterium | reverse complement strand
TTATAAAAAAATATGAAAATAAACAGAAAAATTACGAACTTTTTATACAAAAGAAAAACAAGCCTTAAATTAGGAATGAGAACTTCAATGGCTTACGAATCTGATCCTGTTAGACTCGTATTTACATTAAGCAGATATAAATTTGTTGCAAAAATGTTTGATGGTCTAGATTCGGTTTTAGAAGTGGGTGCTGGTGATGGATTTAAGAGCCCAATCGTTAAACAATTTTGTAAAAAATTAACAATTAGTGACATTGAAATCAAAAATAAAATGGATTTTGATCAAATTAATTTTTCTAAAACTAAATTTATTATCCATAATTTTGTTAAGAATAAGTTTAAACAAAAATTTGATGGAATATATGCCTTAGATGTTTTAGAGCATATTTCAAAGAAAGAAGAAAAATTATTTATAAAACATATTTGCGAAAGTTTAAAAAAAAATGGAACTTTGATAATTGGAATGCCTACCTTGGAGAGTCAAGTTTATGCATCTAAAAAGTCAAAAGAAGGTCATATAAATTGTAAAACTAAAAAGGGGTTAAAGAAATTTTTGAGTTTTTACTTCAATAATATTTATATGTTTTCAATGAACGATGAGGTACTTCACACAGGCTATGATGCTATGAGTCATTATATATTTGCAATAGCATGTAACAAGAAGTCAAACCTAAAATAAACTATTTGATTTAAAATGGGAAAACAAAAATTTTTTGTAAACAAATTACATCATTCATCTAAAAGAAATTATCTGAAAAGAATGGTAAATCATAAAGTGAAGGGAATGAAGATAGCGAGTAAGTATGGTTATGATTATTGGGATGGTAATAGAAAGTATGGGTATGGAGGATATAAATATATTCCAGGAAGATGGCAAGGAGTTGCAAAAAAACTTATTAAAACATATTCTTTAACCAATAAATCACAAATTTTAGATGTAGGGTGTGGAAAAGCTTTTTTGTTGCATGAAATTAAATTGCTCTTACCAAAAATAAAAATTTATGGATTTGATATTTCAAAATATGCGATTTCAAAAACTAAGAATACTGTAAAGAAAAACTTATTTGTGTATGATGCAAAGAAAAAATTTCCATATAAAAATAAAAAATTTGATTTAGTTATTTCTCTGGCAACATTACACAATTTAAGTATAGACAGTCTGTTCAGCAGTATTCAAGAGATAGAAAGAGTTGCTAAAAAAAAATATATAATGGTAGAAAGTTATAATAACCTTCAAGAATTATTTAATCTTCAATGTTGGGCTTTAACCTGTAAATCTTTTTTTTCAATAAAAGATTGGAAATGGATATTTAAAACAAATAAATACAAAGGTGATTACGAATTTATTTGCTTCAAATAGTTATGTTTGAAATCCAATTAAATAAAAAAATAAAAGTGTTAGGTAGGTATATTTCTTTAATTTTATTTTTTCCATTAATTATATTTTTTGCTATTTTTATTAAGCTTATAAGACCTTTCATATTGATTAGATGGTCACGTCTAGATAATGCAAGAATAGGTCATTATCTGGCAGATGTTGAAGTTTATCTCTTAGAAAAGAAATTTAAAAAAAATGTGCCAAATGAACCTTATATTGATTTTTTTTATAAGCCGGAACTTAAAATATGTAACAAACAATTAGATAAAATGTGGAGGAGTAAATTGTTAATTATGCCATGGTGTTTTGGTTTTTTTTTTGAATATTTAAGACAAAAAAAAATTTTATTTAATAACGAAAACTATTTTGATACGACTTCAAAAGATCAACATAATTTATTATTCACAAACAGTCCAATTTTGTCTTTATCGCCAGAAGAAAAAAAACTGGGTTTTGAATTTTTGAAAAAATCAGGATTACCTGAGAACTCAAAATTTGTTTGTTTACAAGTTCGAGATGGAGCATACTTGTCAGATAAAAAATACGACCATCATCAATATAGAAACTGCGATATTGAAAACTTTAAATCTGCATGTAATTTTCTAGCAGAGCAAAATATTTATATTTTCAGAATGGGAGCAAAAGTTAATAAAAAAATGAGTTATGCTAATTCTAAAATTATAGATTACGCGACTAACAACATGAGAACAGATTTTTTAGATATTTTTCTTGGATCTGAATGTTTATTTTGGATATCAACTGGATCAGGTATAGATAATTTATCCAAAACTTTTAAAAAACCTATTTTGTATGTTAATCAAGCTCCAATTGGTCATATTTCAACTTTCCAAAAAACATCGTTAATATTCTTTAAGCATTTCTTTGATAAAAATTCAAAAAAACAATTAGATCTAGATATGTTAAAAAAAAAAGAACTTTGTTTTGCAACAACAAAAGAAGAATTTGATAAAAAGGAAGTCATAGTTAAAGAAAATAGTTCACAAGAAATTGAAAGTGCAACTAAAGAAATGTACGAAAGAATAAAGAACAATTTTTGGGAGTCATGGGATGAAACAAAAAGTAAACAAAACGATTTTTGGAAAAAATTTCCATACAAAAAAGAATTCCATGGGCGGATTGTAGGAAATATATCAAAAGAATTTTTAATAAAATATAAAGATTTTTATAATTAAAATGAAAAATAAAAAATGCATTATCTGTGCAAATAAGACAATTAAAGTTAAAATTAATTTGCCTACTTTTGAACATGTAAATTTTAATACAATTTCTTCTAGATCTATACTTTTTAAATGTTCCAATTGTAATATGATTTTTACAAATAAAAAAATTACAAATAACGTTTTCCTTAAAACAAAATATATAAATAGTAATAATGATAAGATTATTAAGTTAAATAAAAAAAACTCTTTAACGAGTCGTTCTAAAATTTTATCTAATTTTATATTTAAAAAAATACTTAAAAAAAAAACAAATTTAAATATTTTAGAAATTGGATCTGGAAAAGGATATCTTTTAGATCAATTATCTAAAATTTATAAAAAATCAAATCTATATGGATGTGAAATTGGAAATTACTCAAAATTTAAACCATATTTAAAAAAAAATATCACTTTTATAAAAGAAGATAAATTAAATTTTATAGATAGAAGTTTTGACCTAATTATTTTATCTCACACCATAAATTATTTTCAAAATCCATCCCAAGAATTAAATAGATATAAAAAATTATTAAAAAAAGATGGTAATTTAGTTGTTATAATTCCTGATATAAGTAAAAATATATTTTATACTTTAATGGCAGATCAAAAAATTATACCAACTAAAATTAGTCTACGTAATCTACTTTTTTTTTCTGGATTTTCTACTTTTTTGATGAATAATACAGCAATACCAAATGAGTTAATTTGTGTCGCAAAAACTAATCCTAAA
>CACMDE010000024.1 GCA_902612345.1 uncultured Pelagibacteraceae bacterium | reverse complement strand
AATTTTGCCACTATCAGGATTTAACAATCCAGCTATTGTTTTTAAAAGTGTAGTTTTTCCAGAAAGAGTTCTTCCAAGAATAGTATACAAATTTCCTTTTTTAAAATTAAAAGAAACATCTTTTAAATGGAATTCGTTATCAGGTTTATAAGTTAAATTATTTGCAATTAAATTCATTATTTCAACGCTCCAGATAAATTTCCTTTTGATAGGTATCTTTCAACAATAAATGCTACTATGATTAGTGGAGCAACAGAAACTAATGCAGAAGCAGATAAGCTCCACCATGGAGTAACAGATGAATTTAACGCTACTACTTTAACAGGTAAAAGTTGGACCTCTGTGAAAGTTAAAATAAATGCAAAAAAGAAGTCAATCCATCCAAAAATTATACAGAACATGCCGGCCACAATTAGTCCAGGAATAGAGTTTGGAAGTACAACTTTATAAAATGCTTGGTAGGGATTACACCCATCAATAAGTGCTGTTTCATCTAATTCTTTTGGAACTCTATTGAAAAAATCAACCATAATCCAAACTGCAATCGGCATAAGTAAAACTATATAAACAACAACTAATCCAATTAGACTATCTAGCAATCCAATCGTACTTAAAAATATAAAGAAGGGTATTGAAAGGACAATTGGTGGCATAATTCTTTGTGAAATAAAGAAAAAAGTGATGTCGTTGTTTCTAACAAAACCTGCTTTAAAAGTAAATCTTGATAAAGCATAAGCGGCTAGAGTTCCTAAAAAGATACTAATTACACTCGCAGTACAAGTTACAAATATACTGTTAAAATATGGTTCAACAATATCAACTCCACCTTTCGCTGGAGACTTTATCAAAACTTTCCATCCTTCTAACGAAGGTTGATAATCAATCCATGGAATATATGTCACCTTGCTATTAACAGATTGGAAATCTTTAAATGAAGTTGATAACGCCCAAAGGAAAGGCGCAACCACAAACATTGTCCAAAGAGCAACAAATGAATATTTTAAAAAAATATAAAATTTGTACATGTTATTCCTTAATCATTAATTTAGTTAATACTTTAGCTATAATAGTTAAGCTAATAATCATAATTACAAGATAAGTAAAAGATAGTGTTGCAGCATAACCCATCTGAAATTCTCTTAAACCTTTTATATAAATATAAAAACTAGATGTCTCAGTTGCTGTACCTGGTCCACCTGATGTTAAAACAAAGACTGTATCCATGATTTTTGAAGCCTCAATTAATCTTATGATTATTGCTCCAATTGATATAGGGGCCATTAAAGGAAAAGTAACAAAAACAAATTTTCTAAATGCGCTTGCTCCATCTATTGCTGCTGCCAAAAAGGGTTCTTTAGGTAATGACAGTAAACCCGCAAGAAGAAGTAAAAACATAAATGGTGTCCACTGCCATACCTCAACAATAATAACAGTTATTTTTGCTGTTGCAGGATCACTTAACCACTTAGGGCCGACACCAAAGGCCCCTAATAAATCATTTACAGGACCTAAAGATTCATGAAAAAAAGTTCTCCAAATTACAGTCATAATAACTGGAGTCGTCATCATTGGTATTAGAAACATTACCCGGAAAAATCTTTTAAATTTTATATCCCTCCAAACCATTAAAGCCAAAGAAAATCCAATAATGTATTGAAGAATAACTGTTGTTACAGATAAAAAACTTAATCTAAAAAATGACTCCCAAAATCTAGGATCATCAGTAAATAATCTTATATAATTCGTTATTCCAATAAAGTTCATTTCTGGCGTGTAACTATTCCACCCTGAAAAACTTAATCTAATAGTGAAAATAATTGGAAATATTAAAATTCCAATCAACACAAAAAGTCCAGGAAATAAAAAAACAAACTTGTGTTTAAAATTCATAATTTTTGGATTTTTTAAGTTGTGGCCGTTTAAAATTTAAACGACCACAAATAAAGTTATATTTATAACTTGTTATCTTCCATTGCTACACCAACAGCATAGGCAGCTTTAACATTATCTTTGCCTACTCTATTTAGTATTGCTTCCCACTCTTTTGCAACTTCATCTAAAGCTTCTTGAGGAGATAATTGTCCTGCAAGAGCTTTTGAAGTTCCTGTTGCAACAGCACTAGTGAATTCAAAAACACCAGGTACTCTTAATGGAAATACTCTATTTTTACTTTTTTCTTCCATTTCCAATAAAGTGTCAGTGTAAGATTTTGCAATTTCTGGATCCCAACCCATTGTATCGATGTAGATATTAGGATCAAAATCAGATTTTTTGAATGGATTAACCCCAAATCTACCTATTGCTAGGTCAGCTTGGTGATTTGCATCATTAGCAAAGAAGCATAGGTAATCAAATGCCATCTCTTTAACTTTACTCTTATTAGCAACACCAACTGCCCAACCCCATACGATGTAAGGAGCTTGATTGTATTGGTTTTCCCATCTGTTTGTCATTCTATTCCAAACTCTATCAGCACCAGGTAGAGGAGCTGCGGCTACTTTATTTTTAATTGGACTATCATCTTGCATAGCTGCAATCAATGCATCATCCCATGAAAAACTAAAGAGCGTTTGGCCACCACCAAAAGAACCAATTTCATCTCCTAATCCAAAGTTAATTCCTCCTGGAGGAACATATTTTGTAGCTTCAACCCAATCGGTTAAAGCTTCAACAAAACCTGGATTATTGATTAATGGTTTCATTGTATCTAAATCAAAAAAGAAACCACCTGGAGTTCTTGGATTTTTAGAATAAGCAACTGATCTACTAAAAAAAGCTGCATACATTAAGTCATCTTTTTTCATAACTTCTGCAGAACCATATTCTGGTTCTCCATCGCCATCCCAATCCCAACCATTAAAGTATGAAGCTATTTCACCATACTCTTTCCATGTTCTTGGAACTCGAAGTTCTTTACCTGTATCTGCTTTATATTTCTTTTGGTATTTAGGATTATCAATTACGTCTTTTCTATATTTTAGATAATGCCTGTCACCATCCACCGGGAATTGATACATAACACCATCCCAAGAAGCAACACCGATGTGAGACTTGGTAACGTCTTTCATCTGTCTCATTTCAGTATATTTTTTTGGAACTGGTTCTAGATATCTTTTCCAATCGTTAATGAAATTAGAAAATCCAAAAACGATATCATATGGAGCCTGTCCTGCTTGAAACGGAACCATGGCTTTAGCATATAAATCTCCAGCAGGTGTGTGAGTTACATCAACTTTTGCACCTGTCAGTTTTGCAAACTGTTCAGCGTGTAAAGCTGTTGGCTCTCCCATAACTGGGACTGCGTGAGTATTAATTTTAAGTGTTTTACCAGAGTAGTCTTTTTTTGACATCGACTCGTAAGAACACTCACCAGGAATATCCCCGGTAGCTTTGATATGTGGAAATTGATCACTCCACTTATCTGCGTACGCAACTGGGCTAAATACCAACAAAGCTGATATTAGAGCGGTTACGCAAGTCTTTATTGTCTTCATCTTTCCCTCTCCTTTTATTATTTATGGAACCAACACCGCACGACCTTTGACTTTTCCGTCATTAAGATCATGTAGCGCTTTGTTAGCATCGTCTAATTTATACTCTTGCATGGACAGCTTAACCTTTCCTCTGTCAGCCAGCTCCATTAACTCATATAACTCAGACCACGTTCCCACTAAATTTCCTACAATTGTTTTCTCAGAAATAATTAAATCTACAGCTAGAGATTTAATTTCTTCTCCATACCCAACAATATAATAAAAGCCTCCATTGGAAGTCATTTGAATTCCCATGGCGGTTGATCCTTTTTCACCAACAAAATCTATTACGGCCTCAGAACCTTTGCCTTTTGTAAGTTCTTTAACTTTTTCAATTTCATTTCCATCAATTAGAACTCCGTGATCGCCTCCTAGTTCCATTGCATGTTTCAAAGCCTTTTCAGATTTTTCAACAATGATTATATCTGCGGCGCACATAGCTTTTAAACATTGTATTGCAATGTGACCTAAGCCTCCTGCACCAATGATTGTACAACTCTGTCCAGGCAATAAATGTCTTGTTGCTTTTTTTACAACTCTGTAAGCAGTTAAACCTGCATCAGAAAAAGGCGCAACATCTTTTGGTGCTAACACTTTTGGTAATTTAATTAAATTTCTAACACTTGTCTTAAGTAACTCTGAGTACCCACCTTCTTTAATACTTAAGCCTGGAAAAGCTCCAGCGGCTGCGTGCATATCGTTTCCTCTTCTGCAATCTAAACAGGTACCGTCTGTTCCTGAAATCAAAGGGTGTAAGATAACAGGATCTCCC
>CACMDE010000023.1 GCA_902612345.1 uncultured Pelagibacteraceae bacterium | reverse complement strand
TTTATATTTTTTTTTATTTTCATTTTTTTCATAATATCTTTAAAAGGTAATCCTAGATACTTTTTGTATATCTCAAAATTCAAATTAATATTTAATTGTCTAGATGTTTGATTTAGCGCAAATTTCATATTATCTAAAGAGTTTATCAATACACCATCTAAATCAAAAATAATTAATTTTTTTTTCATTTTGTTTAGTTGTTGTCAATTTTGTTTACTATACTCTTTTTAATATATAAAACTTCAGCAAAGAAATTTATTCCTTCAAATAAATTAAGGTTATAATTTTTAATTCCCGAGAATCTAAAATTTTGAATTAAATACTTTTCAATGTCACTGAATGTTAAGAATTTGTCGTAGGTATTATCAAAAATAATTTCAAGCTCAATAGCTGATATAATATCTTTTTTAAGTGTTTCTTTTGCTCCAGCTAAAACTAAATCTTCATATCCTTGAGTATCAATTTTTAAAATATCAATACGTTCTATATTATTTATTGAACAATAATTATCTAGTGTATCAACCTGAACCTCTTCTTTTCCTTCTAAAAAATTTTCTATCTCTGTATTATATTGCTCGCTACGAATTTTAAGCCATTTATGTTTTTTATTAAAATTGTTAAATGATGAAATACCACTTCGTTTAGCTAAATTAATTTCTTTTAAGTATTTCTCCTCACCAAAAGCAAAGTTATTTATAGTTATACTTTTATCAAGAGAATATTTTTTAACTAAATTTTCGTATTCATTACGAATGGGTTCAAATGCATGGATTGAAGCATGAGGGAAAATTTTTTTAAATCTTTCTATTGATTGTCCTTTATTTGCACCTACATCAAATATTGTAATCTTTTTATTAAAAATTGATTTATAAATATCATCGAAACTAAGTTTTTTGTTATTTATTTTTTTAATTTCTAGACCAAATAAATTAAAAAACTTTTTAACTAGTAGTTTCAATTTTTTTTCTCCAAAACTAGAATTTTATTGTTTTTCCATAGGGGTGTAAAAATATTTTTATGTTCTATTTCAATGAAATATATCTCAGAAAAAGTTTCTTTAATCATATTTAATTTTTCAAAATATCTTTTTTCATCATTATATTCATATACATCTTCAATGATAATAGTTCCACCAGGCTTTAAAAATCTATTTACATTTTCAATTATTCTTATTTGATCATCAAAGATGTGTGTGCTGTCGTCAAATATTATATCAAATTTTTCATTTATCCCATTAAATACATCTTTAATATTATCTGAACTCTTAATATCAATTATCTCATAAAAAACATTTAATAAGCCATCTGATTTTGCTTTTTGTATTAAGGCAATCTCATTGTCTAAACCAAATATTTTGGCATTTTTAAAATATTCTCTTAATAGCTTGATAGATTCATTTTTTAATACTCCTATCTCAGCTATAATTAAATTTTGATTTTTAATCTTATTAAATAAATAATGGTAAACTGGAGTATATGCATGTCTAAAATTATTTCTATTATATGGAGATTTATCAGTATTAAAATTTTTACTTATATCACATAATTCTGAATAATAATTTGACATATCAATTTTTATTCTTTTAAATTTTTTGTTATTTGGTGTGTAAATTTTTTTGATTTTTGCTATTTTTAGAAAAAAATTAGTCAAATATTTTATCGAAATTTCATTTAAAAATCTTTTTGGTCCTAAAACTTTTAAATTTTTATATATCTTGGTTAGTAGTTTCATTTTGTTTAATTATTTTAAACGTCTTATATCTTTTACAATCCAATATAATTACCAACTTCTTGGGAAAGGTTATTGTTAAGAATTTTAATTTTATTACCATTAAAGTCTTTTGTAATTAACTCTTTGTTTATATCATCTGATGAAATATTCTCCGTATTGCGTGTTTTTTTTAATACATCTTTAATTGTATTTAAATTAGTCAACTGAAAGTAGATTACATACTTATCTTGTATTGAATTAATTTTTATTTTATTTGTCGAAGTGGTTCTATGAGATATCATAGCACTAAAATATATTACATCACCAGCTTTTGAATATAATTGTGTATCCAATAATTTATCTTGAAGAATATAATATAATGCTCTGATTTTATTTGTTATTTGATTTTTATCAGAAAAGTTGTCTAATAACATAGGTTTAAGATAATCTATACCTCCGCCAACACCCTTAATATTATCTTGAAGTGGAATGCCTATCTTACCGTAAATATTTTCCTTTTTTGAAAGAAGATCTGATTGATGAGTTTTTCCCGAATCTTTATGGTATTTTTCCTTATTAAATGTGCGATTATTTTTTTGTATTACAAATTTATTAACAAATAATACTTCATCTTGAAGTTTTTCTTTTATTAAATCTAAGAGTTTTTTTGAAAACATATGCTTTGCCAATAAATCATTTTGCTCAAATTCTAATATGTTTAAATCAATATTACATAATTTTGAATCATCTAGAAAACTTCTTAATTCAAAAACTTCATTAAAATCAAATATATTTTTTCTAAAGATTGTTTTAAATTTCATTTAATTTAATTATCTACTAATTTATTTTTTTTTAGTAATTTATATATTTTTTTTGTTTCATTGAAGCTTAAGTTTGTTTTTTCACTTATATCCTCTATTCTATTCTTTCCATCAGAATATTGAAGAAAATTCAGAATTTTTTTACTAAAATTAAATTTATTAGTCTTATAATTTACTTTTGATAATGAAGAGTACAATTTTCTCTTTGATAACATGGGCTCACAAAATATATTAGATTGAGGAATTATAGAATTTTGCAAGTTACTAATTGCTCTTTGAGCAACTTTAAATCCTCCCATTATTCCTTTCAGAGTGACTAAATTAAAATTATCAAGTGAACTATGATATTCTTTATATTCTCCATACTTAGTCCTAAATATTGATGTAATACCTAGATCAATACCAGGTGAATTATATTGTCTTTCATCAGATCCTCTTTTTAAAAAAGAGTAAATTTTATATTTTATCTTTAGATTTTTATAAGCGTCTAAAAGACATTTGTCTGATGGTGAATTATAATTTTTTGATAACAAACATGAATGATTTCTGTCATCACCGATACAAGTTAAGTTATATCCTCCTATACACCATTTTTTAAGATAATTAAGGTTTTTATATATGAACGCTATGGATCCTATAGTTTCTGGGATGAATATAAATCTTATTGTTTTATTATTTATTTTTTTTTGAAAAAAATTAATTAGGCTCATTGATACAATTGGCCCAGATAGTTCATTGTTTGCCATTGATGGATGGCATAAGTATGTGGATATTAATATTTCTTTTTTTGATCTACCTTTTAAAACTAGTTCACCATATTTTAAACTTCCATTTTTATTAAATTCGCTGTCAATATTTATTTTAAATTTACTTTTATTATTATATTTTTTATTTATTTTTTTATACTGATTATAACTTATACAAAAACCCCAATTTTTTTTATAATAAGATGTAATATATGGAATAGAGTTGGGTAAATCCTTTCTATAATGAAGATGTTTTAGCAACTCTTTTTTTAAAATTACTCTTTTAACTCTTATTGAGAAACTTACTAAGTGCAAATTGTTTATTTTGAAGTCGACAATTTTAATTCCATTTTCATCAGTTATTGATGCATCTCTAACATTCCATTCTGGGGGAACATTCCAATCAAAAATTTTCTTTTGAGATTTAATTTTTTTAATTTTTAGTCTAGGAAATTTTTTTTGGATTAGAATTAAACTTTTTTTTATACCATTGCCTGTAATACTTCTGCATATTGGAAAGAGCTTTTTCCTTGCGAAATAATAATTATTTTTCACGAATGTCATTTAATTAATATTATTTAATAATTTTAAATGTAAATTTTTAAACATAAACTTATTTAATTTATTTTTATTTAACTTATTTTTTTTTGTTAGATATTCATAATTTTCATAAGCCAATTTCATTTTATGAAAAATATCATTAAAATTTTTATTATCTATTTTTAAATAATTTTTTCCACATATATCATTCACACCACTAATATCAGGGCAAAGACAAATTAAATCATTATTAACTGCTTCAATTAAAGCATTTGGAAGACCTTCATACAAAGATGGAAATATAAAATATTTCGCTTCCTTCAAATTTTTTTCTGTATTTTTCTGCCAATTTAAAATCTTTACATTTTTTTTTAAATTAAACTTTTCAACTAATTTAAGTAATTTCGATTTATCAGGACCATCTCCGCACAAATATAGTTTTAAACCATTTTTTGGATATTTATTTACTAAATAACTAAATGCTTTCAAAATAATAGTTTGATTTTTTTGTTTGCAAAACCTTCCTAAATTCAAAAAAATATTTTTTTTTCTTTTAATATTATATTTTTTTATCTTGTTTAAATTCATATTATATTGGAGTAGTATTTTTTTTTTATTAATTACAAACTTTTCTAAATTAATTTTCATTAATTTTGAATTTACTAATATTTTATAACATAAGTTGTATGTTATAATTTTAGTAAACATTATAAAAAAAGCAGATATTCGATTGTCAGAATAAATTGTTGCTCCTATCGGATCTTCTGAAATTCTAACAATTAATTTGAAACCTAAAATGCT
>CACMDE010000022.1 GCA_902612345.1 uncultured Pelagibacteraceae bacterium | reverse complement strand
CTTCTTTCAACTCCAATTTTTTTAATTAAATCTTTAAAACCAAATGAAGAATATATAACTCCTATTGATCCAATAATAGAACTTTGATTTGCATAAATTTCATCTCCAGCACAAGAAATGAGATAACCTCCTGAGGCGGCAACATCCTCGGCAAATACAATAACTTTTTTATTATTTTCTTTTGCTTGTTCCCTTATAAACTTATAAATAAGATGGGATTGTACCGGTGATCCCCCTGGAGAATTAACAGTTATTGCAACTGCTGGACTTTTTTTAATTGAGAATGCTTTTTTAATTATTTCCTCTTGTCCCCAAAAGTCTAAACCTTGTCGAAATTTTCCTACATTTCCTATTACTCCACTTAATTTAATATGTGGAATTATTTTTTTTTTTTTGAAAAAAGAAAACATGTTAATGCTTATTAGATTTTATCAATAATATAAAGCTTACTTTTAGTTGAAGAAAACGGTGCGTCAATTGATAAGTGTATTAAATCTGATTATATAATAACTTAATTTAATGGGTTCTGTAATTAAATTAAGTAAAAAAATAAATAACTCCTATCTTGAATTAAAAAAATCAGTTGAAGATAAGCTGATTATGGTTGATGAAAAAATTGAGCAAAAACTTCAAAGTAATGTTGATTTAGTAAAAAAAATGTCATCTTACCATCTGGATACGGGTGGGAAAAAATTAAGAGCATTAATTACTTTAGGTGCTTCCAAATTATGTGGTTACCAAAGGGGATCTAGAGATGTGAATTTTGCAGCATGTGTTGAACTAATACATTCAGCAACTTTAATGCATGATGATGTTATTGATAATGGTGAGATCAGAAGAGGAAAAAAAACACTTAATAAGATTTGGGGAAATCAATCATCCATCTTAGTTGGTGACTATCTGTTGAGTAGATGTTTTGAGATGATGGTAGAGGATGGAAATTTAGAAATATTAAAATTACTTTCTTCTACCTCTGCCTTAATTTCACAAGGTGAAATCTTACAATTACAGCACAGAGGTGATGCTGATATGCTAGAAGAAACATATTTAAAAATTATTTCAAATAAAACCGCAGCTTTATTTTTAGCTGCAGCAAAAATTGGTTCTATTATTACAGAAAAAGAAAATAAATATAAAGATGCGTTAGAATCTTATGGTAAAAATCTTGGTCTTACATTTCAAATAGCAGATGATACTTTAGACTATAATTCTGATTTGAAAATTTTCGGAAAAAACATTGGAAATGATTTTTTTGAAGGCAAGGTAACACTTCCAATAATTTTACTTTTTCAAAAAATAAATGATAATGAAAAAAAATTACTAAAAGATTTTTTCCTTAAAGGAAAAAGAACAGAAGATGATTTAAAAAAAGTTCTTCAATTAATTAAAAATCATAATATAATTGATGAGTGTTATAAGAAAGCTGAACACTATATAAACTTAGCGTCAAATTCTTTAAATATTTTTCAAAATAGCAGTGAAAAAAATATACTTAAAAATTTAACTACATTTTCTTTAGAACGTAATTTTTAAGGATATAAAATTTGTTTTTTCCAAGAATTTAAATCTTTTAAGTACTCTAATCTTTGATGAAGTCTTCCCTCTACATCTTTCCAAAACTCTATTCTTTGAGGTGAAAGCAAAAAACCAGACCAATGTTTTGGTCTTGGTACTTTATTTTGATCTACAAATTTACTTTTATATTCTTCAATTTTATTTAAAAAAGCATCTCTTGTTTCCATTGGTTTTGACTGATTAGATGACCATGCTCCTATTCTACTTAGATAGGGTCTAGAATTAAAATATTCGTCAGCTTCTTTATCGCTTATTAAAGAAATATTTCCAGAGATTCTCACTTGTCTCAATAATGATTTCCAATGGAAACACATTGATGCCTTGGGCATTCTTTTCAAATCAGTTCCTTTTTTACTGTTCAAGTTTGTAAAAAAAACAAAACCATTATTATTAAACTCCTTTAATAATACCATTCTTACATCTGGTTGGTTGGATTCGTTTACAGTAGCTAATGCAACAGCATTTGGATCATTAATCTCATTTTTTTCTGCTTCAGACATCCATTGTTTAAAAACTACAAATGGATCATCTTCATTCATGAAACAAATATCCAGCCCCAAATTATTTTTTTTATTCATAATTTCGACAAATTAAACTATATAACAGATATAATGTCATTTAATACTTTTGGAAAGTTTTTTAGGTTTACTACTTGGGGTGAGTCTCATGGGCCAGCTATAGGCTGCATCATTGATGGTTGCCCACCAAACATTCAAATTAAGGCCGAGGATATTCAAAAAGAATTAAATAAAAGAAAGCCAGGTCAAAATAAATTTGTCACTCAAAGAAAAGAAAAAGATATAGTTCATATCATGTCTGGTGTATTTGAGGGAAAAACAACAGGAACACCTATATCTCTAATAATTTATAATGAAGATCAAAAATCCAGAGACTATGAATCAATTAAATCTAAATTTAGACCCGGGCATGCTGACTATACTTATTTTATGAAATATGGAATAAGGGATTATAGAGGTGGAGGGAGACAATCAGCGAGAGAAACTGCCTCAAGAGTTGCAGCAGGTGCGATTGCAAAAAAAGTATTGGAAAAGAAAATTGGAAAAAAATATAAAGTCACTGGAGCCGTTACACAAGTTGGAATTTTAGGAAGTAATCCCAAAAATTGGGACGAAAAATTTATAAGCAAAAATTCTTTTTTTTGTCCTGACAAAAAAATTTTAAAACTTTGGGAGAAATATCTTTTAGCTATTAGAAAGTCAGGGTCATCTTGTGGAGCCGTAATAGAAGTTAGAGTAAAAGGTATACCTATTGGTTTAGGAGCTCCAATTTACTCAAAATTAGATATGGATATTGCATCTGCATTAATGAGTATTAATGCTGTAAAAGGTGTAAATATTGGATCTGGAATGAACTCTGCAAAATTAACCGGCGAGCAAAACTCGGACGAAATTTCTAAAAAAGGAAAAAAAACAATTTTTAAAACTAACAATGCTGGCGGAATACTTGGAGGAATTTCTACAGGACAAGATATAATTGTTTCATTTGCTGTCAAGCCTACATCATCTATTCTAAAAGAAAGAAAAACAATTGATAAAAAAGGAAAAAATACTTCTATTTCTGTTAAAGGTAGACATGATCCTTGCGTTGGAATTCGTGCAGTTCCAATTGGCGAAGCAATGATGCACTGTGTTTTACTTGATCATTATCTTATGAATAAAGCTCAATGTGGAGATTAATTAGTTTTTTTCAATACTATTTTTGAATTCAATGTATCTATAATTTTATTTTCTAAAGATAAAGCATCCAATCCTGCAGTTTTGTACATGTTTTCAGGTTTATCATGATCAATAAATAAATCCGGTAAAATCATCGATCTAAATCTAATATCTTTATCTAATAAATTTTTTTCATTTAAAAAATGGTTAACATGGGAACCAAAACCACCAATTGACCCCTCCTCTATTGTAATAATTAAATCATGATTAGTTGTAATTTGCCAAAGAGAATTTTCATCAAGCGGCTTAGCAAATCTTGCATCAAATATGGTAGGAAAAATTCCTTTCTTTGATAAGTTCTTTTCTGCAATTAAGCATTCTTGAAGTCTAGCTCCAAAATTTACGATAGCTACTTGTTTTCCCTCTTTAATAAATCTTCCTTTACCAATAATTAATTTTTGATCTTCTTTTGGTAATTCTATTCCTATACCATTTCCTCTTGGATATCTAAATGCAGAAGGTCTATCATTAATTTGAACAGAGGTATTAATCATTTTAACCAGTTCGGACTCATCACTGGCTGCCATAACTACAAAATTTGGAAGTGTTGATAAATATGTAATATCAAAAGAACCTGCGTGTGTTGGTCCATCCGCTCCAACAAGCCCTGCTCTATCAATTGCAAATCTCACTGGAAGAGATTGTATTGCGATATCATGTACTACCTGATCATAAGCTCTTTGCAAAAAAGTTGAATAAATTGCTGTAAATGGTTTGTAACCTTGCGTTGCTAAACCTCCAGAGAAAGTTACAGCATGCTGTTCAGCAATTCCTACATCGTACATTCTCTCAGGAAATTTTTCAGCAAAACGATCTAGCCCTGTACCACCTGGCATTGCCGCAGTAACTCCAATAATCTTACTATCTTTTTCAGCGTGTTTAATTAATGTGTCAGCGAATATTTTAGTATAAGATGGAGCTGAACTTTTTCCTTTATCTTGTTTACCAGTTAATACATTAAACTTTGTAACCCCATGGTATTTATCTAAGGATTTTTCAGCAAATTTATATCCTTTTCCTTTTTCAGTTTTGATGTGGATTAATATAGGCCCATCATATTTCATTTTCTTTGCATTGTCTAAAACAGAAATTAATACATCGATATCATGACCATCAATTGGTCCAACATAATAAAATCCGAGTGAAGTAAATAAAGTACCCCCAGTGACTGCAGATCTGAAAAAATCTTCTGCTTTTCCTGCTTTTTTCATAAATCTCATTGAAAAAGACGAGATAACTAGTTTTATTGTTTCTCTTAAACTGAAATAAATTTTACCGGATAAAATTTTAGCTAAATAAGTTCTTAAAGCTCCAACTGGCTTAGCAATAGACATATCATTATCATTCAAAATAACAATCATCTTAGTTTTAGATGATCCAGCATTATTCATAGCTTCATATGCCATTCCAGCACTAAGAGCTCCATCACCAATTACAGCTACCACATCCTCAGATTTATTTGAAAGTTTATTCGCAGTAGCAATACCTAAAGCTGCAGAAATTGAGGTTGAGCTATGTGCGGCACCAAATGGGTCATATTCACTTTCATCTCTTTTGGTAAAACCAGATAATCCACCTCCGGTTCTTAAGGTTTCAATTTTATCTTTTCTTCCTGTTAATATTTTATGTGGATATGATTGGTGCCCAACATCCCAAATAATTTTATCTTTTGGTGTATCAAATATATAATGAAGAGCTACTGTTAATTCCACAACACCTAAGCCTGCACCCAAGTGTCCTCCAGTTTTTGATACTGCTTCAATCATTTTTTCTCTTATTTCATTTGAAAGAACTTTTAAATCTGAATTAGATAGTTTTTTTAGATCAGAAGGAAAATTTATGTTATCTAAAAACTTATAATTTGACATTTAGTTTTTTCTTTCCATAATAAATTTTATTGTTTCTCTTAAATCATCAGCCTTCTTATTGTACGGTCTCAATTTATTATAAATATTATGTTTAAGTTTATCAGCGTATTTAACTGCATTTTTGTACCCAAGTAAACTAATTATAGTAGCCTTACCCTTTTTAATATCTTTTTTTGTTTTTTTACCAGCTATTTTTGTGTTTCCTTTAAAATCGATTAAATCATCAACTATTTGAAATAATAATCCAATATCTTTTCCCATTTTTGAAAAAGAATTTATATTGATTTTATTTTTATTTATTAACAAAGGTGCAACACAACAAAATTCGAATAACTTTCCAGTTTTTTTAAGTTCCATGTT
Organism: uncultured Pelagibacteraceae bacterium; assembly: GCA_902612345.1. Classification (GTDB taxonomy): domain Bacteria; phylum Pseudomonadota; class Alphaproteobacteria; order Pelagibacterales; family Pelagibacteraceae; genus Pelagibacter. Next base: position 421 of record CACMDE010000022.1, on the reverse strand, counting down.
TAAAATTTTTTTTAGAGAGACTTTTTTTTTTTCATAGCTTAGATCTAGATATTGGCCTCCTGCAATACCTGTTTGACCTGAACATCTTGAAAGAAGGTTAATTAATCTAGACTTAATTTTATTTTCAACTTTAAAATTATTATCACTCAATATTTCGAATGCTGTTGTTAATAAAGAATTACCTGCCAATATTGCGGTGGACTCACCAAATTTAACATGAGTAGAAAGTTTGCCCCTTCTCAATTTATCATCATCCATGCAAGGTAGGTCGTCATGAATAAGAGAGTAAGCATGAATGGCTTCTACCGATGCTGCTAATATTAATAAATGTTTTCTTTTGACACCAAAAATACTCCCAATGTCAAAAATTACTTTTGATCTAATTTTCTTTCCTCCTGGAAATAAACCATATTTCATTGGA
>CACMDE010000021.1 GCA_902612345.1 uncultured Pelagibacteraceae bacterium | reverse complement strand
GTATTTTGATCCTTTTTTATTAATTCTATTTTTTTTAATTTTTAATTTAAAAATTGATATTCAAAAATTGAAATTAAATAATAATTTTACTGTTATCTATTTATATTTTTTATCCTTTCTAATTGTAAGTTATTTCAAAATTTATTTTGTATAAGGGTAATTCAACAAAATTGTATTGAATTATTAATAAAAAAAAGTAAAAGATAATTTTAATTAAGGGCCTGTAGCTCAGTTGGTTAGAGCAGTACACTCATAATGTATTGGTCCCAGGTTCGAGTCCTGGCGGGCCCACCAAATTCAATAAAATTAAAATATAAAAATATTATTTTGAATTAAAATTTTCTAAATTTATAAAAAGGGCGTTTACATTACCATCAGCCCCTTGGATTACAGAATTAAACTCTTCCTTCTGAGTTCTGGCTAAACTAAGACCTTCAATTATTAAATCTCTTATTAAAGGTTTGTCTGGATTAATTGTATATACTCTCCAATCAATTTTAATTTCTGGTCTTTCTGCTGTTTCAACTAAAATAGATGAAACTATCGTATATTTTTTGTTAACTACTTTTTGAGCAATTACATTTATTTTTGGATCGGAATATTGAGATAACCTACTTGAAAAACTTTTTAAAAAATAATTTCTAAAAATTTTTTTATATCTATCTAGTTGTTCATCATTAATATTCTTTCTATGTTTTCCGAGGGAATATAAACCTATACCGTCTATATCGACAGAATCTTCTGCTAAAATAATTAGTTTTTGAGCTTTTTCATCAACAGATATATTTTCTTTTAAAATTTCAGATGCATTCCTAGTTACTTCAGAAATAAATTCTGATGGGTTTTTTGCAAACGAGGAATACGTATAAATAATAAAAAAAAAAATTAAAAAAGTTGTTTTTAAAATTTTCATTATTTAGAATTATTGATTTTCTATTTCTTCCCAATCGCTATCATCGAACGTTTCTGTTATTACATCCGCATTGGCTATTTGCTTTCTTCTTTCTTGAAGATATAAACTTTTAACTGATGCATAAAAATCAATCGAATTTTCCTCAAGGTTGTCAAGTGCTCCCAAATTTTTTGCTAAAAAGTCCACACCTCTAGCCCCTCTTGAAAAATAATAATCAAAATCAGAAACGTAATGTGTGTCATTTTTTACAGTTACATTATACCAAGCATCTCCTCCTGAAAAACTAGCTATACTTGCAATCGTGTCCCTGGCTGTCGATGGACCCAATACTGGTAAAACTAAATAACAACCTTCACTCACACCCCAACTCCCTAAAGTTTGACCATAATCTTCTACGTCATAATCATTTAATCCTATTTTTGAAGCTGGATCAAAAATACCTAATATTCCAACAGTGGTATTAATTGTAAACCTTGCAGTATTTTTTGCGGCTAAACCAAAATCACCCTGAAGTACATTATTTGGTATTGTAACTACATTTGTAAGATTGTTTAACATATTACCAGCTCCCGATCTTACTGGTGATGGCAAATATAAGTAGCCTTTTGCAAGAGGTTCAAAAACTATTTTTCTTAAACCTTCATTAAAAGCAAAAACTCCCCTGTTAATAGTTTCAAAACAATCTTTGACTTCTCCATTAGGGTTTTTTGATAATTCATTCTTACCATCACTGCCCGCAAATGAGGAAGTAGCTAAAAAAAATGAAATAATTAAAACTTTAAATAGCCTATTCATTAATATGTTTTTTATTGTATCCTTTATAAAAGTAAATCTATATTTTATATTAAATGTTCTAAAAATGCGCATAAAAACCTTAATTAATTATTCACCTAATTTTTCAACCTGTACAAGAATTAGAAAAAACATTAAATATCTTATTTATCACTATACCGGTATGAGTAGCGAAAGTAAGGCGATAAAAAGACTAACTGATGTCAGCTCCAAAGTAAGCTGTCACTATTTTGTTAAAAGAAATGGCACAATTATCTTAATGGTTCCCACAAACTATGATGCATGGCATGCAGGAAAATCTAATTGGAAAAGAGATAAATTACTAAATAAAAAATCAATTGGAATAGAAATTTCCAATAATGGTCATCAATATGGTTATCAAAATTTCAGCAAAAAACAAATTAATTCGATAATAAGATTATCTAAATTTTTAATTAAAAAATATAATATAAAAAAAACAAATATACTTGGGCATTCTGATATCGCATATGAACGAAAAAAAGATCCTGGTGAAAAATTTCCGTGGGAGCATTTGTCAAAATATAAAATTGGGATTTGGCATAAAAAAAGTGAAAAATATCTTAAAAAAATGAGGAAACAAAAGATTTCTAAAATCGAAGAAAAAAAGTTTTTTAAATTCCTTTATAAAATTGGTTATTTTCCTCAAAAACAAATTTCGTTGAAAAAAAGGAATTTAGTTAAAAGTTTTCAAAGACATTTTAGGCAAAGGTTGATTAATGGCATAATTGATAAAGAATGTTTATTTATTGCCAAAGAATTAGTAAATATTAAATAATTTTTTTCTTGATAAAAGTTAAATAATACATATTTTGAGTTTGCCAGATAAATGACTTATCGCATCATATATTATGATGAGGAAAGTCCGGGCTCTACAAAGATACAGTGCCAGTTAATGGCTGGCGGGGGTAACCCCAGGGATAGTGCCACAGAAAATAAACCGCCTCAACAAGGCAAGGGTGAAAAGGTGTGGTAAGAGCACACCGGCTGTTTGGTAACAAGCAGTGCATGGAAAACCCCACTGAGAGCAAGACTGAGTAGAGATGACATTGTTAGAAATAACTAAAAGCTATCTTTGGCTAGTCATCAGGGTTAGTTGCTTGAGCCTTAAAGTGATTTAAGGCCTAGATAAATGGTAAGTTTAAATGACAGAACCCGGCTTATAGTTTATCTGGCACTTCTTAACTAATTAATATTTTCAAAATCGTCAAGTTTGTTTTAGCTTTGTTCTATCCTAAAATAGAAAATTATTAGCTCTTGACGAAGGTTTATAAAACCCATAATATCCCATAAAAACCCAAATATGGGTTATATTATGTTTTATGTTTTTATCTACATACGAAAACAAATTAGACAAAAAAGGAAGGGTATCAGTGCCAGCTTCCTTTAGGTCATATTTATCAAATATTGGTTATAATGGAGTAATTTGTTATCCATCTTTCAATTACCAATGTGTAGAAGCTTGGCCTCAAGACAGGATCGAAAAAATATCAAATTCCATAGATACGCTAAATCCTTTCGACGAGAAAAAAGATTATTTTGCAACTTCAATTTTGTCAGAGAGTATAAATTTACAATTTGACGGGGAAGGAAGAATTTTACTTACAGTGAAATTATTAAAACATGCCAAGATAAGAAAAAGCATTTTATTTGTTGGTCAAGGAAAAACATTTCAAATTTGGGAACCAACTACTTTTGAAAAATTTAAGCTTACTGCTAAGAAAAAATCAAACATTCATAGAGGCAGTCTTAAATGGGAGCTACAATTTAACAAACAATAGTGGGGGATAGATGACAATTAATTTTAGAGCACCAGATATTAGAGAACTTAAACCAAGAATACTAGTTCTTGGAATTGGAGGAGCAGGAGGAAATGCAATTGACGGTATGATAGATGCAGGACTTCAAGGAGTTGAGTTTATTGCAGTAAATACGGATGCTCAAGATCTTAAACTAAATAAAGCAAAAACAAAAATTCAATTGGGGGTAAATCTTACAAAAGGATTGGGAGCTGGTGCGAAACATGATATCGGCCAAGCTTCTGCAGATGAATCTTTAAATGAAATTATTAATATTTTGCAAGGTGCAAATATGTGTTTTATTACAGCTGGAATGGGGGGTGGAACAGGAACAGGCGCAGCACACGTTATTGCAAGAGCAGCAAAAGAATTAAATATTTTGACTGTAGGTGTTGTTACTCTACCTTTTTTATATGAAGGTCCTTCAAGAATGAGAAGAGCTCAACAAGGTTTAGAGGAACTAAGAAGACACGTTGATACAATTATCGTTGTTCCGAATCAAAATTTATTTAAAATTGCAAATGAAGAAACTACTTTTGAATCATCATTTGAACTTTCAAATGATGTTTTATTACATGGCGTACAAAGTATTACAGATTTAATGGTAAGACCTGGTCTTATCAATCTAGATTTTGCAGACGTTGAGTCAGTTATGAGCGCTATGGGTAAAGCTATGATGGGAACAGGAGAGGCTGACGGAGAAGGTAGGGCAATTAAAGCTGCAGAAATGGCGATCACTAACCCATTAATTGATGATTACACTTTGAAGGGTGCAAAAGGATTGTTAGTAAATATCACTGGCGGCAAAGATCTTAAACTTTTTGAAGTTGATGAGGCTGTAAATAAAGTTAGAGCTGAGGTAGACCCAGAGGCAGAATTGATTATTGGCGCAATAACCGACCCTCAACTTGATGGTAAAATGCGTGTATCTATTGTTGCAACATCTTTGGATGGTCAGCAACCTGAGACAAAATCTGTAATCAATATGGTTCATAGAATACAGAATAGAAATCCTGGGTACTCAGATTTTTCAGGAATAAATATGTCTGAATCATTTAATTTTCAATCTTCATCAAATACTCCTATTTCAGACGGTGCTACGGCTTTAAAACTTGAAGATGAGGTGCAAGTAGAAAATGAAGACGGATTGAATGTATCTCAATATTCTGAGAATATTAATGAATCGACAGCTAAGGTTGATGGAGAGATACATCATGAAACATTAGCAAATGAAACAAACGAAATAGAAAAAAAGGATAATGTAGAAACAGAACCATCTAACGGATTAGAAAACTTCGGTCTTCAAGATGAAGGAAGTTTTGAGCTTTTTGATAATAATACTACTCAAAATAACCAAGATGAGGACAAAGAAGAAGTAGAGGAGGATGAACTAGAAATTCCTGCATTTTTGAGAAGACAAAAAAATTAATGTTCTTCAAAAAAATAGATGAGTGCCACTATAAATCTGGAAAAAAAACACTTTCCAGTATTACTTGATGAATTAATCAAGATCATTTCCCCTCGATATAGTGGCACTTTTTTAGATTGTACTTTTGGACAAGGAGGGTATACAGAAAAAATTCTTGAAAATCCTAATAATAGAGTAATTGCTTTTGATAGAGATATTAATGCAATTAATTTGTCAAAAAAATTTAAAAGACATTTTAAAGATAGGTTCGAATTTAATCATAAAAAATTTAGTGAAATTAAAAACATAGAATCAAATAATATTAAAGCAATTATTTTTGATTTGGGTTATTCAACCGATCAAATATTCGATGATAAAAAAGGATTATCTTTTAATTTTAAAGGTAAATTAAATATGCAAATGGGTTTTAATTCCTTTTCAGCTCATGAGGTAGTAAATAAATTAGATAAAGAAGAACTTACAAAAATATTTAAATATTTTGGTGATGAAAAGGATGCAAGAAAAATTTCTAATAGAATTTTAAAAAAAAGATCACAAAAATCAATTTCAACAAAGGACTTAGTTGAAATAATTAATAAAGAAAAAAAAATTATAATTTTAAAATAAATAAATCTACAAAAATTTTTCAATCTCTAAGAATTTTTGTTAATCAAGAAGTAAGTGAGCTAATTTATGGTTTAATAAATGCATATAAATTATTACCGATTAATAGTTATATTATAGTTGTCACCTTTCATTCTTTGGAGGACAAAATAGTTAAATTCTTTTTTAAAAATTATTCAGAAGATAAAAGAGTTTCCAGATATTTACCCATCCCAAATAATACGAACAAAATTTTTGAATTGATGAATAAAAAAGTGATTTTACCCTCCTCAGAGGAAATTAAAAAAAATTTACCCTCAAGATCAGCAAAACTCAGGTATGTAAAAAAAATTAAGAATGATGGTAATTTTGATGAATTTATAAATAAATTCAGGAATTTATTGGAAATTGAAAATATTGGCAAAAAGCTATGTTGAAAAAGATATTCGTATTAATCATTTTAGCACTAATTATTTCTA
>CACMDE010000020.1 GCA_902612345.1 uncultured Pelagibacteraceae bacterium | reverse complement strand
CACTAGTAGTCATATCTTTATAAGATATACTTCCTAGATCTTGCGGCTCCGATGTTCCTGGTAATAATTTGTTATCATCTACTGCATTTTCTGAGATATTTGCAGCACCTTTGCTTACAACATTGCCCATTGTTTTTTCAACTTGTTCAAATCGAAGTTGATTATCAGATTGTAATTTTGTTAACCTATTTGAAAGTTTGTCGAGCTTAAAATTAATTTCTTCAAATTTATTAGTTAAATCTCTAAATTGATTTTCAATTTCTGATAATTTCAAAAGATGTCTAGTCAAAGCTTCTTCTGAACTATTTTCCAACAAAGAATCTTCACCATTGTTATTATTTTTTTTTTCAAAAGAGTCTGAATAAACCGCTCTTTCTAAAGTTTTTATATCTTGTTTTAAAGTTTCTAAAATTTGAATCACATTGTGATTATCCGAATGACCACTGCTAGAATATATATTTATCAAAAAAGTTATTGATAGTATTTGTAAAATATATTTCTTTATCATAGGTTAATAATAGTTTTTAGATAGAATGATGGCAAAAAAAAGACCCATCACTTTAAATTAAAGTAATGGGTCTTAATATTCTAAATAAATATATTTAATTAGCTTTTACTGTAACAGATCTTCTGTTTTTTGACCAAGACAAAGGATTTGATCCAGAATCTACTGGTCTTTCCTTACCATAACTTATTACAGAAATTCTATTTTCTGAAATACCATAAGTCATTAAATAATCTTTTGCTGCGTTAGCTCTTCTTTCTCCTAAAGCTAAGTTATATTCTCTAGTTCCTCTCTCGTCAGCATGTCCTTCTAAAACTACATTAATGTCTGAATTTTTTCTTAACCAGGCTGCTTGCTTTCTTAATGTATCTCTTGAAGCAGTAGTTAAAACTGATTCGTTAGTTGCAAAGAATACTCTGTCAGGAACTCCATCCGCTAAATATTCTACTGTATCCGTTCCAGTATAAACATCGCCTTGTATTTGCGAGTCAATTTTTGCAGCTTGTTGTGCACATGCTGATAATAATAAACCAAAAATTGATGCTAAAATTAGTTTGTAGGTTGATTTTTTAAATATCATACTGCTCCTTAAATTCTTTTTTATAAGCTATTAGTTTCACAACTAAATAAATCTTTCAAGATAAGAAATCAACCGTAAATATTAGGAAATATTACTATATATATGCTAATTACTGAGTAATGAGGACCAAGATGGGTCCGAGGCGTCCGTTTCTGTAAGAACTAGCCTTTCATTATAACCTGTTAAATCTATAGACCAGAGTTTTGCTGAAAACCCTTCTCCTTCACTGTTTGATTTTGTTTCTCTATAAAAAATTAATACTCTTCCATTAGGCGACCAAGACGGTGCTTCTTGATAATAATTTTCAGTTAATAATCTCTCCCCTGTTCCATCGGTTCTCATAACTCCTATGTAAAATTTTCCTTTGTGGAGTTTTGTAAATGCAATTAAATCTCCACGAGGTGACCAAACTGGCGTTCCATATAAGCCGTTGCCAAAAGAAATTCTTTTCACTTTAGATCCGTCACTTTTCATAACATAAATCTGTTGATAGCCACTTCTATCAGAATTAAAAGTTATAAATTTGCCATCAGGTGAATATGAAGGTGAGGTGTCTATTGATGGATGATTTGTAATTCTTTCAACAATTCTATTTTCTAAATTCATGGTGTAAATATCAGAATTTCCATCTTTAGCAAAACTCATAATTATTTTTTTTCCATTTGGTGAAAATCTAGGGGCAAAAGTCATTCCAGGAAAATCTCCAACAACTTCCTGAATTCCTGTTTCGATATCAAGTAAATACACCCTAGGAAGATTTTTAAAGTAAGAAAGATACGTTACCATTTGATTTGTTGGATTAAACCTTGGAGTTAGAACTAATTCATTTCCAAGTGTTAAATATTTTGTATTAAATCCATCCTGATCCATGATAGCAAGTTTTTTTATTCTTTTTGTTTTTGGCCCTTCCTCTGAAACGTAAATAATTCTTGTATCAAAATATCCTTTCTCTCCAGTTAATCTCTCATAAATTTTATCAGAAATAATATGTCCAATTCTTCTCCAATTATTTGGAACTGTAGTGAAAGCTAATGCTAACATTTCCCTGCCCGCTAAGACATCCCACAGTCTAAATTCAACTCTGACTTTGTTATCTTTAAATTCTACTTTACCTGTAATTAATGCTTGAGCTTTAATTAAAGACCAATCTTCAAATCTTGGTTTCAAATGTGCTACATCTGGTTTTTGTAAAAAAGCATTCTTCTCTAACGGGTTAAATAACCCAGTAGCTTTAAGGTTATTCTCAATAACTATTGATATTTCATAACCTATTTCATCAATTTTAATCTCTTTTTTTAGAGACTCAGTTGTCTCTTTATCTGAATAGAGCGCAGATACAGCTATTGGTAAAGGATTTAAGTTTCCTCTAGTAATATCTACTTCAATTAATGCATTAAGTTTAAAAGGAAATATTATAAAGATTAAAAGTGTTAATAGATTTATTTTTTTCATCACCCTTCTAACATCTCTCTCGCATCAAAATTTAATTGAAGATCTTTCCACTTTTCATACCCAGTTGTTGGTACTCTTAAAGGTTGACAAAGCTTTATAGCTCTTAATGCGCTTTCAGCTAATACTTTATAAAATCCTTGCCCTGGTTTATTCATTCTAGCATGATCTAATATTTCAGATTTTATCACTGTCCCATCTGGTTTAAGTTTCAATTTAATTCTAACTAATAAATTTTCATTGTAAGGTAAACCTAAAGGTATACTCCAGCAACCAAAAATTTGTGCTTTCAATGCATCTTCCTCATTTAAAGTTAATCCAGATAATTTCATAGTTTCGTCTTGTGACTGGGTAATTTCATCATTTTTTTTATTTGTTTCAGCAAAATTTTCTTTTGATTTATCTATAAGAGCGGCAATATTATTTGGGTCAAACAACTCTTTTTTTTCAAATTCTGACACTTGTTTTGCTTTGTTCTCTTCTATTTTTGGATTTTGTTTTTCTTTTTCAACTTTTTTTATTTTTTCGATTTCTTGATCAGGTAACGGGATTACATCAGGCTTTTCTTTTTTTACTTTTTTTGGTGGAGCTTGTTCTGACACCAATTTTTCTTTTTCTTTCTTAACTTTTTCAATAATTTTCTCTGCTTTAGGAGCAAAGGGGATATTTGTCTGATCTGTTATTTGTATCAATTCTACTGAAACTAATGGAGGTATATCAATTGGTTTTTTTGCTATAAAGGGAAAGCTTACGACCGCTATAACAATTACTGAAAAATGGAATAAAAGTGATAGAATTAAATTTTGAGGCATTTTCTACCTGTCTTTGTATGGTTCAGATATCAGTGCAACTTTTGTAAATCCTGACCCAGACAACATTCCCATTATTTCAAGTACTCTTCCGTAATTTATTGCCTTGTCACCCCTAACATAAATTCTAGTATCTGTTCTATTTTTTGATACTGCTAATATTTTCGCTATCAAACTATCGAACTCCACTTTAGACTCCTGAATAAAAATTTCGCCTTTTGAGTTTATTGTTAATGTTAATGGTTCTTGTTCTTCAGGTAGTGAGTCTGCTGAAGTTTCAGGTAAATCTACTTGTACTCCAACTGTTAAAAGTGGCGCGGTGACCATAAATATTATTAACAAAACTAACATAACATCTACGAAAGGAGTTACATTAATTTCACTCATAGGTTCTCTAGATGATCGACCGAGTTTAAAAGCCATATTAAATAATTGCTAAAAATCTTTTTGAAAAATCGTCAAGCTTATTTGAATACTTTCTAGCATCGCTATTAAATTTATTATAAGCAACTACTGCTGGTATTGCAGCAAGTAATCCTAATGCTGTTGCAAAGAGAGCTTCTGCTATACCTGGTGCTACTATTGCTAAACTTGTATTTCTTGAAATTGCAATTGATTGAAATGAATTCATTATTCCCCAGACTGTACCGAATAAACCAATAAAAGGAGCTGTGGCTCCAACAGTTGCTAAAAAAGTAAAATTTTTTTCTATAACTGACATTTGTTTTTCAATGTTAGTTGCCATTATATTTGTTAATCTTTCAGCAAGATTTGCTTTAGATCTAGATTTTAAAACAGTTTGCATTGACTCTTTGAACACCATTGCCATAGGATCATCCATGTCTGATGGTAAATTATTATAAAAGGTTTCTGCTGATTTAGATCTCCAAAACTTTTCTTCGAATTCTAAGGTAGAAACATTAATTTTTTTAAACATTCTAAATTTCTCAAATATAATTGCCCAAGAATAAATTGATGCTGCGATTAACATTATAATTACTAATTTTACTATAATGTCCGCTCTAATAAATAAATTTAGAATAGAGAAATCTGCACTTGAGGTTAGTCCAACAGCTTGCGTTGCTATATCTGCTTCCATGTGACTCTTCTCACACTAAAATGTGTCATGAATATGACTCTATAATCCTCGATTTTATTTGGTTTTATAAGTGTTATAATAATAACTAGCTATTAAAATTGCATCAGCTTTATTTGAATCTTTCTTCCTTTTCAATTTGTCCGAAACTTTAGGAAATATTTCTATCGCACGAGATCTGCTTGCGTCTTTTGAGGAATTTATTAAATTAAAATATTTTTTCCATTTAGCAGGTCTTACAAAATGTACTGGCAACTGCATTGCTGAACATATGCCTTTGATTACTCCAAAAGATTGGCCAAAATTAAACATACTTGTAACACCTTGTCCCGGCATTGCAGTTACATGTTCCACTACCACAGAAACAGTATCTTCGTGAATATCTGTTATTCGTAATTTTATCTCATTAAAAAGCTGGTTTCCATTTACTTGTTTTTTATTTTTTTTACCTTCCGCCATTGAAGGCATCTCTATGACATCTATAATCTTTCCATCTTTTAAAAAACATATTGCACCAGATATTCCGGGATCTATTCCAATTATATACATTTAATAATTAAATTTAACGTTGCTATACACATTCTGTACATCGTCATCATCTTCAAGGTTTTCTAAAAAATTTATAATATCATCTTTTTCGGCTTTATTTACATAAATAAAATTTATAGGTGTCCATTCAATTGCTGTTGATATAAATGAGTCAATTTCAATCTCCAATAGTTTTTTGACTTTGTAAATTTCATCTTTATCACAGTGTATCTCATGTAAATTTTCATTATAGGAGATGCAATCTTCGGCACCTGCATTTAAGGCTAAATCAAGAACATTTTCCTCGGATATAAGATTGTAATCTATTTTAATTATACCTATTTGTTTAAAATTATGAGAAGATGATCCTTGAGACCCAAGTCTCCCTCCATTTTTTTGAAATAGAGTTCTTATTGACGATGCTGTTCTATTTTTGTTATCTGTTAAAGTCTCAACAATTACTGCAATATTTTTAGGCCCAAAACCCTCATATCTAATGTTATCAAAATTTGATTGATCACCTGCTTCAGACTTGTCTATTGCTCTGTCTATATTATCTTTTGGCATGTTTGCCGCCCTCGCAGACTGGATTGCGGCTCTAAGTCTAGGGTTCATCTCTGGATTTTTATCTCCTAGTTTTGCAGCAACAGTAATTTCCCTTGAAATTTTTGAGAATATCTTAGATCTTATTTTGTCTGCTCTTCCTTTTTTATGTTTTATTCCTGCCCAGTGAGAATGACCTGCCATAAAATTACTCTGTATTATTTAACACGCCCCCCATTATATAATTTTTAATTTTTAAAGCCAAACCGGTTTCTTCATTTATATCTACAATTACACCAGATATCGAAGCTTCACCTTTTGAAGGAAAATGTTTTTTTGACTCTTCTTTAAAAAACCTTTTTATAGAATTGTTTTTGTCCATACCTATAACAGAGTCGTAATCTCCGCACATTCCTGCATCTGTCAAATAACCAGTTCCACCAGACAATATTCTCGCATCATTTGTTGGAACATGTGTATGAGTTCCAACTACTAAAGAGGCTTTTCCATCCAGAAAATGTCCTATGGCCATTTTTTCACT
>CACMDE010000019.1 GCA_902612345.1 uncultured Pelagibacteraceae bacterium | reverse complement strand
AAATATATAATTCTCTTATTCAAAGATGAAAAATCCAAACAATCCTTGTATATTTTGCAAAATAAGAAAAGAAGAACTTCAATACGAAAACCAATTAGCTTATTCATCAATCGATAGTTATCCTGTTTCAAAATTTCATAGTCTCATTGTCCCCAAAAGGCATGTAGATAATTACTTTGAATTAAGCACCGAGGAAGTGCAAGCATGTCATGAATTGATTTTAAAAACTAAAGAAAAGATTTTAAAAGAAGACACAACTGTTAAGGGTTTCAATATCGGCACAAATTCTGGTAAAACAGCGGGTCAATCAATAATGCATTGTCATATTCATTTGATTCCTAGACGAGAAGGCGATGTTGAAAATCCACAAGGAGGAGTAAGATCAGTGATCCCCCTAAAACAACATTATACTAGAAAATAATAAAATAAATTCCATTAGACAGTACGAATATATCTAATTTACCTTATTGATTATTTATTTTAACTGTACTAGAAGCTTTGAAAGGGGAAAATGATATCTACAAATCCATTCGCAATATTGGCAGAAACTGTACCATCGATTGGTATGCAAATCTTTGCTTTAGTAATGGTTGCTTTAGCAGGTGGGGGAACAATATTAGACATAATTCATAAGAAGAATGTTAAATATTTTTTCAATAATGCAAAAAAAGCAAAACTATCTGCAACAAAAAATTTAAGCATTGGCGAAAAAATTTCTGTTGTAACAAAAACAATTGCTCATGATATTTTAACAACTGCGGAATTAGGTGCTACTCAAAGAAGAATAGCTCATGTTATGGGTATGTATGGAACAGTATTATTTTGGATTGGTTCTGCAGTAATGATATTTAAGTATTCATCTCCTGGAATAAGTACACCATCTGTTTGGCCAATTATTTGGCATGTTGGAGCTATCATGACTGTTATAGGCGGTGGATGGTTCTGGTTATTTTTAAGAGTAGATGTTTCTGCGGAGGCTAATTCAGTATTTAGAATCGTTTTAGCTGATTTATTTGTTTTAGCTCTTGTTGCAGCTTCAGCTATGGGATTAATTTGGTCATATTTGCAATCATCAGGAATTAATGGTTGGGATACTTTATTTTTAGTACTATTCGCTGTGGCAAATATAATTTTGTTTGGTGGAGTTTATTGGTCTAAATTTGCTCATATGTTTTATAAACCAGGAGCAGCAATACAAAAAAATTTAGCAAAAGCAGACGGGTCAAATGATGATTTACCTATGCCTGCAGATGCACCAGAGGATTTTGGTTTAGGAATTTCAAGAGAAAAACCTAAGCACTATTAGAAAGGAAAATAATTATGTCTACATTTGTATATATGACAAGATGTGATGGATGTGGTCACTGTGTTGACATATGTCCTTCTGATATTATGCATATTGATAAAACAATTCGAAGAGCAGTCAATATTGAACCTAATTTTTGTTGGGAGTGTTACTCATGTGTAAAAGCATGTCCACAACAAGCAATTGATGTAAGAGGTTATGCAGACTTTGCCCCTATGGGACATAAAGTAAGAGTTTTAAGAGAAGAAAAAAAAGGAACTATTTCTTGGAAGATCAAATTTAGAAATGGAACTGTAAAAGATTTTGTATCACCAATTACTACAAAGCCTTGGGGCAAACATATTCCAAAATTAGCTGAAGTTGATAGTCCTAACCAAGGAGATATGCAGTCACAAATTTTATATAATGAACCACATGGTTTAAATACCGAAAAAGATTTGCCAGTAATAAATAAAGGTGCATTTAAAAAAGGTGTTTATTATTAATGCCAAAAAACAAAACAGTATTTGAAGATTGCGATATTCTAGTTGTAGGCGGAGGTATGGCAGGTACTGGTGCAACATTTGAATCTAGATATTGGGGGAGAGATCTTAAAATTATTTGTGTAGAAAAAGCAAATATAGATAGAAGTGGAGCTGTCGCTCAAGGTTTGTACGCAATTAACTGTTACATGGGAATGCAGTGGGGAGAAAATATGCCCGAAGACCATGTAAGATATGCAAGAAATGATTTAATGGGTCTTGTTAGAGAAGACCTAGGATATGATATGGCAAGACATGTCGACTCTACAGTTCATATGTTTGATGAATGGGGTTTGCCAATGATGAGAAATAAAGAAACAGGAAGATATCAAAGAGAGGGAAAATGGCAGATTATGATCCATGGGGAAAGTTACAAACCAATTGTAGCTGAAGCAGCAAAAAAATCTGCAAATAAAATATATAACAGAATTATGATTACACATCTTTTAAAAGACGAAAGTAATCCAAATAGAATTGCAGGAGCAGTTGGCTTTAATATGAGAACTGGTGATTATCACGTTTTTAAAGCAAAAGCGGTTATTGTTGCTGCTGGTGGAGCTTCTCATATATTTAAACCAAGAGCAGTAGGTGAGGGCATGGGTAGAACCTGGTATGCTCCTTGGAGTAACGGATCAGCATACGCACTACCAATTGCTGCAGGAGCAAAGATGACTCAAATGGAAAATAGAATTGTACTTTGTAGGTTTAAAGATGGTTATGGTCCAGTTGGTGCATATTTTTTACATTTAAAAACATATACTCAAAATGCTAATGGGGAAAATTATGAAAAAAAATGGTATGAACATACTAAAAAAATGGTCGGTGAATATATTGATCATCATCCAACTCCAACTTGTCTAAGAAATCACGCATTTATTCAAGAAGTCGCTGCAGGTGGTGGACCAATTCACATGGTAACAAAAGAGGCTTTCCAAGACCCTCATTTAGAGACAGTTGGTTGGGAAAACTTTTTAGGAATGACTGTAGGTCAAGCAGTTGTTTGGGCATCACAAAATATTGATCCAAAATATACAAATCCTGAGTTAACAACCTCAGAGCCTTATGTAATGGGATCCCATGCTACATGTTCAGGTGCTTGGGTAAGTGGACCTGAAGATATTGCCCCAGACGATTATTATTGGGGTTATAATAGAATGACTACAATTGATGGTTTATTTGGCGCTGGAGATACAGTAGGTGGCAGTGCTCATAAATTTTCATCAGGATCGTTTACAGAAGGCAGATTAGCCGCAAAAGCAGCTGTTAAATATATAATGGACAAGAAAGCTAATGATATAAAGGTTTCAGATACCCAATATGAAAATTTGAGAGAAACTATTTATAAACCTCTAGAAAACTATCAGGTTGGAAGAAATGAAATTACTGCAGGTACAGTATCGCCAAGCTATTTATCTCCAATTCAGGGTTTACAAAGACTCCAAAAAATTATGGACGAATATTGTGGAGGTTTAACAAATAACTATATGACAAATGAAAACCTATTAAATAAAGGTCTTGAACAATTAGGAATGTTACAAGAGGATTTAGAGCATGTAGGTGCAGAGGACTACCATCAATTAATGAGAGCGTGGGAACTTAAGCATAGGGCACTAACATCTCAATGTGTTACAGAGCATACTTTATTTAGAAAAGAAACAAGATGGCCAGGGTATTATTATAGGGGAGATCATATGAAACTTGATGATGAAAATTGGCATTGTTTAACAGTTTCTCAAAGAGACCCAGAAACGGGCAAATTTACTATGGAGAAGAAGCCTGTTTATCATATAGTAGACGAAGAAAAGAAAAAAACTGCTTAGAACAATAAAATAGTTATGAGCCTCATTAAGAAAACAGACGAGGAAATCATTAAAATTGCTACTCCGTTATGGGATGAATTGGTTAAAGCTTCAAACAGGAGGGATTATAGCGGCTTTACAAAGAATTTTTCAGCACAAATGCTTTATGGAGCCAATGAAGTTGAAATTGGAAAACAATGGGCAAGCAACAAGCTTTTGACAAACCTTTCAGATGATAGAGAGGCCTTGGGGTGTCTCAGAAGAGATTTATACGTCACGGTTCTGTTTAAACAAAAGAGTAATACTATGAAGGGAGACTATTTGGGTCGCTTGGTGCTTGGAGAAGAGGATGGTGAGGTAAAAATTTTTGGAGCAACAATTTTTTAGCAAATTTTTAAAATAACACTTGCAAAGTTATAGGATTTTGTTAATTCGGAAATGTGGTCCAGTTTATTTTAAAAAATTCAAAAAAATTATCAAAATCTATACCAACCACTTTTTTTAATAATCATATCAAAGAAATTCTTTTTTTTGGACTTGGAATTTATTGGGCAGTAATTTTGTTTAGTACCTTCTTAAATATATAATATTATTTGACAATTATTAACCATAGGAGTACGAAGTAGTTAATAGGTCTTATGGAATATTTTCTTCCAATTGCACAAGTTGAAATAAACATAGCATTCATATTTATACTAAGTTTATTTGTCGGTGTTCTTTCTGGATTATTCGGAGTTGGAGGAGGATTTTTAATGACTCCATTTCTAATTTTCCTTGGAATTCCACCCGCTTATGCTGTCCCAAACGAAGCAAGTAATATTTTAGGTACGTCAGTTTCAGGATCAACAACGCACTATTTAAAGGGCACATTAGATTACAAGATGGGATTTATGATTGTGATTGGTGGTATCTTCGGAACATTGCTTGGTATACTTACATTCTCATATTTAAAAGATATTGGAAAGATTAATGAAGTAATTTCTTTAGCATACATGTACGTTTTGGCAATACTTGGAACATTTATGCTAATCCAAGGTGTTTCTGAAATTGATAAAGCTAGAAAAAAAATAGTAGTTAGAAAAAAATTACACCACCATTATTGGATTCACGGACTTCCTTTTAGAATGAGATTTAAAAAATCTAAAGTTTATGAAAGTATTTTTACGCCAATAATTATTGGAATGATTGTTGGATATATTGCTGCAATTATGGGAGTTGGGGGTGCCTTTATTTTAGTTCCTGCAATGATTTATATTATTGGAATGCCTACAAAATTAATACCAGGGACATCTTTATTTGTAACGATATTTGTAAGTGCAATTGTAACTGTTCTACATGCATTTAATTATGGAACAATAGACCTAGTATTGGTGACTATATTAATTTTAGGCTCAATTGTAGGTGTTCAGGTTGGACAAAAAATGGGTGAGAAAATTGATAGTTCTCAGTTTAAAACTATTTTAGCTGTATTAATTTTATGTATTGGTATTGCAATTGCATATGACACATTCATAAGTGAAGATGTTGTTGTAGTAGCAGCAAATAATGGTCTCCAAAGTCTCGGAGGAATTGCTAAGTTTATTTTAGAATATTCAAAAGATCTGCCAGTATTTTATGGATTAACCTCAGTTGTTCTCGCAATTGTTTTAGGAGTAGGCGCAGCAGGTTTTAGAAAATTAATTTCTGATTGGAATAAAAAAAGATTAGCTAAACTTCAAGCTTCAAAATAATTTAAGCACTTCTATAAAGTTTAGTCATAACAAATTCCCTATGACCCAATGCTTCAGCACAGGTAAATCTTCCATTTGCAACTCTCATAGTTGCTTTAATCAATTCGTCTCCAGCTTGATCTAAATTCATTTCTCTTGAGAGAATTTTTGATACATCAACATCAATATGTTCTTTCATTTTAACTGCTGTTAAAGGATTGGCAGTTAATTTAATAACCGGCTCTATGGGATTGCCAATAATATTTCCTTGTCCTGTTGGAAATAAATGAATATTAAATCCTCCTGCTGCTTGAAGAGTTACACATTCTGCAGCAGCAGAAGATGTGTCCATAAAATAAAGACCTGGACCTTTGGTTGGCTCCTCTGCAGGTGTTAACACATCAACAAATTGTCTTGATCCAATTTTTTGAAAATTACCAAATGCTTTTTCTTCAATAGTTGTTAGTCCACCAGCTATATTTCCAGCTGTTGGCTGACTTTCTGAAAGATCATCTGTTGCTTCTTTTAATATGAAATCGTTATAATCACTCCATGTTTTCATAAATTTATCTTGAGCTTCTTTTGTTTTTCCTCTTTTAGCACATACACTTTCAGCACCAGTTAGCTCGGATGTTTCTCCGAAACATAAATGAACTCCTAGTGGCTCTAATTTATCCATCAAGTTACCAACTGTTGGGTTAGATGCAAGTCCTGACGTTGTATCAGACTCTCCACATTTAACAGAAATCCAAAGATCACTTACTGGACACTCTTCTCTTTGTTTTTCTGATGCCCATATTGAAAACTCTTGTGCTTTTTTAGAAGCTTTCATTATTGTTTCGATATCACCAGCTCCTTCAATGCTAAACCCTTCCACCGGTTTTCCAGTTTTTGCAACTTCATCTACAATTCTTTTTGTCCATTTAGGTTCAATTCCAATAATAATTGCTGCTGCAACATTTGGGTTTTTTGCAGTTCCAATCATTGTTCTAAAATGTAATTCTAAATCTGCACCAAATTGTAATCTTCCATATGAGTGAGGAAGTGCAATAGTTCCTTTTATATTGTTTGCTACTGCTTCTGCGCAAGCATTTGAAATATCATCGACTGGAAGAATAATAACATGATTTCTAGTCCCAACTCTCCCATTTTCTCTCTTATAACCTAAAAAGCTTTTTGGAATTTCCATTTATATTACCATTTCTTTGTTTTAACATTGTGAACATGAACATGTTCACCTTTTTTTATAGCTTTAACAACTTTTCCAATATCGTGACCGTATTTAATAATTGTATCGCCCTCGTTAAGATCCACTAAAGCTAATTTATGTCCAAGCGGTACTTCATTTTTAGCCTCTACAGTCGCTGAACCATCA
>CACMDE010000018.1 GCA_902612345.1 uncultured Pelagibacteraceae bacterium | reverse complement strand
AAAATTATAGATAAATGTAATTTTTATTTCGAATATATAGACCTTGGTGGTGGTATGGGTATAAATTATAATAAAAAAGACAAAAAACTAAATTATAAAAAATACTCAGACAAAATATACAAATTTGTAAAAAAAAATAATACTAAAATAATATTCGAGCCAGGAAGATCTATAGTAGGAAATGCTGGATACTTATTATCAAAAATTATTTATATTAAGAAAACAAATAACATAAACTTTATAATCATTGATGCTGGGATGAACGATTTAATGAGGCCTGCCCTTTACAAAGCCTATCACAGAATTATACCAACAAAAAAAAACCTTAATCAAATTCGAAAAAGGCACGAATTTGTAGGTCCAGTATGTGAAACTACAGACAAATTTCTATCCACTAAATCATTCCAAAAACTAAATGAAGGCGATAATATTGTTCTTTGCGATGTGGGAGCGTATGGAAAAACATTAAGCTCGAGCTATAATTTAAGAATAAGTGCCAACGAAATTCTAATTAAGAACTCAAAAGTGAAAAGAATCAAAAGAAAAGAAAACATTCGTGACATTATTTGAGAGATGATTAGAGGATTAATTTTTAAATTTTTTTTTTATATAGGGACGTTAGCTGTTTGTTTAATGTTTTTACCAGCTCTAATTTTGCCTCAAAAAGTAATGTTAATAGGTGGGAAAATATTAGGTTATTGGATAAAATTTTGTTTATACTTTTTTTTATCTGTAAAAGTTGAAGTGAAAGGAATAGAGAATATTCCTAAAGATATTCCCTTCTTTATTGCATCCCTTCATCAATCATTGTTTGAAACATTTTTCTTACAAACAATTTTTAATTCTCCTGTATTTATTTTAAAAACAGAATTGCTAAAAATACCAATATTTGGTTGGCAATTAAAAAAAATTGGATCAATATCAATTGACAGGAATAAAATTAACAAAGATAATTTAGGATTTTACGATAAAATTATTTCTGTAACAGCAAGTTCTCAAAGACCATTAATAATATTTCCCCAAGCTACTAGAACACTTGTTGAGGATAAGATACCTTTTAAAAAAGGAGTTTCAAAAATTTATGAAAGACTTAATATAAGCTGTATACCAGTTGCTCTAAACTCAGGTAATATTTGGCCTAAATCAGGCCAAATAAACTCAAATAAAACAATCACAGTTAGTATACTTAATCATATACCTGCAGGTTTAAAAGCAGATTATTTTCAAAAAACAATTGAGAATATTTTATACACAGAGTTGGAGAAAATTCGTTAACCTTTCATTGGCATTACAACGTAAATACTATCAAAATCTGAAGGATCTTTTATTAAAGCTGGAGATCCAGACTCTTTAAAAAAAATCTCAATTTTAGTACCATCCATATTTGAAGCAACATCTATTAGATATCTAGGATTGAAGCTTATATCTAATTCATGATCAAACTTAACTGGCAAACTCTCTTTTCCATCTCCACTATTACTGTTATTTACAGATAAATTAAGACTATTATTTTCCAAGTTCATTCTAAGACCATCTTTTTTATCTAAAGAAACTGAAGCAACTCTATCGACTGAAGTTAAAAAAGCTTTTAAATCTATTTCAAGTTTTTTTTGGTTATCTTTTGGTATTACTTGAAAATAATTTGGGAATTTTCCATCTATAAGTTTTGACATCAATACGATTTCACTAAATTCAAACTTTATTTTCGATTTAAGGTTAGAAATTTTTACGTCTCCATCGTAATGATCAAGTATGGAACACAATTGAAAAATGGTTTTTTTAGGAAGTATTATTGCTTCAAATTTTATGTCCTCAGAAATTAATGTTTTAGAAATTGCCATTCTATGACTATCAGTAGCAACTGCTGTAAGAAATTTTTTACCTTCACTCTCAGTTATATGTAGAAATATTCCACTCAAATAATGTCTTGTTTCATCATTTGATATAGAAAATTTACATTTATTTAACAGTTTTAATAATCTCTTAGAATTAAGTATAAATTCATTCTCTTTAAAATTTTCTTCAGTAATGGGAAATTCTGATGCTTTTAGACAATTTAAATTAAATGTAGATTTATCTGACTCTAAATTTATCTTATTTTCATTGACTAAATTAAAGTTAATTTTTTTTTCATTATTAAATTTTCTCACTATATCATACATTATTGAGCAAGATGTCGTTGTTTTGCCTTCCTCCTGTATTTCAATATTTGATATATTTTGAGTAAATATTAAATCTAAATCTGTAGCTGTAATTTTCAGTTTTGCATCTTTGGCTTCAAGCAATACATTTGATAAAATTGGCAGGGTACTTCTTTTTTCTATTACACCTTGACAATAGTTTAAAGAATTTTGCAAATCTTTCTGATTTACACTAAATTTCAATTTCTCTTTCTAAAATTTCTATTTTATTTTTATATTCTTCATTTAATATCAGCAAAGCAACTAAATATGGTTTATTATCTCCATAAACAATTGCTTGATCAATCATTTCTGAACTTATTAACATGTTTTCTATTTTAAGAGGTGAAATATTATCTCCACCCGGTGTAATCAAAATATCTTTTTTTCTGTCTGTTATTTTTAAATATTCATTTTCAAATATCCCAATATCTCCTGTATAAAGCCAACCATTTTTTAAAACTTTTTTTGTCTCCTCTTCATTTTTCCAATAACCTAACATTACATTTTCGCCTTTGACTAATATTTCACCATCTTCTGCAATTTTAACTTGATTGCACTTAAAAGGTATTCCTACTGTCTCAATTCTTATATCATTTATAGGATTACAACTGACAACTGGAGAAGTTTCAGTTAGACCATAACCTTGTAATGTTGGAAGTCCGATAGCATTTAAAAAGGTACCAATTTCTCCATCAAGTGCTCCACCCCCAGATACAAAGGTTTTTAAACTTCCGCCAAATTGCTTTTTTATTTTACTTCTAACCATTTTTTCTAGGACAAAATTCATAAAAATTTCAGAAAAGCTCATTTTATTTTTTTTAAATTTTTTAGTACCGAGTTTTAATGTATTTACTACCAAAGCTTTCTTTAATCCTTTTGATTTATTAAAAGTAGTATTAATTTTTTGGTAAAGATTTTGGTAAAATCTAGGTACAGCTGTCATTATGTGGGGTGAACATTGTGACATATTTTTAATTAGCTTATCTATACTTTCTGCATAATACACCCTTGCACCTACTGCTATTTGAATAAACTGAACCGCATGTTCATATGAATGAGATAAAGGTAGCCAAGTTAGAAATCTTGTCTCTTTTTCAAGAATTGGCCTTAGTAATTCATAGCCTCCTTCGCAATTACTTAATATACCGCCATGGCTTAAAATAACTCCTTTTGGATTACCTTGAGTACCTGAGGTATAGATAATACAGGCAGGATCTGATCTCTTTATTTTTATTTTCAAATCATCCTGGTCATTAAAATGATATGTTTGAAATAATTTTTCGATATTTAAATATTTATCGTTATTAATTTTAGTTAATTTTTCAAAAGAAAATATTTTTTTTATAGAAGAATTTTTTTCACAAATATTTTGAATTTTATTAAACTGTTCATCATTTGAAACTAAAACTATAGTTGGAGAACAATTATTTATAATATATTCATAATCTCTTGATATATATGTAGTATATGCTGGCACTGTAATTCCACCAGCCAACATTATTGATAAATCAGAAATCATCCATTCTGGTCTATTTTCAGAAATTAATAGACATCTGTCACCTTTATTAATTACTTTTGAAATTTCTTTTGCTAACAGTAAAACTTTTAATTTAACATCACCCCATGTAAAATTTACATTTGAATTTTTAAGATTGATTAAAAAAGTTTTATCTTTAGGCTGTTTATCACATTGCTCAAGAAACAATTCAATTAAATTATTATATTTTTTAAAATTCATTTTTTATCTGGTGGGCGAAGAGAGACTCGAACTCTCACAGTATTGCTACTATTGGATTTTGAGTCCAACGCGTCTACCAGTTCCGCCATTCACCCACAAAAACATCTATTAATTAATACTTTTAATTATTAATAGTATTAAAATTATTAATATAATAAAAGGAAATATGTTCCGTAATCTTTATAATAAAACTATTCAACTTGCAGGAAATAAAAACTCTAAATTCTTCTTGGGCGGTATTTCTTTTGTAGAAAGTTTTATTTTTCCTATCCCTCCTGATGTAATTATAATTCCTATGACAATTGCTAAACCACAAAACTGGGTTAAAATTGCTTTTATTGCAACTTTGGGCTCTGTAGCTGGAGCTATATTGGGATATTTTATTGGTTATATTTTTTTTAATGAGATTGGAATAAAAATTTTTGAGCTTTATGGAGTAGATAATTCTTTATTTTTAAAAGAAAAGATTGCCTCTGATGGAGGAATTATTGCTTGGATGTCTCTACTGGCAATAGCAGGCTTTACACCTGTACCATTTAAACTTCTGACTATTACTAGTGGCTTTGTACATTTTAACATTTTTTATTTTATCATTGTTTGCCTTTTAACGAGAGGCTCAAGGTTTTTTATAATAGCTTTTTTAATTGGAAATTTTGGGCCTACAATGAAAAAAATTATCGAAAAAAGACTAATTACTTTTTCAATAATATTTACAATAGTTGTTATAGTTGTTGCTTATCTGGTTTATAAATTTTTAGTAAATTTTATTAATTAAAATGTTTAATAAAATTAAAAATTTTTTTTATCCAATTATAATTATAATTAGTTTTTTTATAATTTTATCAGCTTTGTATATTGAACATATTTTATCAATACCTGCGTGCAGGTTATGTTTGTACCAAAGAATTCCTTATTTGCTTTCTATAATAATATGTTTTTTTGGGTATTTTTTTCCAAATTATAAAATATGGCTTAATTTATTAATTATTACTTTTTTATGTAGCGTGATTATATCTGGATATCATCTCGGAATAGAAAATAATGTATTCGCTGAGTTTTCTGGGTGCACAAGTGAAAACTTAAGTATTGTCGACAAGAAAGAACTATTAGAAAATTTAAATAATTTTTTACCTAATTGTAAAGATGTAAATTTCAGAATATTTGGT
Source organism: uncultured Pelagibacteraceae bacterium (assembly GCA_902612345.1). GTDB lineage: Bacteria > Pseudomonadota > Alphaproteobacteria > Pelagibacterales > Pelagibacteraceae > Pelagibacter. The sequence goes on along the minus strand of CACMDE010000018.1, from coordinate 3,311 downwards.
TTATCACTTGCGACTATAAATTTCGTATTTTCAATTGCTTTAACTATAATAACTATTAGATATCATTATTATGAAAAAAACAGATAAAAAAAAGCTAGAAGAATTTATTCGTGTTGACCACGCGGGCGAGAGAGGTGCTATAAAAATCTATGAAGGTCAGCTTTTGGCTCTTAACACATTTAATAAAGATGAAAAACTAAAAGAACTTATTGAAGATATGAAAGTACATGAGGAAGAACATTCTGAATATTTTGAAAATCAAATAAACAAAAGAAATATTAAACCTACTCGATTTTTAAAAATATGGGACTTGTTAGGTATAGGTCTTGGATTTGGATCAACTATTTTAGGCAAAAAAGCAGCTATGCTTTGTACAGCCTCAGTTGAAGAAGTTATTGATAAACATTATCAAGATCAAATTGATCAAATAGGTGACGATGAGATTGAGCTAAAAAAAAAAATTATTAAATTTAGAGAAGATGAGTTACATCATAAAGATATAGCTTTTGAAGAGGGAGCCTCAAAAGAAGGATTATATAAAGTACTTGATAGAATAATTAAAACTGGATCAAAAATTGCTATTAAAATTTCAGAAAAATATTAAATTAGTTTTCTAATTCAACATCCCAATACAGATAATCCATCCAACTTTCATGTAAAAAATTTGGAGGGAAGTTTTTACCATTCTTGTGCAAATCCTCAGTAGTAGGAGCAAATGGTAATATTGTTAGCTTCATTCCTGATTTTTCTAAAAGTCTTCCACCTTTTTGTACATTGCAACTTGAACAGGCTGTTACCACATTTTCCCAGTTAGTTTTTCCACCTTTAGATCTTGGGAGTAAATGATCAAATGTAAGTTCATTTTTACTTCCACAGTACTGACATGAAAATTTATCTCTTAAAAAAACATTAAATCTTGTAAAATTTGGATTTCTTAGAGGTTTAATATAATCCTTAAGAGCAATCACACTAGGTAATTTCATACTAAATGAGGGGCTTCTCACTACTCTGTCATAATAACTTACTATTGAAACTCTATTTAAAAAAACTGACTTTATAGAATCTTGCCAGCTCCATAACGATAACGGATAATAACTTAATGGTCTGTAATCAGCATTTAATACTAGTGCTGGACATTTTTCTAATGAGACATTTTGATTAAACATTTTTTAATTTTAACTTATAAAATTTTTAAAATCAATATAACAAATGAAATATTAAATTTTAATTAATTTTCCAAATTTTTTTTTATAAAATTTAAAGCTAGGCTTGATGCCTCAACTGGTATATGATGACCGCAATTTTTAATTAAATTTGTTTGAATATCAAATTTATTTCTATTAAAGAAATCTTTTGCTTCTAAAAGATAATTTGAACTCACAATTTCATCCTGATCTCCATGTATTAATAGTATTTTACTTTTATTTTTTATTCTATTTTGAAGATTATTTACGTTAATAATTTTTCCAGAAAATCCAACTATACAATTAATTTGATCTTCTGTTGTAATCCCTACGTTGATTGACATCATACATCCTTGACTGAAACCACCTAAAACGATTTTAGAGCTAGATAATTGATATTTTTTCTTTATTTCTTCAATATATTTTTTAATCAAAATTTCAGCTTCTATTGACTTTTCCAAAATGTATTTTTCATCGTTTCTTGAAAGATCAAACCACTGAAATCCAACTGGATTGATCTCACATTTTTGGTGACCATTTGGACACAAAAAAAGTGTGTTTTTTAGAAATCTTTTCCAATTAAGAGTTAACATGCTTATATCTTTGCCATCCCCACCATATCCATGAAGTAGTATAACAGCATTCTTAATAGGTTGATTGTTTTCTGGAGGGATAGCTATTGTGTCTAGGCAAAATGTCATAATATTATTTATTTATAAATTATTCTTTTAATGTATATATCAATTTATGTTATCTGGAACTTTAATCAAAATCATCTCTATTGCTTTACTACTTTTGGTTGCTGTGGTTTTAATACTAGGAATAGCAAATTTATTTAAAGGTGGATCAAAGAAGGCATCGAATAAATTGATGCAATTAAGAGTTATTTTACAATTTATAGCAATAATTGCTCTTGTTGGGTTTGCATATTTTTTTAAGAATTAAAACTTAATGAATCAATAAAAATACTATAAATCCATTAAATATAAGTATTATGAACAAAAAAAATAAACCAATCTGGGGAAATAGAATCGAAAGCAAGACAGCTTCTGCTTTTCAAAAAGTTTCTAGTTCAATTGATTTTGATAAAAGACTGTTTAGAGAGGATATACTCGCATCTATTGCTCATGTAGAAATGTTAAATAGACAAAAAATAATTAACTTTAAGATTAAAAATAAAATTATCTGGGGATTAAAAAAAATTCAAAATCAAATTATTAAAAAGACATATATATTTAACCATCAAGACGAAGATATACATATGAGTATTGAAAAGAAACTTTTTGAACTCATTGGGGATGATGCGGGCTTTATTCACACAGCAAGATCAAGAAATGATCAGGTCTTAGTTGATTTTAAAATTTGGATGATAAATTCGAATGAAAAATTAATTAAAATGTTAGATCAAACTATAAAAAACATCTTGAAAATAGCTGAAAGAAATATTTACACAATAATGCCTGGTTTTACACATTTAAAAAATGCACAACCTATTTCATTTGCCCATTATATTTTAGCTTACGTAGAAATGTTTAATAGAGATAAAAACAGACTTAAAAATAATTTTAGCAGTCTCAAAGAAAATCCCTTGGGATCAGGTGCTATATCTGGGACTTCGTTTAATATTGATCGAAAATTCACAACTAAAAAACTAGGATTTAAAAATCCTACAGGTAATTCTATAGACACAGTAGCTGATAGAGATTTTGTGCTAGATTTTCTTTATGCATCATCAGTATGTGCTATGCATATTTCTAGAATATCAGAAGAATTTATAATTTGGAATTCGGATGCATTTAAACTTATTACATTAAATGATAAAATTGTTACGGGATCATCAATGATGCCTCAAAAGAAAAATCCAGATACATTGGAATATTTGAGAGGTAAGGTCAGCAATTCGTATGGGAATTTATTTTCTATGTTTACAATCCTAAAAGGATTACCATTATCCTATTTTAAGGATCTTCAAGATGACAAAAAAATTGTTTTTGATACATTTGATAATTTATGTAATTCAATCAAAGTGTTAAACGAGGTATTAAAAAATTTTTCAGTAAATAAAAATGAAATGCTACATCTTGCAAGTAAAGGTTATATTACTGCTACTGATTTAGCAGATTACTT
>CACMDE010000017.1 GCA_902612345.1 uncultured Pelagibacteraceae bacterium | reverse complement strand
GTTTATTATTCTTTATACTACATGCAGGTTATAAGTGGTGTATTAATGATTTCTACCATTCCTGTTTGGATAATGTTTATTTCCTCTATTTTAGGAATTGAAAAAACAAATAAATTTCAAATATTTGGTGTTTTTTTATCTCTTTTAGGAGTTTTGTTTATTATTACAAAATCTGATATTGAAGTTATAAAAAATCTTGCTTTTAATAGAGGTGATTTAATAATGGCGATAGGAATGTTTGCGTGGGCACTATATTCTGCACTTCTCAAAAAAAAAACGCATCAGATTTCACAGATAGCATTATTAGAGGTAGTTATAATTACTGGCTTAGTATTTTTAATCCCAATTTATATTTTAGAAATGAATCTTGGAAATAAAATTGTAATTGGAAAACCATTTATACTAACTTTATCTTATGTTGTATTATTTCCAGGACTAGCAGCTTTCTTTTTCTGGATCAAAGGTATTGCAATTATAGGAGCAAATAGAGCAGGAGTTTTTTTACATCTTATGCCTGTATTTGGCTCTATAATGGCAATAATTTTTTTTGATGAGAAATTTATGATCTACCATTTATTAGGCGCAATTTTTATTATTGCTGGCATAACACTTTCAAATAGAAAAATTAAAAATGCTTAAAGTAGCAATATTAGATGATTATCAAAACGTTTCGCAGGAATTTGTGGATCTAAAAAAACTTTCAGGAAAATATGAAATAAAAATTTTTAGCGAACCTTTTATCGACGAAAATGATGCTATAGACCAATTAAAAGACTTTGAGGCCTTGTTGATAATGAGAGAACGAACAAAAATTACATCAACTTTAATAAATAATTTAAATAATTTAAAATATATAATCACCAGTGGAATGAGAAATAAATCTATTGATTTAGAAACTGCAAAAAAGAGAAAAATCATTGTTACAGGTACTGAAATAAATATTAACCCAACTTGTGAGCTAACCTGGGCTTTAATATTAGGTTTAGCCAGAAATTTTAAAACAGAAATAGATAATATGTACCAAGGTTATTGGCAAACAACAGTTGGAATAGAATTAAAAGGAAAAATACTAGGGTTAATTGGATTAGGAAGAATTGGTTCACAAGTGGCAAAAATTGCTAAAGCATTTGGGATGCAAGTAATGGCATGGAGTGAGAATTTAGACTTAAATAAATGTACTGAATTAAATGTTTTACCATCAACTAAAGAAGATTTAATTAAGAGCTCTGATTTTATTTCTATACATGTTCAAGGAGGTGAAAGATATAGAGATTGTATTACTTTAAAAGAATTTGATAAAATGAAAAAAACTGCATTCTTAATCAATACATCGCGTGGAACAATTGTAAATGAAGATGATTTAATTATTGCATTGTCAACAAACGTAATTTCTGGTGCAGGAGTTGATGTTTATAACAAAGAGCCATTACCAGAGAGTCATAAATTAAGATTTCTTCAAAATGCGTTAATACTCCCGCATCTTGGCTATGTTACAGCAGAAAATTATTCAAAATTCTATACACAAATGATTGAAAATTTAGAAGCATGTATTGAAGAAAAACCAATTAGATTAATTGAAAATTAATGGAGTTACCTATTGTTAATCATCCAGATTATGTTGCTAAAATTAATGACGACAATAAGTTTCCAATAAAAAAGTTTGGTGAGATAGCTAATCACCTTAAAGAAAAAAATATTGTAAAAAAATTTTTTATTCCAAAACCATGTTCTTTTGAAACTTTAAATCAGGCCCATTCAAAAGACTATATAAACAATATTCAAAACAAAACTTTGGATCATTTAAGCCAGAGAAAAATTGGTTTTCCATTAAATGATAGCGTTGTCCAAAGATCGTTTGTTGCAACAGGCGGTACAGTTCTTGCAAGCAAACTTGCAATAAATTTTGGACTGGCTTGTAATACAGCAGGAGGAAGTCATCATGCAAGTTTTAACGAAGGTGCTGGTTTTTGTGTTTTTAATGATGTCGCTGTTGGTGCGAAATATTTGCAAAAAAAAGGATATGCAAGAAAGATATTAATTGTAGATTTAGACGTTCATCAAGGAAACGGAACTGCAGATATTTTTAAAGATGATAATTCTGTTTTTACCTTTAGCATGCATTGTAAATCAAATTATCCAGCAAAAAAATCTCAAAGTAACTTAGACGTAGAATTAGAGGACAACCTTGAAGATAAAGATTATCTAGAAATATTAAAGAAATATTTATTATACTTGAATGAAGAAAGTTTTGATTTTGTATATTATATAGCAGGAGTTGATATTCACCACGAAGATAGATTGGGAAAATTGAAAATTAGCGATGAAGGAATAAAAGTTAGAGATAGATTAGTAATTAATAATTTTTATCAAAAAAGAATACCTTTATGTGGAGTATTAGGAGGAGGGTATAACAAAGATTTTAACAAATTAATTGAATTACATTCAAACTTGCATAAATCATGTGCTGAAATAATATAATTTCATGACTAAGAAAAATCCAAATTTAACAGCAGAACAAAAACTAGTATTTTTTGAGGAAGGCACAGAACCGCCTGGCACTAGTGAATTAAATCAAGAGAAAAGGGAAGGCTCATATTATTGCGCAAATTGTTATGTGAAATTATTCGACTCAAATACTAAATATGAAAGTGGATCTGGATGGCCGTCCTTTTTTCAGTCTTTACCTGAAGTATTTGAAACAAAAACAGATTATTTATTAGGTTATGCAAGAACAGAATATCATTGTAAAAATTGTGGTGGTCACCATGGTCATATATTTGATGACGGACCTAAACCAACCGGCAAAAGATATTGTAACAATGGTGTGTGTTTAGTTTTTAAACCGAAAAATTAATTATTTAAGAAGATTATTAAGTTCTCCATTCTTTTCAAGTTCCCTTAACTCTACATATCCACCAACATGATGATTATCAAAAAATATTTGAGGAATAGTTCTCTTTCCATTGGCTTTTTGTATCATTTCATCTCTTAATCCAGCTTCTTTAGATATATCTATCTCTTTGTAAGATAAATTATTTCTTGTCAACAGTCTCTTTGCTGCCTCACAGAAATTACACAATGGACCTGAATAAACTGTAATAGTTTTCATAAAACTTATATAATTATTAAATATTTTTTTTCCACTATATTTTTATCTTATTAATGCTATTAAAATTTTATGAAATTAATAATTAATTTAATAATTTTTAGTATTTTTGTTGTAAATGTTGTGTTTAGTGATGAAAAACCACCGTTTAAAAATATTTTAGTTCTAGATAAACCAAAAGTTTATAAAGAAATTATTTTTAAAGATCGAGAAGGAAATCAAATAAATTTAAACTCTATTAATACAGAGGAAATATATATTTTAAACTTTTGGGCAACTTGGTGTGCACCTTGTAAAGATGAAATGCCATCTTTGGATAAATTACAAGAAATAGAAGGAATTTTTATTTATCCAATCAATATGGAAGATAAAAATCTTAATAATGTTGATAAATTTTATAAGGATTTAAAAATTAAGAATTTAAATGTTTATTTTGACCAAAGATTAAAATTAGTTAAAGTTTTTACATTAAGAGGAGTGCCCACAACTATTATTTTAAATAAAAATAAAGAAATGATTGCAAGAATCTCGGGCAGTATAGATTTTGAAGATGAAAAATTTATTTCTTGGATTCAATCAATTAAATAAAATCATTTTTATTAACTTTTTTTCTTAAATTTTTTCTTTCTAAAATAAATTTTTTTCGATGTTTTATACTTTTTCTCTTTGCCCTTTCTCTCCACAGTCTAAATGATGATGGTTTTAAATTTCTTCTCATTATTTTAATAACATCAGATTCTGACTTTCCAGTTTTTTTTTTAATTTCCTCAAAGGTCACACGATCAGCCCAGGCAGCCCAAATTACCCAATCTGGACTATTAAGATTTGGCTCTGGATTTTTGACGCGGGTCTCAGGTAACTTAGATTTTTTCATAAAATTCAATAAATCTTAAAAAAATCTATAATGCAAATTTTATTGGGCTATGGTATAATAATTTTAAGATAGTCCTACTAAGCCATTTTTAGCTCCCGGTTAATTAGGACTATCTATTTAAAATGCTCCCCCTAGATTTTATTCTTTTTTTACAAATTATAATTTTCTTATTCATTACACCTGGGACTCCTCGTATTGTAATAATTTCTTATTCAATGAATTATGGAGTTAGAAAATGTATTTGGACAGCTTTAGGAGATGTAACAGCAAATTTTATTCAAGCTACCTTAGTTATTTTTGTAATTGGCTCTTTTTTTTCTGAGCATCCGTTATTTTTAAATACATTTAAATGGATTGGGATTATTTATTTATGTTATTTAGCTTATGATATTTATAAAAGCAGACCAAAAGATATAAGTTCAAGAAATATTTACTCAAAAGGTTTTATTTCATTTTTTAAAGACGGATTTTTAGTTGCTGGAACAAGTCCAAAGGCTTGGATGTTTTTTCCATTTATTTTTCCTCAGTTCATTGATTTTTCTGGAAATTATATTGTGCAATTTTTTATTTTAATTTCTACTTATATGTTTCTAGATTTTATTTCTTTAGTAGGTTATGCCCTTCTTGCAAATAAATTAATTACTTGGATTAAAACAAATCCAAGAATTATAAATTCAATTTCAGCGTGTGTCTTAATTATAATTGCAATAATTATTGCGTTTACTCAACAGTATTAACTTACCGCGTAGACATTTCGCAGACTTGAAATAAAATTTTTTTTTATATTTAATATAAAATTAATAAATTTATTAATTAATAGGAGAAAAAAAATGAAAATAAAAAACATTTTAATTACATTTTTTTCTGCAATAGTAATTTTATTTTCAACTACTGTAGTTTCATTTTCAAAAGTAGTTGGTGATAAGATTATATTAGGTGCTGCAATTTCTTTAACTGGAAAATATTCATCTAATGGTGTTCATACTCAAAACGGTTATAACATGGCCGTTGATAGAATAAACAGCATGGGCGGAGTAAAAGTTGGAGGAAAGACTTATAAATTCGATATTATTTACTATGATGATGAATCGAATCCTAAGAGAGCAGCGCAACTAGCAGAAAGATTAATTTCACAAGATGGAGTTGAGTTCATGCTTGGACCATATAGTTCAGGCTTAACTAAAGCAATTGCTCCAGTAACTGAAAAATATGGTGTTCCAATGGTTGAAGCAAATGGAGCGTCTAGATCTTTATTTACAAAAGGTTATAAATACCTTTTTGCGGTGTTGGCTCCTGCAAATCTATATTTAGATGTTGCAATTGAGACTGCTGTAGAACTAAACGGTGGTAAGGGTGTTAAGATAGCCCAAGCTTTTGAACAAGATGCCTTCTCACAGGATGTAAGACTAGGTATCTTAGATGCAGCAGAAAGAACAGGATCTGAGATTATAATTGACGATAAATTGCCAAAAGAACTAAATGATATGGCTGCTACTCTGGTTAAAGTTAAGCAAATGAAGCCAGATGTGCTTGTTGTTTCAGGTCATACAAAAGGTGCGTTAACTGCAATTAGACAAATTGCAGAGATGAAAGTTGATGTTCCAATGTTGGCAATGACACACTGTGATGCTGCAAAACTATCAAAGCAGCATGGTAAAAACTCACAGTATGCTCTATGTGCATCTCAATGGCATAAAACGCTGACTTACAAAGATGATTTCTTTAAAGATGGTATGACTTATGCTGCAGATTTTGAAAAGGAGTTTGGATATGATCCACCATACCAATCGGCAGAGTCTTCAGCTGCATTATTAGTTTTTAAAGACGCATTTGAAAGAGCTAATTCTTTTGACCAAAAGAAAGTGAGAGATGCTCTTGCGGCAACCAATATGCAAACATTTTATGGAAATATTAAGTTTGCAGAAGGTGGTCAAAATGTTGACAAGCCTATGGTACTTTTTCAAGTAATGTGTGATAGCTCAGGTAAATGTGAAAACAAAGTTGTTGCTCCACTTAAATGGGCTTCAGCAAAGTTGATTCATCCGATACCTAAGTGGTCTGAAAGATAATAACCAACATATAGATACCCCCTAAATTCTAGGGGGTATTTTTTTTTAAGGCTAAATTATGGACTTCATGGTTTTTCAGTACCCAATGATAACAGTTCAAGCTTGCTTGGATGGTATTCTTTTAGGTGTATTGTTTGCTCTCATAGCATACGGCATGGCATTACAATGGGGAGTTATGAATATCATAAATATTGCTCAAGGTGATTTAGTAATTCTTGGAGGATATATTGCATACTTTATGTATCTTTACGGAATTCATCCTGCCTGGGGTGTAATTGTTTCTCCTATAATAATGTATTTTGTTGGAGTAGGAATTTATAAATTAGTAATTAATAAAGTAGTTGATAGAGATTTATTTATCTCAATACTTGCAACTTTTGGAATTAGTATTCTTTTTATGCAATTGATGAACTTTGCATTTGGTGCAGATGTAGTTTTAGCTAATTCTGGTTACGGAACAACATTTTTATTTGATAGTAATGTAGTTTTACCAAACTCAAAAATATTTTCTGCTGCAATAAGTATTATATTTGCAATTTGTCTTGTGATTTATATGAAGAAATCAAAACTTGGCCGCGCAATTAGAGCAACCGCACAAAATGCACGAGCAGCAAAAATTTTAGGTGTAGATACAGAAAAAGTTTATGCCGCAACTTTTGGGATCAATGCAGCATTATGTGGTGTTGCGGGGGCTTTAATATCAATAACTTTTACAATTCATCCATACATGGGATTACCTTATACAATTCGGTCTTTTATGATTGTAATTGTTGCGGGATTAGGAAATCTACCAGGTGTAGCAATTTCTGGTATGGGTTTGGGTGTTTTTGAAGAATTTGCAGACTATATTTTAGGTACAGAGTTTAGAATTGGTTCAGTATTTTTATTGTTAGTTTTAATTCTTGTATATAGAAGATTTAAACTTTCTAGAAAGAGAGAATATTTGAAGTGAACAAAAATATTTTTTTATATACATTAATATTAGTTTTTGGACTGGCCGCACCATTTATATTCCCAGCTTTTAAAGTTCAATTATCAATTCTTTGTGTGTTAATTATTCTTGCTGTTACGTGGAATATTCAAGGAGGTGAGATGGGTTATAATTCATTTGGAAACATTCTCTTTTATGGTCTAGGAATGTACTTGTGTGCATCAGTACAAGTTGGAATGTTTTTTCCTTTAGCAGAATGGACTGAAAGTGGTGGAGAAAAAACCTTCGTTCATACTCCTAAACAATTTTTTCAAGGCATAGCATTTGGACTTTTGGTTGCTGCTATTGTACCTACAATTGTTGCGGGTTTAATTGGATATTCAATTTTAGGACTTAGAGGGCATTATTTTGCAATATGCACTCTTGGTTTAGGAGTTGCAGCTGGTGAGATTTCTGGAGGTATAGAAATTATAGGAGCAGGCCAAGGTTTTACAACTCCACCTTTTCCTGACGTAGGAGGACTTGAAGCAAGAGGTGAATTTTTTTATTTTTGTAGTTTTTTTGCTCTAGTGTTTACATTTATAATTATACGAGCGATTTATTCTACACGTTTTAAATTAATTCTTAACGCTATAAGAGACAACGAAGATAAAGCAGAAGCAATGGGTATCGAAACTATGAAGTATAAAATAATTGGTTGGATGGTATCAGCCTTTTTTTGTGGTTTAGCAGGAGGTATCATGGGAGGACTTGTTGGATATATTGACTCAACTGATGTTGCATTTGATGGAAGAGAAATGGGAGTGTTCATGGTGCTTATGGCAATCTTAGGTGGTAAAGGAACGTTGTGGGGTCCAATAATTGGAGCAACTGTATTTCATATTTTTAAAGAAGGTTTTTGGACATTCTTTTTAGGTTGGCAGTATGTTGCTCTTGGAGTTTTGATTGTTGTAATTGTAATTTATTTTCCAGAAGGAATTATGGGATGGTTAAGAGAAAAATACCCAGAACGATTTGGTGAAGTAGTTGATGAGAAAGATCGTAAAGCACAGGTAGAACTTAAATGAGCATTTTAGAAGTAAGCAATGTAAGTAAATCATTTGGTGGCGTTAAAGCTAATGTTGACATCTCAATGAATGTTGAAAAGGGAAAGATAGTTGGATTAATTGGTCCAAATGGTTCGGGCAAAACTACATTGTTTAATTCAATTGTAGGGACTTACCCAATAGATAATGGATCTATTAAATTTAATGGCAAAGAAGTCTCGGAGTTACCAGTTCCAGTTATTGCTAAGTTAGGTCTCTTAAGAACTTTTCAGCAAACTAGAATTTATGGAAAACTTAACTGTATAGAAAATATGCTTATTAGTCACAAAGGTAGTGATTCAAATTTAATGAAAATATTTTCTAAAATTCCAAAAGAATTAACTGAAAAGGCTGAAAATCTGTTAAATTTTGTAGGATTATATCAAAAAAGAAATTTAAGAGCTGGGGATTTATCTTTTGGTCAGCAAAAATTATTAG
>CACMDE010000016.1 GCA_902612345.1 uncultured Pelagibacteraceae bacterium | reverse complement strand
CCATCTAGTGGAGAAATAAAAATTGATAATATGAGTTTTGAGAAGAATAGAATAGAGATTTTAAGCAAAATAAATTTTATATCACCATACATCGAATTACCAAAAAAACTTACTGTTAAACAAAATTTAATTATTTATGGAAAATTATATAATGTTGAAAATTTGGTGGAGCGAATTAAATATTTAACAGAGCAGCTTAGACTTGAAGATCTTTTGAATAGAGTTACAGGTGAACTTTCATCTGGACAAAAAAATAGAGCAAGTTTAGCTAAAGCCTTAATAAATAAACCAAAGGTACTTTTTCTTGATGAGCCAACTGCATCTTTAGATCCAGAGATAGGTGATTTTGTAAGAAGTTTTTTAGAAAATTACAAAAAGGAAAATAATATATCAATTTTGTTAGCCTCACATAATATGAATGAGGTTAGCAGACTTTGTAAATCAGTTTTAATGATGAAAAATGGTTTAATTATTGATGAAGGAACGCCAAAGTTTCTTATTGAGAAACATGGTCGTAAAAATTTAGAAGAGGTTTTTCTAAAATTATCAAGGAGTGGAAATGAATTTAATTAGAATTTATGGCCTGTTCTTAAGACATTTTTATTTAATAACTCGTTCGTTTCCTAGAATTTTAGATTTAATTTATTGGCCAACAATACAAATAACTTTATGGGGGTTTATATCTAATTTTTTTGCTTCATACAGTACATATTATAATAATGCTGTTGGAATAATTTTAACGTGTGCAATACTATATGATTTTTTATTTAGAACTAGCATAGGATTTAACATGCTTTTTCTAGAGGAAATATGGAGTAGAAATTTTACAAACTTATTTATTTCTCCAATGAAAATAAGTGAAATAATTACTTCACTTGTTGTCACAGCTTTAATAAGAGCTTTAATTGGATTGGTTCCAGCAATATTATTAACTTCTCCTTTATTTGGAATTTCCATACTTAATCTAGGTATTAATTTATTTTTTCTTTTTTTGAGCTTATATATTTTTGGAGTTACGTTAGGAATATTAGTATCTGCAGGACTATTAAGATTTGGACCATCTTTCGAAAATATTGCATGGTCTACAATGTTTCTTATAGCTCCTTTTGGATGTATTTATTATCCTGTTGATATTTTGCCAGATTTTTTTCAAAAAATTGCATATAGCATGCCACTGGTTTATGTATTTGAGGAGGCTAGAAGAATACTTATTGATCAAACAGTTAATGTAGGAAATATTTATTACGCATTTATGCTAAACATAATTTATTTAACAATTGCCATAAGCTTATTTTATTATTCTTTTGATCAAGCAAGAAAAAAAGGAACATTAATAAACATAGGTGAGTGATGGTGCGCCCGCAAGGAGTCGAACCCTGAACCTCCAGAGCCGAAATCTGGCGCTCTATCCAGTTGAGCTACGAGCGCATTATGTATTAATATTATAATATATGAAAAATACCATTAAATTAATTGTTGAACAATTTTCACACAAAAAAAGGGTTGATGCTTTTGTTTTTGAAAAATGTAGTGAACTAAGTAGAACAAGAATCAAAAATTTAATTATTGATAAAAGACTCAAAATTAATGGAATAATCAATGAAATACCCTCTAAAAAAATAAATGAGGGAGATAGTATTTTTTTAGAAGTGCCTGAGCTGAAAAAAACTTCATTAAAACCATTCAATTTTAAATTAGATATTATTTATGAGGATGATTATTTAATTATAATCAATAAACCGTCTGGAATTTCTATGCATCCTGGGCCAGGTAATTATGACAATACAATTGTAAACGCTCTCGTTAATTATAAAAAAATTGAATTATCAACTATAGGAGATGAACTAAGGCCAGGAATAATACATAGAATTGATAAAGATACCTCGGGATTAGTTGTTATAGCCAAGAATAATTTAACTCATGAAAAAATTTCTAAACAGTTTAGTGATCATTCAATTGATAGAGTTTATATTGCATTGGTGTGGGGTAAAATTAGACCTCAGTCAGGAATTGTTAATACATTAATTACCAGAAGTTCAAAAAATAGGCAGCTAATGGATGTAAGTTTCACAAAAGGAAAAAAAGCTATAACTAATTACAAGACCCTTAAAGTTTTTGAAGGTAAAAATATTCCTACATTTAGCTTGATAGAATGTAAACTACAAACTGGAAGGACACATCAAATTAGAGTGCATATGAGTTATAAGGGAAATCAAATTGTAGGTGATAAAAAATATAAAAAAAAATATAAAAAACTCAAAAGTGTAATCAAAGGAATAGATGAAAAAATTATGAAATTAAATAGACAATTTCTTCATGCTAAGGTTTTAGGATTTAACCATCCAAAATCTGGAAAGCGACTTTTTTTTGAGTCAAAGTTGCCAAATGATTTAAAAAAAATTATCAATGTGCTTGAAAAAGCTCACTAATTTATTGTTGTAAAAAAAAAATTGTTTATTAAATAAACACTTAAATAATTATGAGTAGAAACAAAACATATAATTTACCTATACTCTCAAACGAGGGTGGATTAGGCGCATATCTCTCTCAAATTAAAAAATTTCCTATGCTTGATGCAGAAGAAGAGTATATGCTGGCTAAAAATTGGAAAAATACAGGTAATGTTAAATCAGCTGAAAAACTTGTTACAAGTCATTTAAGATTAGTTGCTAAAATAGCAATGGGATATAAAGGTTATGGTCTACCATTAAATGAAATGATCTCTGAAGGCAATGTAGGATTAATGCAAGCAGTTAAAAAATTTGAACCAGATAAAGGATTTAGATTGGCAACATATGCTATGTGGTGGATCAAAGCTGCTATTCAAGAATATATTTTGCGTTCATGGAGTTTAGTAAAAATTGGAACTACTACAGCTCAAAAAAAATTATTTTTCAATTTAAAAAAAATTAAAAGCCAAATTGCTCCTGAAACAGAGGGTGATCTTCGTAATGAGGATGTTAAAAATATTGCAGATAGATTAGATGTGAGTGAAGATGAAGTTGTTTCAATGAATAGAAGATTGGCTGGTAAAGAACATTCTTTGAACGCGCCTATTGGTGAGGACGGAGATGAGTGGCAAGACTGGGTGATAGATCAAAATATGGACCAAGAATTAAAAATTGCTCAACAAGAAGAAATGGAGCAAAGAAAAGATTTATTATCTAATTCCATAAAAATTTTAAACGATCGAGAAAAAGAAATTTTATATTCCAGAAGATTAACTGATAATCCAAAAACTTTAGAGGATTTAAGTAAAAAATTTAATATAAGTAGAGAGAGAATAAGACAAATAGAAAATAAGGCTTTTGAAAAATTGCAGAAACATATGCTTAATTCAGCAAAATCTAAAAATTTATTACCTGCAAATTAATCTTTAAAAGGACTTTCTATTAATATCGTATCTTTTCTCTCAGGACTTGTAGATATAGAAGATACTTTTGCTTCAACAAATTTCTCAATAAATTTTACGTATTTTTGGGCTTTTTTTGGTAAATCTGAAAATTTTTTTACACCATATGTAGACGATTTCCAGCCTTCAAATGATTTATATACTGGCTTAACTTTAAATTGTTGTTCAGAGGAAGCTGGCAAATAATCAATTATTTCCCCATTTAAATCATAACCTATACAAATTTTTATTTCATCTAATTCATCAAGAACATCTAACTTGGTCAAAGCTATACCATTAATTCCTGAAGTTTTAATAGTTTGCTTAACTAAAACACCATCAAACCAACCACATCTTCTTTTTCTGCTTGTTACTGTTCCAAATTCTTTACCTCTTTTACCAAGTTTTTCTCCTATTTCATCTTTAAGCTCGGTTGGGAAAGGTCCTTCTCCAACTCTTGTTGTGTATGCTTTTGTAATTCCTAATATATAATTTATTGCTCCTATTCCACATCCAGATCCTGTCGCTGCTGAAGAAGCTACTGTATTAGAGGATGTAACAAATGGATAGGTTCCATGATCTACATCAAGTAAAATTCCTTGTGCGCCTTCGAATAATATTTTTTTGTTTAATTTTTTAAATTCATCAATTTTTTTCCAGGTTGGTTTAATATATTTTAATATTTTTGGAGCAATTTTTAAAAGCTCACCTTTGAGCTTATTTTTTTCGTATTCTTTTACACCCATTCCTTTTCTTAAAAAGTTATGGTGCTCAAGAAGTGATGTTAATTTTAGGTCTAAACTTTGTTCTGAAGACAAATCAATTACTCTAATCGACCTTCTTCCAACTTTATCCTCATATGCCGGGCCAATTCCTCTTCTGGTAGTTCCTATTTTGGCATCCTTAGAACTATCTTCTCTTAGGGCATCAAGTTCGCTATGAATTGGTAAAATTAAAGTTGCGGCTTCAGATAAAAATAAATTATTTTCATTAATATCTACTCCTTCTTTTTGCATTTCTTCTATTTCATTTACTAAAGACCATGGATCAACTACAACACCATTTCCAATTATAGATATCTTATTTTTTCTAACTATGCCTGAGGGTAGTAAGCGTAATTTATAAGTTTTACCCTCTATAACTAACGTGTGTCCAGCATTATGCCCTCCTTGAAATCTTACAACCACGTCAGCTTCACTAGAAAGCCAATCGACTATCTTTCCCTTTCCTTCGTCTCCCCATTGTGATCCAACTACTACTACATTTTTCATTTGAATTTTTTATTTATATTAAATGAGTTAAGATGATTAATTGGTCCATGTCCTTTTCCGTATTTTGGTGCATTAGCTATTGCTTGATTTACATACTTAATTGCAATTTCACAAGATTTCTTTAACGATTTTCCACATGAATAATATGTGGCAATTGCTGAGGATAAAGTACAACCTGTGCCATGAGTATATTTTGATTTTATTTTTCGGTTTTTAAAAATAAAAATTTTATTTTTTTGTAAAAGTATATCGTATGCTGTCTCTAATTTTAGATGACCTCCTTTAATCAAAACATTCTTTGCACCTTTTTTAATTAATTTTTTACCCGCTTTTATCATATCATTTTTTGAATTTATTTTTTGATTTATTAAGATTTGCGCTTCAGGGATATTTGGAGTTATCAGAGTAACTTCTTTTATTAATTTATTCTTCAAAACTTTTATTGATTTTTTATCAATTAATCTAGCACCTCCTTTTGCAACCATAACAGGATCTAGAATAATTTTTTTTACTTTAATTTTTTTTAAAGATCTTAAGATTGTATTAATGACTTTGGCATTACTCAACATTCCAATTTTTATAGCATCAGGTCTAATATCTTTAGATGTAAATTCTATTTGTTTAGTAATTTCTGATGGTGAAACTGGAAAAATTGATTTTACACCAGTGCTATTTTGAGAAGTAACAGCTGTTATCGCTGTCATTGCATAAGATCCAAGAGAAGTTACTGTTTTTATATCTGCTTGAATGCCTGCACCGCCAGAAGAGTCTGATCCTGCAATTATCAATACTTTAGATTTTATTCTCAATTTAATTTATAGATTGTTTTATAAGATTAATACATTTCGTCATTAATTTTTTGTCGTTTGTTTCGCACATTATTCTAATTTTTGGTTCTGTACCTGATGGTCTTACCAATATTCTTCCTCTATTTTTTAAAATTTTTTTAGCATGTTTAATAGATTTTTTGCAGCTTTTAGAATTTATAATCAACTTATCTTTTACATTAATGTTTACAAGTTTTTGTGGTATTTGATTAAAATTATTTAATAGTTCGCTTGCTTTTTTTCCCTTTCTCATAGAATAAAGAACTTCCAAAGCAACAAGAATACCATCACCAGTAGTTGCAAAATTTCCAAGTATTATATGACCTGACTGTTCTCCTCCCAAGTTACATTTATTTTTTTTCATGGACTCTTTTACATATCTATCTCCAACATTTGCTCTTATAAATTTAATTTTTTTTTCTCTGAATAATTTTTCTAAACCATAGTTTGACATTAATGTACCTACAACTCCACCCTTTAACATTTTTTTCTTTTTCCAACGTAAAGCGATCATTGCAATAATTTGATCTCCATCAATTATTTTTCCATTCTCATCACAAATAATTATCCTGTCAGCATCCCCATCTAAAGAAATACCAATATTAACTTTTTTTTTATTCGAAAAAGATCTAATTTTACTAGGAAAAGTTGATCCACAATTTGAATTAATATTCAATCCATTTGGTGAAGTTCCTATTTTAAAAACTTTTGCACCTAGTGATTCAAATATTTTTGGTCCAGCTTTATAACCGGCTCCATTTGCACAATCGATTGCTATTTTAAGACCTTTTAATGAAAATTTTTTTGGAAAATTACTTTTTAAAATATTTATATATTTATCATTTGCATCCTCTAATCTTTTTACTCTACCTAAAGAACCAGGCAAGGTTAAATGCTTTGAAATTTTTGTATCTATTAGTTTTTCTATTCTTTTTTCGATTTTATCGGAAAGTTTTAATCCATCTGGACCAAACAGTTTAAGCCCGTTATCTTGGTACGGATTGTGTGATGCTGTAATCATTATTCCTAGATTTGCACCCATTTTTTTTGTTAACATAGCTAGTCCATTTGTTGGCAATGGGCCAAGAGTATAAACATGCATTCCCGCAGAAACTAATCCGGATACTAAAGCGGGTTCTAACGTATAACCTGATAACCTAGTATCTTTTGCAATTACGGCTGTTTGTTTCTTTTTTTTTAAATTTATAAAATATGTGCCTGCTGCTAAACCAAACTTAAAAAACATATCTCCATTAATTTTATTTTGATTTACTGTTCCTCTTATGCCGTCAGTGCCGAAGTATCTTTTGCTCATATATTAAAAATAATTTTATTAAATACTTTTATTGCTTGTTTAATCTCGTTTACATCATGTACTCTTAGAATTTGCACCCCTTGTTGTAAAGCATATATTGCGGTAGCCACAGTTCCTCCAATCCTATCTTTACTATCATTCTTCTCAGCAATATCGCCAATAAATCGCTTTTTTGATATACCTAACATTACTGGAAACCCTAAGGAGTGAAAAATAGATATTTGATTTAATATAGTAATATTATGTTTCAAGTTTTTTCCAAATCCAATGCCAGGATCTAAAATTATATTTCTATGATTTATTTTATTTGCTCTTAATAATTTCAATTTTTTTTCAAAAAAATCATAGATATCTAAAATTACATTTTTATATTTAGGGTTTTTTTGCATTGTTTTAGGGGTTCCCTTCATATGATGAAGAATAAATGGAATGTTTGTTTTTTTTAGTAAATCAACCATTAGATTATCATGGCTTAATCCTGACACATCATTTAGTAGATTAATTTTATATGACAATGATTTCTTTAGGACGAAACTTTTTCTAGTGTCTAATGAAATGTAGATTTTATTTTTTCTAGCAAATTTTATCTTTGATTTAACTCTATTCCATTCAATAATACTATCTACTGTATCTGAATTTGGCCGGGTCGACTCACCGCCAATATCGATTATATCCGCTCCATCTTTTTTTAGTTTTTTTATATGTTTAAATGCTGAATTGGATTTTAAATATTTACCTCCATCAGAAAAGCTATCCGGTGTAGCATTTAATATTCCCATTAACAATGGATGTGTCTTAAATTTTATATTTTTTAAATTTTTAGGTTTTGTTATTTCTTTAAGATCTTTTAAAATTTTTTTTTTAATTTTTGGCTCAATTTTTTTGACATCTTTAATTTTAATAATTTTTTTATTTCTTCTTGTAATTAATTCGATTGTATCAAATGAAATTAATTTGTTACCATGGAGAGGTAAACTAGTTTTTTTTTTTATTTTTTGTTTTGAAATCTTTCCATAATAAAAATTACACGCTCTTGTGTAATATTTTACCATGATGTTAATGAACTATTTTTGGTTTTAGTCCAATAGACCCTAGGGCTGAGTCTTTGTTTTCATCGTCTTTTGCTATATCCTGTTTATTCTCTGGATACTTATTTTTATTAATAATATCCTCTATTTCTTGGCCAGTTAAAGTTTCATATGTTAATAAAGCTTTAGCTATTTTATGAAGATCTTCAATTTTGTCAGTCAGTATTGTTTTTGCATGATTATATCCTTCATCAACTAATTTTCTTATTTCTTTATCTATTTTTTGAGCCACATCTTCTGAAACACTTTGAGTTTGAGTAACTGATCTTCCTAGAAACACTTCCTCTTGGTTTTCTCCATACTCAACAGGTCCCATTTCTTCACTCATTCCATATTTAGTTACCATAGCCCTAGCCAATTGAGTTGCTTGATTAATATCAGAGCCATTTCCTCCACCGGCTCCTGTTGTAATATTGTCTTTACCAAAAATTAATTCTTCAGCCACTCTTCCTCCAAAACAAACGGCTAATCTTGCTTTTAAATATTTAATGGAATATCCATGTTTGTCTCTTTCAGGTAAATTCATAACCATACCTAAAGCTCTGCCTCTTGGGATAATTGTAGCTTTATGGATCGGATCATAATGAGGAAGCATATTATATGATACTAAAGCATGACCTCCTTCGTGATAGGCTGTAAGTTTTTTTTCATCTTCCGTCATTACCATTGATCTTCTCTCTGCTCCCATCATTACTTTATCTTTTGCATCTTCAAATTCTTGATAGGTAACAATTCTTTTATTTTTTCTAGCAGCTAATAACGCTGCTTCATTTACTAGGTTTGCAAGATCTGCACCTGAGAAACCTGGCGTACCTCTTGCTACTGTTCTTAGATTTACATCAGGTGACATATTAATTTTTTTTGCGTGTACTTTTAATATCTTTTCTCTACCTATTATATCTGGGTTTGATACAACTACTTGTCTATCGAACCTTCCTGGTCTTAAAAGAGCAGGATCAAGAACATCGGGTCTATTTGTTGCTGCAATTATTATGACTCCTTCATTTGTATCAAAGCCGTCCATTTCAACTAAAAGTTGGTTTAAAGTTTGCTCTCTCTCATCGTTACCTCCACCAAGACCTGCGCCTCTGCTCCTACCAACTGCATCAATCTCATCAATAAATATAATACATGGTGAATGTTTTTTTCCTTGCTCAAACATATCTCTTACTCTCGATGCACCAACTCCAACGAACATTTCCACAAAATCTGAACCAGAGATCGTAAAAAAAGGCACTCCTGCTTCACCTGCTATTGCTCTTGCTAATAAAGTTTTACCTGTTCCTGGAGGACCAACTAATAAACATCCTCTTGGAATTTTTCCTCCGAGTCTACTAAATTTTCTTGGATCTTTTAGAAATTCTACCACTTCTTCAACTTCTTCTTTGGCTTCTTCTACACCTGCAACATCTTTAAATGTAACTTTACCTTTCAGTTCGTTCATTAACTTTGCTTTTGACCTTCCAAATCCCATTGCTCCACCTTTACCGCCTTGCATTTGTCTCATGAAGAAAATCCAAACTGCGATTAGAAGTAACATTGGAAACCATGATAGAAGTATTCCTAAAAGTGAAGGCATTTTTTCCTCTAGTGGTGAGGCTGAAATACTCACTCCTCTCTCAGATAATTTTTCAATTAAATTTGGGTCGTTGGGCACATAAGTAGTAAATTTTTGTCCATTTGAAAAAACGCCATTAACATTGTTGCCTTGTATTTCTACCTGAACAACACGGCCATTTTCTACCTCTGATAAAAATTCAGAGAAAATTATATTATTATTTGGTTTGAATGATCCTTGTGGATTTTTAAACATGTTGTATAGCCCTAGTGTAAGTAAGACTATAATTGCCCACATAGCTAAATTTTTAAAATTCATAATTTATTTATATCGTAATTAAGAATTATTATAAATTAAACAAGTGTCAAATTGTGGCAAATTTAACGTTTTTTTGTTTTTTCCTCAGAAACTATTACAGAATTATGTATTTTTTCGATAATTGTGCCACCTAATGTCGCTTTAAAGTGATAATTTTTATTCAATTCATTAATCAAATTAATCATTTTTTTTCCTCTAGGTGGGTAATCTTTTTTACTAAATTTTTTAATCAATGTTGATAAAGACCTAAAAACTATTTCCTTAGGATATTGAAAAAAATTATTATTAATTAAATATTTTTTTTCTGAAATTGTAACATTTTCATTAATATTTTTATAAACTATTTGGTTGATTGCCTTATTACTGGCAGAAATGTTATTCAATGTGAGTTTTAATTTATTAAAAT
>CACMDE010000015.1 GCA_902612345.1 uncultured Pelagibacteraceae bacterium | reverse complement strand
TTTTAATAATTTTTAGGGTAGTACTTCCGATTGAGCCTGTTGAGCCAAGAATTGCAATTTTTTTTTTCATATTTATTAAAATATTTTAATTATTATAAAAGCAAAAGGGACCGCAAATAAAATACCATCTATTCTATCTAATATTCCTCCATGTCCAGGTAAAATTTTACCAGTATCTTTAACATTAGCTTTTCTTTTAAAAAAAGAAATAAATAAATCACCCAATTGACATATTAATGATATTGAAAAACAAAATAAAATTTTTTCAATTAAACTATAATTATATATTCCTAATGAAAAATTTAAAAAATAAATTAATGGAAACAAAGAAAATAAAAATGAACCGATTGCACCTGAAACAGTTTTGTTTGGACTTATTTTTGTTAATTTTTTTCCGCCAATGGCTTTTCCAATTGTATAGCCACCTATGTCTGAGAATATGCATATTAGTAAAATAAATATGATTAAATTATTTATTTTTATAAATTGAAATATTATATATGAAAAAAAAATTAAATAGCAAATAGTAAGAATACTTATTACATTTGTAATTTTTTTAGATTTCCATATTTTTTTATTGAGATTATTAAATTCGATAAATGAAAATATTGAAACTATAAATAATGATAAAAATAACAAATGATTGCTGTAAAATAGACTTATAAATAAAATTGAAAGAAGAATTATAGAGGTAAATAATCTTTTAAATAAATTATTCATTAAATTTTACCATAGTTTCTTTTAATTTTTCTAAATTGATTTAAAATTTTGTATAAATCATTTGCTTTAAAATCTGGCCAAAGCTTTTTTATAAAAAAAATTTCAGAGTAAGATAATTGCCATAATAAAAAATTACTCAGCCTATTTGTGTTGCCTGTCCTAATTAAAATATCTGGATCTGGAATATTGGCTGTATATAAATTTTTTTCTATATTTTTTAAATTTATTTTACCTTTTTTTTTAGCAACTAACTTAAAAGAGCGTAAAATTTCATCTTTCGAACCATAATTCAAAGCTAAATTAACTTGCAATTTGGTATTATTTTTAGTTAAATTTATTGCATTTTTAAGTGACTCTTTAAGTTTTTTTGGAAATCTATTTATATCTCCTAAAATTTTAAATTTTATATTATTTTTTAACAGTATTTTTAAATTTTTATTCAGATAATCCTCTAAAAGTCCAAATAAAAAATTAATTTCATACTTTGGTCTTCTCCAATTTTCTGTAGAAAATGTGTATAATGTTAAAAATTTTATATTTTTTTTAACTGATGCCTCAATAATTTTTTCAACAGTTTTAATGCCTTTTTTATGACCAAACTTTCTTGAATTATAATTTTTAAGACCCCATCGACCATTACCATCCATAATAATGGCAATGTGATTTATATTGCTCATATTGTCATTATTTCTTTTTCTTTTGAAATAACTTTCTCATCTATTAATTTTATGTTTGTATCTGTGATATTTTGTATATTTTTTTCAGCTTTTTTTTCTTCATCTTCTGAAATTTCTTTTGATTTTAATAATTTTTTCAACTCATCATTAGCCTCTCTTCTAATATTTCTAATCGAAACTTTGCATTTTTCTCCTGTTGATTTAATTATTTTTTTTAATTCGGTTCTTCTTTCTTCGTTTAAATCAGGTATTGGTAATCTCATAAGTTGGCCGTCTATTTGTGGATTAAGACCAAGTTCTGATTTTTTGATAGCAGAGTCTATTAAAGGAACATTATTAATATCCCATACTTGAACATTTATAGTTCTTGGCTCTGGTACAGAAATAGTTGCTAATTGGTTAATAGGCATTTTTTGTCCATAAACATCAACTTTAACTAAATCTAACATAGAAGCATTAGCACGACCGGTTCTTAGTGATGAAAGTTCTTTAGAAAATAACTCAAGAGTTTTTGACATTTTGTCTTTATAAATATTGTCTTTAAACATTAATCACCTATTTTAAATCTTATAAATTCTTTAATCTTTATGTTTGGAATTTTAATTTCAGACAGAACATCTTTTACTTTTTTCTTTGGCTCCATAACCCAGTCTTGTGTCATTAAACTATTATCTTCTTTAAATTTGTTTAGCTTACCTAAACTGATTTTTTTTGCAATTTCTTCTGATTTTCCTGAATTTTTAAGCTCTTCAGCAATAAGTTGTTCCTCTTTTTCAACTACTTCTTTGTGAATTTGATCAGGGTTTAATGCTAATGGATTAGATGCTGCTATATGCATAGATAGTTGTTTTCCAAATACTTTTAATTGATCGTTGTTTTCATTTGAGTCCAAGCACACAACTACACCTAATTTTGATACATTATCCTCAATTACCGCATGTTGATAAATAAAATTATAAGAATTATTATTTCCAATAGTTTGTGTTTTGCCAATCGTAATTTTTTCACCGATTTTCGCTATCAATAACACTAAATTCTCCTCAACGGATTTATTATTTGACATTTTTGATTTGTTAAGTTGTTCTATATCTGAAGAGCATTTATGATTTATTTCACTTAGTTCTTTAACAAATTTTATAAAATCATTATTTTTGGCTACAAAATCAGTTTCACAATTAATTTCTATCATAGAAGTTTTTTTATTATTTCCACTAATAACGATTACTCCTTCTTTGGCATCTCTAGACATTTTTTTAGATGCTTTTGTAATACCTTTAACTCTTAAAATTTCAACTGCCTTATCTAAGTCACCATTAGCTTCTTTCAATGCTGCGTTACAATCTTTAAAACCTGCTCCTGTTGATTTTCTAAGTTTTTTTATATTTTCAATTTCACTCATTTTTTTATCAGCCTAATGTGAAGTTTTAATTTAATTTAGTATCTTTATTTGGATCAGATACTTTATTTACTTTATCTTCTTTTTTTTTTGTATCAATTTTTTCGCTTTTTTTTTCAGGTTCATGAGGAATATTTTTTTTAGCATTTTCAATTGTTTCTTTAATTAAATTGCAATAAAGTTCTATAGATCTTCTTGCATCATCATTACCTGGTATTGGAAAATCAATGTTTTCTGGGTCAGAATTTGTATCTAGTATTGCTATAATTGGAATATTTAACTTAATGGCTTCCTTAATTGCTAATGACTCATAATTGGTATCAATTACAAAAATAATATCGGGAGTTTTTTTCATATTTTTAATACCACCCAAAGATCTTTGAAGTTTATCTCTAAGCGTACCCATTTTTAAAAGTTCTTTTTTAGTAAATCCTCTATTTTCAGAGGTAAGATTTTTATTAAGATCCTCTAATTTTTTTATAGAGTTTGATATAGTTCCCCAGTTAGTTAGCATTCCACCTAACCATCTATGATTTACATAATATTGATCTGTATCTTTTGCAAGAACTGCGATTGTTTCTGCTGCCTGTTTTTTTGTTGAAACAAATAATATTTTTCCATTATTTGAAATAGTTTCATAAACTTTTTCTAATGCCTGCTTTATTAAAACTACAGTTTGAGTTAAATCAATAATATGAATTGTATCTCTTCTTCCAAAAATATATTTTTTCATTTTTGGATTCCATCTTAAAGTTTTATGTCCAAGATGAACTCCAGCTTCTAATAATTGTTCAATTGTAATGTTAGGTATCGTCATATTCCTTCCCGGTTATGCCTCCACAGTAATTGCCCTAAGGGACCGGAGGTTTTTCAACCAAATACTGTGTGCGTGTTATTTTTCAAGTGTTTTACAAGTATTTTGAATTTATACAAGTTTTTTTTTATTGAATTTTTAAAGTAACTCCAACATTTTTTAACTGAGAAATGATTTTTTGATCAATTTTTCTTTTTTCATTTAGTTTGTAAAGATGTGCTACTTTATTATTATGTATTTTTATAGTCACATTGGTTTCACCTGGAGAAGAAATTAATTGTTTTATTTGATCTAGTTTTTTCATATCTAAAGATTGAATTTCAATTGATTTAATTGTGCTATATGCAAAATCATTTATCTTTGCCATTGTTTTAACATTTATTCTTGATAGCGTACCGTCAGCTGAAACATTTTTAATAAGATTCATAACAATAGAATTTCCTTCCTTTAAAATATCTCTTTTTTGTTCAAATAAATCCGAAAAAATAAATAACTCGAAAACTCCAGTAAGATCAGTAAATTTAATAATTGCATACGATAAACCTTTATTATTTTTTTTTTCTTGTATTTTTAAAATTGTAGCTGCAACTGTACTTTCTTTAATATTTTCATCCTGATTATAATCTACAAAATTTAATATATTATATTGAGGATAATAATCTTTATATTGATTTAAAGGGTGGTCTGAAATAAAGAAACCTAAGGTTTCAAATTCCTTTGAAAGTCTTTCTTCAAATATATAATCTTTTGTATCAATTAATAAATTTAAATCATTCTGTTCTTTTTCTTCATTAAATAAATTAATTTGATTTACAGATTTACTTTCAAATAGATTTTTTGATTTTAATATTAAATTCGGTATTGACTCAAAAATTGACTTTCTATTCGTATTAAAACTATCAAAAGCTCCAGCTTTTACTAAACCCTCTAATTGCAATTTATTAATATCTTTTGGATCAGCTCTGTTAATAAAATCAAATAAGTTTTTGAAATCACCGTTTCTCTCTCTCTCTTGCACTAGGTTTGATATTGCTTCGTAACCAACATTTTTTATAGCTCCAAGTGCATAATAAAAATCTTTATCATTAGATTTAAAGTCAGCATAGCATTTATTTATATCTGGTCTTATAATATTAATTTTCATTCGTTTTAATTCTTCATAAAATTCACTAAGTTTTTTTTGATTTGAAACTTCCATAGACATTGAGGCTGAAAAAAATTCATTTGGATAATGTGTTTTTAGAAAAGCTGTTTGATATGCTATTACCGCATATGCCGCTGCATGACTTTTATTAAAACCATATTCGGCAAAAGGTTCTATTTTCATAAAGATTCCTGCTGCAATATCTTTTGCAATTCCATTTTTTTCTGCACCATTTATAAACCTTTGTTTTTGTTTTTCTAATTCTGATCTTTTTTTCTTTCCCATTGCTCTACGAAGAATATCTGCTTCACCTGCCGTAAATCCAGAGAGTACTTGAGCAATTTGCATTACCTGTTCTTGATAAATAATTACTCCATAAGTTGGTTCTAAAATTTCTTTTAATTTTGGGTGTAAATAGTCAGGCTTTTTTCTTCCATGTTTGCAATCATTATATATTGGTATGTTGCTCATAGGGCCTGGTCTATATAAAGCCACTAACGCAATAATATCCTCAAGTCTATTTGGCCTCATATTAATCAATGCATCTTTCATTCCAGAACTTTCCAATTGGAATAAACCTACTGTTTTACCTTCTGACAATAAATTAAAGACTTTTTGGTCTTCATAATTAATATTTTCAATATTAAAATTTCTATCTTTTTTTTCTTTAATAATTTTTTGGGTTTTGTTTATAACTGTTAATGTTTTTAATCCTAAAAAGTCAAATTTAACTAAACCAGCATTTTCTGCAGAATACATATCAAATTGAGTAGATGGCAACAAGAGATCTGACGATTGATCTTTATACAATGGTACTATTGAATCTAATTTTTTATCAGCAATTACAACTCCAGCTGCGTGAGTTGCGAAATTTCTATTTAACCCCTCTAGCTTAAGTGATAAATCAACTAATTTTTTAACCCTATTGTCTTCTTTAATTAATTTTTGTAATCGTGGTTCTGAATTTATACATTCTTGTAGTTTCATTGGTCTAGAAGGATCGAATGGGATCATTTTACAAATTGAATCTACAAAGCCATATGGCAATCCTAGCACTCTGCCAACATCTCTTATTACCATTCTAGCTTTTAGTTTTCCAAAGGTGATTATATGTGCAACACTATCTTTGTATTTTGTATTTAAATAATCAAATACCAGATCTCTTTTTTCCTCACAAAAATCTATATCAAAATCTGGCATCGAAATTCTATCAGGATTTAGAAATCTCTCAAAAATCAAATTAAATTTAATTGGGTCAATGTCCGTTATTGAAAGACACCATGCAACAAGCGATCCTGCTCCAGAACCTCTTCCAGGACCAACAGGTATATCATTATTTTTTGACCATTTTATATAGTCGGATACTATCAAAAAATAACTAGAGTATTTCATTTGATGAATAATATTTATTTCATGCTCTAATCGTTTTTTATATATATTAAATATTTCATCTTTTTTTTGGTTTTTTGGTATATTAACAAGACTATTAATAAACTTTTGTTCAAGACCTTTCATGGCTTGTTTCTGCAAAGACATATCGGAACTAACATTTTTATCAGATATAATTTCTGGCAATAAAGGTTTAGAATTATTGGCTTTAAAACTACACTTATATGGTAAATAGAAATTATTATATAATGCTTCTGGTAAGTCTGAAAATAAATTAAACATTTCTTTATCAGTTTTAAAATTATGTTCACTTGATAATTTAAATCTATCTTTGTCATTGATGTATGTTTTATTTTTTATGCATAAAAGAGCGTCATGCGCCTCATGCATATTTTTATCAAGGTAGAACACTTCGTGGGTAGCGATGATAGGTAATTTTAATTTATTTGATAAGTTTAAATTAAACTGTTCAAATTGTTTTTCGTTAAGATCATTATGTCTTTGAATTTCCAAATAAAAATTATTTTTAAAGTAATTTTTAAGATGTTTGTATAAATCTGTAAGTTCTTGTAATTTATTTTTTAAAAATAGCTTGCCCGATAATGATTGTATTGATCCTGACAAAACAATTATTCCATCAGAATTATTAGTTAAATCGCTTATTTGACAAACGGGTAAAGAATTATCATTATTTTTTAAATAAGAAATTGACGATAACTTTAAAATATTTTCATAACCTTTTTCGTTTTTGGCAATTAAAGGAATAATTCCTATATAATCATTTAACTTAAAATTAATTTGAGTTCCAATAATTGGCTGTGTGCCAGCCTTCGAAATAGCATCAGAAAATTCTAATGCTCCACACAAATTACTTGTATCAGATAATCCTATAGATTTTATTTTATTTTCCTTACAAAAAATTTTTAAATCATCAATTTTAATCGCTCCCTCACAAATAGAATATTGTGAATGTATTTTTAAATGATTAAAGTTTAGATTATTTTCTTGCATTAATAGATTTTAATTTACCATCAATTAGCTGCAATCTACAATCGGCTAAATTGGCAAAATATCTATTATGAGTTGCATAAATAATAATTCTATTTTTAGTTCTTAAATCAAACAATAATTTAAAAAATTCTTTAGAATTTTTATGGTCTAGATTTCCTGATGGTTCATCTGCAATTATAATATTTGGAGAATTAATTAGGGCACGTCCTATAGCGATTCGTTGATTTTCTCCTCCAGACAATTGTGACGGGAAATGATTTGACCTATTTTGTAGTTTAAGTTTTTTTATAATTTTTTGTGCTAGTTTTTCAGTTTGAATTAATGACTTACCATTTGCAATACCAGCTATTGAAATATTTTCAATAGCTGTAAAATCACTTAGTAAATTTTTTTCTTGATATATTATTCCAAAATTATTAGATCTTAATTGATCGTTCTTAATATTTTCATCAAAATCAATTTTTTTACTATCTAAAATTATGTTTCCTTTTGAAGGACGATCTATTAAAGATAAAATATTTAATAATGTTGATTTTCCAGATCCTGATGGTCCAACCAATGAATAAATTTTACCCTTTTTAAATTTATAATTAATATTTTTTAATACAAATATTTTTTTTTGATTAATATAACTTTTACTAATATTTTTTATTTCTAAATTGCTATTCATATTTAAGTGATTTAATTGTATCTAATCTCGCTGCATTAATTGCGGGATAAATTGAGACCATGCAAGTAATAATAATTGAAAATAAGCTTATTATTAAAATTGATAAAGGATCAATTTGAGATGGCATATTACTAAGGAAATATATTTCCTCTGGGAATAAGCTTACGTTAAATAGGCTGCTTATTAAAGATCTTATACTTTCGATATTAATTGAAAAAATTATTCCAATAATAATTCCGGTAAAAGTTGACAAAGTACCAATTAAAAAACCAACTATAAAAAATATTTTTATTATAGATTTATTTTGTACCCCTATAGATTTTAGAATAGCTATGTCTCTAGTTTTATTTTTTACTAATATTGTTAAACCAGAAATGATATTAAATGCTGCTATAAGAATAATTAACGATAAAATTATAAACATTACATTTCTCTCAATTTTGAGGGCATTAAAAAGTGATTGGTTTAGGTCTGCCCACGAATTTACAAGCTCATCTTTATAGACTTTTTGAAATAAACTTTTTTTTGAATTAATTTTTTTTGGATCCTTAAGAAAAACTTCTAAGTATCTATTATCTTTATTTAAATCAAAAAATTCCTCTAAATCCACAAGGTTTAAAAAAGCAATATTTTGATTAAACTCATTAATTTCACTTTCAAAAATGGACTCTATTATAAATGATTTTTGTTTTGGCAAACCTCCAGCTATGGACATTACACTGCTAGGAGAAATAATGCTTATTTTATCACCAATATCTAGATTTAAAATAAAACTTAATTCTTTTCCAATAGAGATATGATTATATGAAATTGTTTTTTTTCCAGAAAAATTTTCATTATTAATAACGTTTAATTTTTTAAAGTCATTTTTTAAATAACCTCTTAAAATAATGCCTTTTGTATATGAATTATGAATAATTACAGCCTCTCCTGTATTACTTAATAAAAAATAATCAGAGACTTCTTTTATTTTGTTACTTCTTAATTTAGTTAAATCTATTTGATTACCAGATGAAAATATTTTTAGATGTGGATTAAAACCATTTATTTTGTTAATTAATTCTGTCCTAAAACCATTCATGACAGACATAACTACAATTAAGACAGCAACACCTAGAGCAATACCTAAAAATGAAAAAGTTGAAATTATATTTATAAACCCATCTTTTTTTTTGGTAAAAAGATATCGAAAAGCTATCTTTCTTTCTAATAAATTTATCAAAGTAATTTTTTATTTTTAATTATTTTAATAATTTCATCTAAAGAAATAAATTGTGTTTCATTATTGATTTCTTTAAATTCAATTTTTTTCTCATTAAAATTTTTACCAATAATAATTTGAAATGGAATTCCTAACAAATTAAACTTTTTTATTTTTGAAGAAAGATTTTCATCTGTGTCATCAATTAAAACATCTATATTATTTTTTTTAAGATCATTGTAGATATTTGTTGCTCTTTGTAAGTTAGAATTATCATTTTTGTTTATAATTGGAATTATGCAACAATCATAAGGAGAAACTGAAATTGGCCATTTCATTATTTCATTTTTATCATCATATTTTGCTTCTATTATTGCACCCACCAATCTAGATACACCCACACCATATGATCCCATTTTTACAAATTCCTTTTTACCGTTATAATCAACACAAGCATTCATAGACTTAGAATATTTATCTCCAAAATAAAATATATGACCAACCTCTATACCTTTTGTTTGAAGCCTATGTTCTTCTGGAACATTTTTTTCAAAATCAATTTTATTAAATTTTTCATCAGTTACTGAATAAAATCTTTCAAAATCTTTTCTCAAATTAATAAGTGATTGTTTGTCAATAGTTGTTTTTGAACTATCTACCTCAAAGATTCTTTTGTCTGTAAAAATTTTACTTTCACCAGTATCAGCTAGAATTATGAATTCATGAGATAAATTCCCACCAATTGGCCCTGTATCGGCGGCCATAGGTATTGCTGATAGATCCATTCGTTTAAAAGTTTTTAAATAAGACAGAAAAAATTTATTATAAGAATAAAAAGCATCATCATCTGAAATATCAAATGAATATGCATCTTTCATATAAAATTCTCTACATCTCATAATTCCAAAACGAGGTCTAAGCTCATCTCTAAACTTCCATTGAATATGATATAATAATTGTGGCAATGATTTGTAAGATTTTATTGAGGATCTGAAAATTTCAGTTACCAACTCTTCATTTGTAGGTCCATAAAGCATTTCTCTATTTTGGCGATCTTTAATTCTTAGCATTTCTTCACCATAATCGTCATATCTCCCACTTTCTTTCCAAATTTCACTTGATTGAATAGTTGGCATCAATATTTCTTGAACACCAACTCTATTTTGTTCTTCTCT
>CACMDE010000014.1 GCA_902612345.1 uncultured Pelagibacteraceae bacterium | reverse complement strand
AAATGAGGCTTTATTATTTTCAACAATCTGTTTAATTTGTATTGCCAATCTCTCTTTTACAGCTAACCATTCATCCCAATCATCTGTTTTGGTAAAACAACGAACGTACATATCAATAGAGCTTTCAGCAAAACTATCTACTCTTACCGCGTAACCAAGTTCTGGTTTAAAATCTTCATTTGTTTTAATGTAATTTTCAATTTCTTCTCTTACTGTTTTAAGTTGATCAATAGTTGAATCATATTGAAGATTGATTGTCCAACTAATGATCCAATTAGTAGTTTGGCTTATATTAATTACCGCATTTTCGGCAAATTGAAAATTTGGTATTATTGCAATTGACTTGTCGAATTTTCTTATCACAGTTGATCTGAAACCAATTTTTTCTACAATTCCTTCAATAATTCCCTCAACTAAAATCCAATCTCCCATCTTAAATCTTTTTTCTACTAATACTAAAATTCCAGAAATCAAATTTTTAAATAAATCTTGAGCACCTAAAGCAACAGCTACACCAAATAAACCTAATCCGGCAATAATTGGTCCTATTTTAATTCCCCAAAGTTCTAAAACAGCTGCGGTGCCTAAAATAAAAATTAGAATTTTAATTGATTTAACTATCCAGCTTATTAATTCTCTTGTTAGGATTTTACCAAGGCCAGATAGAACATATGAAACTGGCTCGATAATTTGGTGGATTGTCCAAAAGAGTAAAATGGTAATTAATGTCCTATTTATATCATTTACAAATTCACGTGTATCACTTTCGAATGTCATGTAATAACTTGCGAAGAAAAAACCCAGAACAATTGGTAAAAATCTTACGGGACCGATTAAAGAATGAACAAATGTATCGTCTAATTTATTTGTTGTTCTTTTTGATATTATCTCTAATTTTTTAATTATTAGTTTACTGATAAGTCCTCTAAAAATTAAAAATAAAAGAAAAATTCCAATTCCGATAAGTATTTCATAAAAATTAATTCCGAGAATGCCTTTTTCCCAGACTGACAAAAATAAATCTTTAAAATTTACAAAAACTTCCATATCAAATTTTATATAATAAAAACTCTTCTTCTCCTGGACTAAATAAAAATATTTTTTTCCACTTTACTTCATTTAAAACAGAAGATGTTTTTTCTCCTATACACATTAAATTGGTATTCATCCAGCTGTCAATCAATTGATATTTTTTTATTATATTTAAGAAGCTTTTTGAGCTGTTTTCAGAGTATACATAAACGATATCTGGTATATTTTTTTTAAGCTGCTCAATAAAATCGTCTTTAATCTCATTATTATGTTTAACGGAATAATTTATAATTCGGATTATTTCGTATCCTTCGTTACTAAGATCTTTATCTAAATTAAAAGAAATGAGTTCACCACTTACATATAAAATCTTTCCATCTTTTTTATCGTGATTTTGTAATATTAATTCTTTGAGCGCTCTTACGTTACCATCAGCAGCAATTACATTTTGAAAACCTGAAGCCCTCGCAAATTTTTCTGTAGTAGAACCAACGCAAAAACATTTAAGTGTCTTATTAATGTTATCTAAGTTTAAATATTTTATAGAGTTTGAACTTGTAAAAATAATTGCTGCAAAATCATTAATTTTTATTTCTTTATATTGCATTTTTTTTATTTTAATTAATGGTAAATGTGAAACGGTATGACCTAATTCTTTAAACTTAATTATTAAATCTGAACAATCGTCTAAAGGTCTTGTTAATAATATATGCATTATTTTTTATAAGTATCTTTTGCCTCTGATTTTAGATAACTTCCTAATTCTGTACTTGCATTTAAAAAATTTGAAGAAATATCTTTAATTGTTTTAAAATACCTTTTTTTTCCATCTGTTGAAAAAAGTTCACCAGTGATTTCAAAATTATCATTATTTACTTTTGAAAAAACCCCAACGGCTGTATAACAGTCTCCCCCCAAGATACTTAACACTTTACGTTCTGATATAGCAGAAATACTTGAAACTTCGTCATTTACTTTGCCTAGAAGATTAATGATATCATCATCTTCTTTTCTACATTGTATAGAAATAATCCCTTGGCCTGCACTTGGTATAATTTTTCCGGTCGCAAATTCTTCAGAAATCAAATGATCTAATTTTAAAGATTTTATTCCAGCCTTAGAAAGTATAATTCCATCATAATCATTGTTGTTTAACTTATATATTCTTGTGTCCACATTGCCTCTTATAGATTTATAACTTAAATCATTTCTGATTCTTCTTAATTGAAACTCTCTTCTAAATGAAGAGGTACCAATAATTGAATTTGAATTCAATTCGTTAAATTTTTTATTATCTCTCGTTATAAGTATTTCCTCTGGAGAATTTCTTTTCAAAAAACAATTTGTTGTTAGGCCCTCTGTTTCTTCCGAGGGCATGTCTTTTAAAGCATGTACCGCGATATCTATCTTTTTATTTATCAATTCTTCTTCTATTTTTTTTGAAAATAATCCTTTTCCACCAATATCCGAAAGTCTATTTTTTTGATTTTGGTCACCTTCAGTAGTAATTTTAATTAGCTCAATTTTACCTGAAAAAACTTTAGCTATTTCATCTTTAGCCCGATTAGCATAAATGAGGGCTAATTTACTAGCTCTAGTTCCAATTAATATTTTATTTTTTTTCATTAATTGTTTTATATTTAAATCTTATAATCTAATTGTACTATCTAAAAAACTATGAATAAAAAAATTACTATTTTAGGCATTGAATCTAGTTGTGATGAAACTGCCGCATCTATCATACAAGAGGAAAATGGAAAAATTAAAATTTTATCAAATATAGTATCAAGCCAGTTCGATATTCATAAAGAATTTGGAGGAGTTGTTCCAGAATTGGCCGCAAGGGCACATGTGGAGAAAATTGATTTGATTGCTGAAAAGGCAATTTTAGAGAGTAAAATTAAACTTGATGAGATTGATGCAGTAGCAGCTACTGCTGGACCAGGTTTAATAGTTTGTTTAACTGTTGGTCTAAATTTTGGAAAAACATTGGCAGCATCTTTAAACAAACCATTCATTGCAGTTAATCATTTGGAGGGACATGCACTAAGTCCAAAAATAAATTCTAATTTAGAGTTTCCATATCTGTTATTGTTAATATCAGGAGGTCATACACAATATCTTTCAGTTGATGGCTTAGGTAAATATAAAAGACTAGGAACAACAATAGATGATGCATTGGGAGAAGCCTTTGATAAAACTGCTAAAATTATTGGCATAGAGTTTCCTGGTGGACCAAAAATTGAAGAATATGCCGGGAAAGGAAATAAGAATAGATTTAAATTACCAAAACCGATACTTAATAGAGGTGGGTGTAATTTATCTTTTGCAGGATTAAAAACTGCAGTTTTAAGAATTAAATCTGAAATAAAAACCGAGCAAGATAAATTCGATTTAGCCGCTTCGTTTCAAAAAACCATTGAAGAAATACTCCATGAAAAAACTAAAAAGGCTTTTGAAATATATTTAAAAGAAAACATATCAATTAAGAAAACATTTGTGGTAGCTGGCGGTGTTGCTGCAAATAAAGGTATAAAAAATATATTAGTAAATTTATCTAATGAAAACAAATTTGAATGTTTATTTCCCGATATAAGTTTATGTAGTGATAATGCTGCAATGATAGCATTAGTAGGAATAGAAAAATTTAAAAAAAAGTTATTTGATGATTTAAATTTTAAAGTTAATCCAAGATGGCAATTAGATGAAAAAGCTCAATTTCTTAAGGGAGCCGGTGTAAAGATTTAATTATGAACTATTGGTTATTAAAATCAGAACCAAATGTTTGGTCTTTTGAACAACAAATTAAATCTGGTTTAAAAGGGTCTATGTGGGATGGTGTTAGAAATTATCAAGCTGCAAATAATTTAAAAAAAATGAAAAAAGGAGATATGTGTTTTTTTTATCATTCAAACATAGGAAAAGAAATTGTAGGTATTGTGAAGGTAGTAAAGGAAGCTTTTCAAGATCCCACTGATAAAACAAAAAGATTCGTTGCTGTCCAAGTTAGGTTTGAAAAAAAGTTAATTAGTCCTGTAACCTTAGAAACTATCAAAAATACCGAAGATTTAAAAGAATTAGCCCTAATCAAACAAAGTAGATTATCGGTTATGCCAATAGATACTAAACACTGGAAAATTATTTTGAACATGAGTAAAATAGCCAAATAAAAGATGCCGAAAAAAAAGAAAAAAAGAAAAAGTAGAAGAAAGATTAAAAGAAAATCTTCAAAAAAAAGAAAATCTAGAAAAATTTCAAAATCAAAGAAAAAAAGAAATAGAAAAAAAAATTCTAAAACTGGATCGAAAGATTCATCTGAAAAAATTTATAGAACGAAATCAGACTGGGTTAAAAATGCATTGATCAATAAATCAATGTATGAAAAAAAATATAAAGAATCTGTAAGAAATAATAATGACTTCTGGGCAAAAGAGGGAAAAAGAATTACATGGATAAAACCATATACAAAAATTAAAGATGTTACTTATAGTAAAACGGATGTAAGTATAAAATGGTTTTATGACGGCACATTAAATGCTTCGGCGAACTGTATAGATAGACATTTAAAAAAGAATAAAGATAAAACTGCAATTATTTGGGTTGGAGATGATCCAAAAGTTCATAAAAAAATAAGTTATAAACAATTGCATGATGAAGTATCAAAAGCAGCGAATGGATTAAAAAAACTTGGTGTTCAGAAGGGAGATAGAGTTACAATTTATCTTACAATGATACCTGAATTAGCTTACACAATGCTTGCTTGTGCAAGGATAGGTGCCATTCATTCAATAATTTTTGGAGGATTTTCTGCAGACTCAATTGCTGATAGAGTCAATAATTG
Source organism: uncultured Pelagibacteraceae bacterium (assembly GCA_902612345.1). Classification (GTDB taxonomy): domain Bacteria; phylum Pseudomonadota; class Alphaproteobacteria; order Pelagibacterales; family Pelagibacteraceae; genus Pelagibacter. The sequence continues at coordinate 6,714 of CACMDE010000014.1, read as the reverse complement.
CAAGTCAGATTATATAGTTACCGCAGATGAGGGTATAAGAGGTGGAAAAACAATTCATTTAAAATCGATCACCGATGAAGCATTAATTCATTGCCCTAACGTAAAAAAATGTATTGTTGTTAAAAGAACTGGAAATAGAATTAACTGGGATGAAAGTAGAGATGTCTGGTACGACGATATGATTAAAGGTATGCCATCTCAATGCGAACCAGAGGAGATGAATGCAGAAGATCCATTATTTATTTTGTATACATCAGGATCCACAGGAAAACCAAAAGGTGTACTTCATACCACTGGGGGTTATATGGTTTATGCATCAATGACTCATCAGTATATTTTTAATTATAAGCCAAAAGACATATACTTTTGTACTGCTGATATTGGATGGATTACAGGACATAGTTATATAATTTATGGCCCATTGTCTAATGGTGCAACAACTCTAATGTTTGAGGGTGTTCCAACATTTCCAGACTCTTCCAGATGGTGGCAGATAGTTGATAAATATAAAGTTAATATTTTCTATACAGCACCAACAGCTATTAGAGCTCTGATGGCGCAAGGAGAGGGACCTGTTAAAAAAACATCTAGAAAAACACTAAAATTATTAGGAAGTGTAGGTGAACCGATAAATCCAGAGGCTTGGGAGTGGTATTATAAGACTGTAGGTGAAAATAGGTGTCCAATTGTAGACACATGGTGGCAAACCGAAACTGGTGGTATTTTAATATCTCCTCAGACAGGAGCAATAGATTTAAAACCTGGTTCTGCAACTAAACCTTTTTATGGAATTAAACCTGTAATAGTAGATCAAAATGGAAAAGAAATTAAAGGGGAGGGACAAGGAAGATTGTGTATGTCACAGTCATGGCCTGGTCAAATGAGATCAGTTTATGGTGATCATCAAAGGTTTATTGATACATATTTTTCACAATTTGATGGTAAATATTTTACTGGCGACGGGTGTAGAAGAGACAAGGATGGATATTACTGGATTACAGGAAGAGTCGATGATGTAATTATAGTTTCAGGACATAATCTTGGAACAGCAGAAATAGAAAGTGCATTCGTAGCCCATCCAAAAGTTGCTGAAGCAGCTGTTGTAGGTTACCCTCACCAAATAAAAGGAAACGCTTTGTACTGTTATGTGACTGTTAATAATGGGGTATTAGCAAATGGTGATTTGGAAAGAGAATTGAAAAATCACATTGCAAAAACTTTAGGACCTTTTTATAGACCTGAATTAATACAATTTGCTCCTGGGTTACCAAAAACGAGATCTGGAAAAATTATGAGAAGAATTTTAAGAAAGATAGCAGCAAATGAACATGATCAACTTGGTGATACAACTACTTTAGCAGATCCAAGTGTTGTTGATAGTTTGGTTAATAATAGAAAAAATATTTAAAAATTTATTGATTGAGAAAATTCTTTTTTAATAATATCCCATTTAAGTATCATTGAGTTTAAAACTACTTTTCTATCTAAAATTTTAAGCTCATCTGCTATTGGAGACCATTCGTATAAAGACAAAGCACTATTGTTAAATGGCAAATCTTTATGATGATTTTCCCAATTAATATTATTTAATCTTTCATCAAATTCTTTTTTTGCTTTTTGTAAAACATCTGCTGGCATCTGATTTTTTTCTTCATCAGATAAAATTTCCAAAAATATTTCTTTTGCTTTTTCAGTATCTTGCTTTTGTAAAATATCTTTAAGGTATGATATTGAGTATAAACAAAAATCTTGGAGCGCTACTGCATAAATATTCCATTTTGCCTTGTTTATAGAGCCAAGGAATATCTCGTCTTCAAACATCAAAACATATTTTGCTCCCATTCTAGTTTTTAAATACCCGTATAAAGTGACCTGACTAATCCAAGCTGATTTTTTTTGAATAAAATTCTTTAAATCTTGATAATCTTTTATCTTTTCCCTAGGTTTGAAAAATTTTAGAAGTGGTTTAAAATATTCTATTAAGTACTTAAGCTTCAAATCTTTCAATTTAAGCTTGTATTTAATTGCCATATGTCGATTTTCCTGAGTTTTTTAATATTTTTAAGACCATTTTAGGGCTTCCAATCCTTTTTCAAATAGGTATGGTTTCTTCTTTTAACCTATAGGGAGGATTAAAAATGTCAAACAAAGAAAGACACTGGGAAAAAACCAAGGGGTTAATGATGTTAACCCTTGCTATATGGTTTATTTTCTCAATCGTCATCTTCATGTTTGGTGAAAGCTTAAACAATGGTAGTTTCTTGGGATATCCACTAGCGTATTATATGTGTGCCCAAGGGTCTATTGTGATTTTCGTTGTCTTAATATTTTGGTTTGCAAACAGACAAGAGAAAATTGACGAGGAATTTGGCTTCGCCGAAAGAGGGGAGGACGAATAATGGCTGAAAAGTTTATAAACAGAAAAGACTTCATAAACAATCTACCTAGAATCTATGGAACATACACAGGTGGTTTCTTAATATTCATTATCTTGATGGCTATTGCGGAACAGGCTGGTATGACAGCAAAGACAATAGGTATAATGTTTGTTGCCTTTACAGTAGCTATCTATGCGTTAATCGGGTGGATTTCTAGAACTGTTCAAGTCGATGCTTATTATGTAGCTGGAAGACAAGTACCAACAGTCTTCAACGGAATGGCGACAGCAGCTGACTGGATGTCAGGTGCATCATTCGTTGCAATGGCAGGAGGTATTTATTTTGGCGGTTACACTTACATGGCATTCCTAGTCGGATGGACTGGTGGATACGTGTTAGTGTCTTCGCTTATGGCTCCATACTTAAGAAAGTTTGGATGTTACACAGTGCCGGATTTCATAGGAACAAGATACGGTGGAAACGCTGCGCGTTTCATGGCGGTTGTTGTTCTTACATTGGCTTCTTTCACTTATGTGACAGCACAAATTAACGCGACTGGAACAATTGCATCTAGAGCTTTGGGTATTCCATTTGAATTAGGAGTTTGGGTTGGACTAGTGAGTATCTTACTATGTTCAATGTTAGGTGGAATGAGAGCGGTTACATGGACACAAGTTGCTCAGTATATCGTTTTAATTATCGCTTACCTAATTCCTGTGTTCTGGATAAGTAACAAAAATGGTTTTGGTTTCTTTCCGCACTTTATGTTAGCGGATGAGGTAGCAAGACTAAACGATCTAGAAGCTACATTTGGGTTAGTTAAAAACGCTGCTGCAGACATAAAAGCTGCTGGTGTACCAGGAGGATTGAAATCAATTTCGGTTCCTCACTCTGACGTACCAGCTGGTGGAATGGCTGCATGGAAGTTTATATCATTAGCAATCTGTATGATGGTGGGAACTGCTTCTTTACCTCACATTCTAATGAGATACTTCACAACGCCTAGTGTTAAAGCTGCAAGAAAATCAGTGGCATGGTCACTATTCTTCATTGCGTTGCTTTATACTTCAGCGCCTATGTTAGCAACATTATCTAAGATATCTTTATTAGATCCTAATTTACCAACAGGTCTAATAGGAAAGCCTATTGCTGAAATAATGCAAATCGAGTGGGTTAATGCTTGGATTAATGTAAAACAAGCCTTCATAGCAGACTTTAACGGAGACGGTGTTCTTCAGTTAAATGAATGGTTCATGAGAGGTGACGTAGTTGTGCTCGCAACTCCTGAAGTTGCAGGATTACCTTACGTGATTTCTGGACTAGTTGCTGCTGGAGGTATGGCTGCTGCGATGTCAACTGCAGATGGTCTAATTCTTGCAATCGCTAATGCTTTATCACACGATATTTATTACAAAATCGTTGATCCAAAAGCAGATGTAAGAAAAAGACTTTTGGTTGCAAGAGGACTTCTAATAGTAATCGGTGCTGCTGGAGCATACATTGCATCAATGAGAATTACATCAATTCTCGGTGCTGTTGCTTGGGCTTTCGACTTTGCTATGTCAGGATTGTTCTTCCCACTTGTTCTAGGAATATGGTGGAAGAGAGCAACTAGAGCAGGTGCTGTTGCAGGAATGATAGCAGGTCTCGGATCTGGTACAGCATACTTAATCTACGTTGGGCCGAAATTTATGGCTCAAACGCCTTGGTTAGGTATAGACCACTTGAGATTTGGTATTATAGGAGCAGTAGTATGTCTTGTTGTAATGGTTGTAGTAAGTCTAATGACTGAAGAACCTGACAGCGCAACCCAAAAAATGGTTGATGAGGTCAGGATACCTAGCGGTAAGACAATTCTAGGAAAAGCACACTAAGTAAATTTTATACTGGGGGCGTATTTTACGCCCCCTTTTCAAAAAAGATATGCCATTTTATATTTTAGTTATCGATTATATTCTTGGAATTATTATGTGGACATTAATAGGCCGCACAGCAATGAATATATTTCAAAGAGAAGACTCGAATTTTTTCTTTATGAAAATTTTTGTAAAATCTACAAATCCAATAATAAATTTATTTAAATTTATTACGCCTAGTTTCATTGCACACCCAATTGTACCGCTTTATGTAGCATGGTTTTTTTATATGATAAGATTTTACTTAATTCCATATTTACTAGGATATTCAGTAATGGGAATGTTATCCTTTCCATTGGAAAGTGAAATTGCAAATGAAATTTATAGAATATTTGGAAAATAATAATTCAAATTGTTGAAAAAATTGGTAGTACTATGAATTGAATTATCAATGAAAAAAATACAAGTATCACCATCGATATTATCTGCTAATTTTAGTAAATTAGGTGAAGATATAAAAAGATTAGAACAAAATGGGGCTGATATGATTCATGTTGATGTCATGGATGGCCATTTTGTTCCAAACCTTACAATTGGTCCTCCTGTTATCAAAAGTTTGAGAAAGTATACAAAATTACCTTTTGATGTTCATTTAATGATCGACCCTGTTCACAAATATATCAAAGATTATAGTGATGCTGGTGCTGACATAATAACATTCCATCCCGAAGCTACAGAAAATATTTTGGAAACTATAAATCTGATTAAATCTTTAGACAAAAAAGTCGGAATATCCCTTAATCCTGATACTGAGATAACTGCTGCTGAGGAACACTTAGATAAAATCGACTTAGTTTTAATAATGAGTGTATATCCAGGTTTTGGGGGTCAAAAATTTATAAATAAAGTTGTAAAAAAAGTTGAAGACTTAGACCAGATCAGAAAAGAAAGGAAACTAAATTTTAAAATAGAGATTGATGGTGGTATAAATTTTGAAACTTCAAAAATTGCAGTAGAAGCTGGTGTTGATATATTGGTTTCAGGCACAACAGTATTTAAAGAAAATAACGGAGATTTAAAAAGAAATATTAAAACCTTAAAACAAATCTAAATGTTTATTAAAAGCGTTTTATTGAACTTTAGTTCTATTTTTTTTTACATTATTCAACAAATAAAAAAAATTTATTTAAATTCACCCATTTATAATAGTAAAATTTCCAAAATTGATGATAAAACTATTATCTATAAACCTAGCCAGAACATTCTTGGCTGCTTAATTAAATTTGATAAAAAAAAATATAATATTGAAGACTTTTCGTTAAATTCTATCTGGAAAAACTCTTTAGATTTAAGCAATAAAAATTTTAAAAAACTTCATAGTTTCTTTTGGTTGTTTACATTAGATTTAAGATCATCACAAAAAATAACTCAAAATATAATTCAGAATTGGATTGAAGAAAATCACAAATATAAACAAGATATTTGGAATGTAGATATTTTATCAAAGAGAATTATCGCATGGATTTCTAATTCCAAGTTAACTTACGAAAATGCAGAAACAAGATATAAATTAGATTTTAACAGTTTAATAAAGAAACAAACAAATCATTTAATAAATGAAATTAGAGGATCAAAAAAATTAGATGATAAAATTATTGGAAGCACAGCTATAATTTTGGTTGGTCTAGCTTATAGAGATAATTACTATCTTAAATTTGGAATTGATATTCTGCGACAACTACTAAACTTTTCATTAGACTCTACAAATTTTCCTAGATCTAGGAATTTACGACAACTTGTTTTTTACTTAAAACATTTAATTGTAATTCGAGAACTTTTAAAGGAGACGCAAACAAATATTCCAGATTTTCTTGATGAAAAAATTTTTTATCTTGGCAAATCATATAATCTTTTGTGTGCGAATAGAAAAACTGGAGTCCTATTAAATGGGAATTTCGAGGATTCTAGTCATGAGTTTGATAGCTATTTAAATTTACACAATTACAAATTTAAAGATGATTCTAATGATGCTGGTGGATATATTGTATTTAAAAATAAGAAATCATTATTAACTGTTGATATTGGCAAAGCTCCTGATAAAAAATTTTCAAAAGATTATCAAGCTGGACTTTTTTCATTTGAGTTTAGTTTTTTAGGTGAAAAAGTGATAACAAATTCTGGTTATTTCCAAGATTATAAACATCAACTGAATATTATTTCGAAATCGTCCGCTACCCATTCAACTTTGGTATTAGATAACACTTCTACTGTAAGTTTCGAAAGAAACAGTCAAGGTCATATGTTGGTAAATAAAAATTTTAAAATTTTAAATAAAGAGATAAAATCAGAAAAAAATTTTTGGATTATAAAAGCTTCCCATGATGCTTATTCAAAATCTTATGGATTAATACATGAAAGAAAAATAAGTTATTTTCATGATATTCATAGGCTAGAGGGGTGCGATAGACTCATTAAAACAA
>CACMDE010000013.1 GCA_902612345.1 uncultured Pelagibacteraceae bacterium | reverse complement strand
TTTTACTAAAAATTCAGAATTTATAAATTTAATAGTTTGTTTTAATTTTTTATTTAAATAATTATTTTCTTTATTGCTTAAGTAATTATTTATTAAATTTACATATTGAATATTGTCATAAAGCATTTTTTCAAAGTGAGGCACAATCCATTTTTCATCAACTGTATATCTTGAAATTCCACCTTCTAAATGATCATAAATTCCTTTCGATGATAGGCTTAGTAATAATTTTTCTACAACATCTAAATATTTTTTATTATTTGTCTTATTATAAAAATATAGAATTGCATCAAAAATATAAAATTGAGGAAATTTAGGAGCACCTTTAAAGCCTCCATTTATTTCATCTATGTAATTAATAATTTTTTCAACATATGGTTCTAGGTCTTGCTTAAGAACTGCATTTTTTTTATTTAAATTTCTAAAAACTTCTTTCATTTGATCTGCTTGATTAAGTATTTTTTCTCTATTATCTTGATATACTTTTGAAACATTCTCTAAAACATTATTAAAACTTGGTCTTCCTTGTATTTCTTTTGGTGGAAAATAAGTACCACCTGTAAAAGGTACAGCATTTTCATCTAAAAACATAGAAAGAGGCCAACCGCCTTGTGCTCCAGTTAAAATTGATAAACTTTTTTGAAATATAAAATCAAGATCCGGTCTCTCTTCTCTATCAACTTTGATATTGATGAATTTTTCATTCATTATTTTTGCTGTTTCATTATTTTCAAAACTTTCATGAGCCATAACATGACACCAATGGCAACTTGCATATCCAACACTAAGAAATATTGGTTTATTTTCTTTCTTAGCTTTTTCTAAACTCTCTTTGTTCCAAGCCAACCAATCAACAGGATTATCTTTATGCTGCCTAAGATATGGACTCTTCTCTTTCTTTAATACATTTTCCATAATTCGTTTTTATTATAACTTAAAAAGTATAAGGTTTTCTTGAAAAAATCTTTTTTACCATTGGAGCAAAGTGTTCAAGAGGTAAAGATTTGTAATTAGGATCAAAACATCCTTGATCATAATTTTCGCAAAAATCTATAGTTGCTTGATAATATTTATGATCTTTAAATTGCTCTCTTTTATGTCTATCTCCACCTAAATGATGTGCATAATAATATGTTTGAAACAAACCATGCATTTTTACTATCCAATGTATTTTTTCACTCACGTAAGGTTTAAGAATTGCAGCTGCATACTCTGAATGATTCATTGGAGCTAATTCATCTCCAATGTCATGCAGTAATGCGGCTACAACCATTTCTTCACTTTCTCCATTTTTAAAAGCCTTGGTTGCGCTTTGAAGAGAATGTTCAAGTCTTGAAACTTGATAACCTTCAAGTGTTTCATTTAGACCTGACATAAATTTTAGGATTCTATCTGCAGTTTCTCCTGCATATTTTTTTTCATGTTTATCTAAGAATAGGTAGTCTTCCTTAGTTCCATGTTTCATTTCTGTAAAACTAACTTTTTTCATAATTAACTATTCGATCCAGTGCTTAACAATGATAGTTGAGTTATTTTATTTTCTCCCAATTCATCTATAATTTCAACTGGATAATCACCTGTAAAATAGTGATCAGTTAATTGAGGATAGGTATTATTTCTTTTTTCATAACCCATCGCTTTATATAAACCATTTATTGATAAAAACTTTAAAGTATTTGCCCCAATATATTCACGAATTTCATCTATAGATTTGTTTGCCGCTAAAAGCTCTTCTTTTGTTGGCATATCAACTCCATAAAAATCTGGAAATTTTATTTCTGGACTTGCAATTCTTACATGGATTTCTTTAGCTCCCGCATCGTAAAGCATCTTGACTATTTTATGAGACGTTGTTCCTCTAACGAGCGAGTCATCAATTAAAATTATTTTTTTATTTTTTATTGAACTTTTATTAGCATTTAATTTTAATTTTACACCCAAACTCCTTATTTTTTGTGCTGGTTCAATAAAAGTTCTACCAACATAATGGTTTCTTATTAAACCCAAATCAAAATTAATTTTGGTTTTCTGACTATAACCTAACGCAGCAGCGTTTCCTGAGTCTGGGACTGGCACTACAAGATCAGCTTTAATATTATCTTCTATAGCCAATTGTTCTCCAAATTTTTTTCTAAACTCATAAGTAGTTTTTCCATTTAAAATACTGTCAGGTCTTGAAAAATAAATATATTCAAAAACACATGGTCTTGATTTTTTTTTAGGAAAAGGTTTTATACTTTCAATATTATCATTTTTTATAACTACAATTTCTCCATTTTCTACTTCTCTTAAAAATTTTGCTCCAATAATATCCAATGCACATGTTTCGGAAGCCAATACATAAGAATTTTTTAATTTACCAATTACCAATGGTCTAATTCCTAGAGGATCTCTAACTCCAATCAACATATTTTGTGCTAACATTGCAAGCGCATAACCACCCTGTATTTGAAAAATAGCATCTGTAATTTTTTCGATTGTTGTAGTTCTTTTAGATTTAGCAATTAGTTGAATTATTACTTCTGTATCTGATGTTGTGTAAAAAATTGCACCATCTTTAACAAGCTTTTTTCTAATTGTTAGAGCATTTGTAATATTTCCATTATGAGCAACTCCAATTCCACCTGCATGAGTATCAGCGAAGAAAGGCTGAATATTTCTTAATGTTGTTCCTCCAGTAGTACTATACCTATTATGACCAATTGCAAAATTACCTGGTAACTTTTTTAATACTTTTTCGTTATTAAAATTATCTCCAACTAACCCATATCTCTTTTCAGAATAGTATTTATTCCCATCATAAGAAACAATTCCACAACCTTCCTGGCCCCTATGTTGTAAAGCATGAAGTCCTAATGCGGTTAAAGCAGAAGCATCCTCAAAATTACTAATTCCAAATACTCCACACTCCTCTTTTAATTTAGGATTATAGTTCTTGAACTTTTTCTTTAGCATCTTCGTATTCTTTTTTGTCAGGGAATTCTTTTATAAGATAATTACTTCCTTTTTCAACTAAATGAAAGGTAAAGGATTTATCTAAGTCAATTGGCCACTTATATGAATTATAAATTATATCTATGGTTGCAAAAATACATACTGATATTACATAGCCTCTTACAAAACCAAAAAAAAAACCAAAAAATTTATCCAAACCACCGATTCCAGTATAAGTTACTGCTTTACTTATACCTTTGTTAATTAACAAAATAATAAAAATTACAATAATAAACAAACACACTCCAAGAGATATATCTAAAATATATTTATTATCTATCATATTATCGACATATGGTTTGGTTTTTGGAAATAAAAATAAAGTTATTACATATGCTAATAACCACTTAGATGCAGAAAGTAGACTTAAAACAAATCCTTTTCTGTAACATTTAATCAAAGAAAGAGTTGTTATAATTAGATAAATCGTATCGAATAAAGAAATCTCTTTAAAGAAACCAAATAAATTTTCCATTTTATTTTGTTTGAAATGGTTTAAATTTAATTAGCAATGCGGGCAAAAGGGTTAAAACTGATAGCATTGCTAACATCATAGCTATACCTGTAAATACTCCAAAATAAATTGTTGGAATAAAATTAGAGAAAACTAAAATAGAAAAACCAAAAACAATTGTTATTGAAGTATTTAGAATCGCTATACCAACAGTTGAATGACAATAATCAACTGTTTTCTCGTAATTTTCTATTGTTTTAAATTCCTCTTTAAATCTATAAATATAATGAATACTATTATCAACCGCTATACCAATTGTTATTGCTGCAATTGTAATTGTCATCATATCTAGTGGAATGTTTAGAATACCTATGATTCCTAATATAAAAAAAGCAGCAATAAAATTTGGTATGACTCCTATTAAAGAAAGTTTAACATTTTTAAATAAAACTATAAACATTGCAAATATTCCAAACATAACAAAACCTAGTGTTAATATTTGAGATTTAAATAAACTTTGAAGAAGATTGTTAAATAATATTAATACACCTGCCAATTTAAATTCATCTTTTTCTAGCCCAAGTTTGTTTTCTAAATCATAATTAATTTTGTTTATTAAATCATTTCTCTTCAAGTCTGGTAAAGAATCTTTTATTCTTAAATTAATACGTGCCTCTGAATACTCAATTGAAATATAAGGATCAACTATCTCTTTTTTAATCGTATCTGGAATTTTAGAATATAATACACCCATTTCTAATGTTCCCAAAGCTCTACCATCATTTAACGCAGTTGCTACCTCAACAATTGATGAAAACGATAAAACCTTACCAACTGCCGGAAGTGTTTCTAAATATTTATGAACTTTATCAATTTTGTTAACTTTATCCTTAGTAAACCAATACTTTTCATCATCATCTTCACCTAAGTCATCCCAATCATCACTTTCACTTTCTTCGGAGTCCACCCCATTATTAGGAAATTTGATAATAATATCTAGAGGGGTAGTACCTCCTAATTTGTCATCAATAAGCTTCATCCCTTTATATATTTCGGTATTTTTTTTAAAATAATTTATAAAGCTATTTTCAACTTCAAGTTTGCTTATTCCAAAAACACTTAAAATAATTACAAATAAAGTAATCAAGAAAATTTTATTTTTATTTTTTGTTGTAAAGCTAGATAGGCTTGAGGTTATTTTTGATTTTTGGCTCTCTTGCAAAGATACCTTTTTATCCTCTAAAAAATTTAATAAAGTTGGAAGCAATGTAAACGTAACAATAAAAGACGATATAAGTCCTATGGTCATCATCCAACCAAAGTCAATTATTGGTTTAATTTCACTAAAAATTAGTGACAAAAATGCACAAATTGTTGTCAATACAGTATAAACAATTGGCCAAAACATTTTTTGACTCGTCATTAATATCAATTCACTTTTTTTTAAATTTTGATTGAGTTTTTTAAGTTGCAGAAATCTGGTACTCATATGGATATTCATTGCCATAGTTAATATAAGCATAAGTGCAATGAAGTTAGAGGATATAACGGTTACTTTCCAGCCAAGTACACCTAGTAGACCAGTCATCACTATAACTGACATTAAACAACTCGAAATAGGTACAATAATCCATATAAGTTTTCTAAATACAAACCACAATGTCGTAATTATAAATAATAGAACTCCCAAACCAAAAATTATAATATCATTTTTAATGAATGACATCATATCATCAGCGATCATTGGAATCCCACCTAAATGAATTTTTGCTATATTTTCATATCCTTTAATTACTTCCCTAATTTCTAAAATATTTTGATGATTTTTTTCTTTAATTTTATCCCTAAAAATTTGCTTTTCTTTTTTACTTTTAAAGCTTGGCTCTACTTCCTTTTCTTTAATATATACTATTATACCTGTAGTTTTTCCATCTTCACTAATTACAAAATTTCTAAAAACTGGACTATTCAAAATTTCATTAAAACCTTCTTCTCTATTAATACCTTCACTTTTTAATGTACTAAAGTTTTGTAGTTTTTCTGTAAGAGTTTCATCCTTAATATTTAGTAATGGAATATCTAAGATTGTAATAACATTATGAACCCAGTCTAAACTTTGAATTTTATATTTTAGGCTTAGAAGATTATTAACCGAATTTTCCGTGGTAATTTCTTCTTCTGGAGTGAAAGTCAAAACTAAAAACTCCTTCGAACCATATCTCTTATTTACCTCATTTAAATATTCAAGATCTGGATCTCCTTCAATTAAAAGGGTTTCTGATGAAGCATCTAATCTAAAATTTTTTGAGTTATAACCAAATAATATTAAGAAACATGTTAATATAAAAAAAATTAACTTTGGTTTTTCCAATATATTTTTTTTATAAATTCGGGCTAACATTATTTATTAGCTTATATAATTATAATTAAGAATTTTGAAGATCTTTAAATTTGGTAAACATTGCTTCAAATTCAAGCATTATATTACCTGTAGGACCATGTCTTTGCTTACCAATTATTAATTCTGCTAAATGCGATACTTCATTCATTTTAGCCTGCCATTCAGCATGTTCTACTGTTGCAGTTCTTGGCTCTTTGCCTTGAAGGTAATAAGCCTCTCTGTATACAAACATTACAACATCAGCATCTTGCTCAATTGAGCCTGATTCTCGTAAATCTGAAAGCTGAGGTTTTTTGTCATCTCTTTGTTCTACAGCTCTAGAGAGTTGTGATAAGGCTAAAACAGGCACACTCAATTCTTTTGCTAACGCTTTAAGTCCTTGCGTAATCTCTGAGATTTCCTGGACTCTTCCGTCTCTAGCATAGTTTGCCCTCATTAATTGAATATAATCTATAACTATTAATTCAAGACCATGTTTTCTTTTAATTCTTCTAGCTCTATTCCTTAACGCTGCTATAGATATAGCTGGTGTTTCATCTATATATAATGGAAGTTCAGATATATTTTTTGAAGTTTCAATAAATTTATCAAATTGTTCTTCAGAAATTTTTCCTCTTCTTATATCATTAGATTTAATTCTTGATTGTTCAGCAATTATCCTAGTTGATAACTGCTCAGACGACATTTCTAATGAAAAAAATGCTACACAGGATTTTTTGTTATCTTGTTGAATATTTCTTGCTGCATTAAATGCAATATTTGTTGCTAATGCTGTTTTTCCCATTGAAGGTCTTCCTGCTATTATTACCAGGTCAGATTTATGAAGTCCACCAAGCCTGTTATCTAAATCTGAAAGGCCAGTTGGAACTCCAACTATACCTTCTTCATTTTTATACGCATTGGATGCCATTTCAATTGTTTGCTTCATGGCCTCATCGAACTTGATCAATGTAGAATTAAAATTTCCTTTTTCAGCTAAATCAAATAAAGTTTTTTCTGTGTCTTCTATTAAGTCTTGACCATCTTTTTCTAAATCATTCGATTTAGCATTAAAAGATAAATTTTCTGAAATTTTGATTAATTCTCTTTTAACAAATAGGTCATATATTAACTTAGAATATTCGATAGCTTGTCTTGAGGATGATGAAAACTTTGTAACTTTAATTAAGTAATCTGGTATATTAAGTTCGTCTTTATCATTTTCGAAATAATTTTTTAATGTGATTGGATTTGCCAGCATTCCACTGAATATAAGCTTTTCTATTGATGCAAATATTTTTTGATGCATAGGGTCAAAAAAATTATTACTATTTAAATAAGGAGATATTTCATCGTAAATCTCATTAGAAACAAGTAAAGATCCTAGAACTGCTTGTTCAGCCTCAATGTTGTTAGGAAGTTCATCAAATTTTGATTTAACTAAATTGAGTTTTTCCATTAATTACAATTTAATAAAATTTTCATGCTTAACAATAGATATTATGTTATGGGGAAAAAAATGTATAACTATTTTGTAAGTTCTTCAGGAATTACTTTAATCTTAATTAAAGCCTCTATCTCTGAGTGTAAATTAAGAGTTACTTTGAATTCACCCACAGTTTTAATTTCTGTTAATGGTTGAATTAAAGATGAACTTAAATCAATATTTTCTTTTTCTTTTAATAATTTTGATATTTCGGTAGGTTTAACTGAACCATATAATTCTTTATTCTCTGTAACAAGTTTTCTTACTTCAAAAATTTTATTTTTTAATTTTTCTGAAATTTCTTTAGCTGCTTTTCTTTTTTGTAGATCTTTTTTATTTAGTTCAGCTTTAATTTTTTCGACTTCTTTAATATTTTTATCAGAGGCAAACAATGCTTTCTTTTGTGGAATAAGAAAATTTCTTGCATAACCTCTGTTAACATTGATTATTTCACCTATGTTTCCTAACTTTCTTAAATTTTCTAACAGTACAATTTTCATAAAATTATATTAATGCTAGGTTTCGAGCTCTTTTTATAGAAAGAGATAATTCTCTTTGTTTTTTTAGACTTACCGAGGTGATACGTGATGGCAAAATTTTACCATTCTCAGATGTATATTTTTTCAATAGTCTAATATTTTTATAATCTATTTTTGGAGCACCCTTTCCAGATAATGGACATTTTTTTTTAAATTTAAATCTATTGTTTTGAAAAACACTTAGTTTTGCAAAATTACTTTGACTATTATTTTTTTTAAATTTCTTATTTTTCATTTAATTTTTTTTTATTTTCCTTAAAATCTTTATCGTCATCATTATTTTTTTTCTCAAAGTAATTTGTTTCTAAGTCCAATTTTTTTACTTTAATGGTTAGATATCTTAATAAATTTTTGTCAATTTTTTCGTTTTTTTCTAATTCTGATATAGTTTTTCCATTACCCTCAATTTTAAAATGAATATAATTCCCTTTTTTATTCTTCTTTATTAAATAAGATAGGTTCATTAACCCCCATTTTTCGGTTTTGACTAAATTTCCCTCGTTATTTTGGATAATTTTTTTATATTTATCTTCAACTTGTTTAAGTTGTGCAGGACTTACATCTTGCCTTGCTATAATAGTATGTTCATAATAATTCATAGTTTAAAAAAAAAAAGGATATACTATTATAAATTTTTAATTACAACTTAAAAATTAAATAAAATTGCAATGATTTCAGTAGTTTTCCCAGGCCAAGGTTCACAAAAAGTAGGCATGGGATCAGAATTTTATAATAAATATGATTATATAAAACAGATATACAAATCTGCAGATGAAATTATTGGATATAAAATTTCGGATTTAATATTTGAAGGTCCACAAGAAAAATTAAATCAAACAACTTTTACACAACCGGCAATATACTTAATTGGATATACTATTTGTGAAATTTTAAAAAAAGAAACAGATTTTTTTAATAATAAAATTAATTTTTTTGCAGGACATTCTCTTGGAGAGTATACAGCCTTAACTACAGCAAACTCATTAACTTTTGAACAAGGATTGAATTTATTAAAAAGCAGGGGTGAAGCAATGCAATCAGCAGTTCCTTTAGGAGAAGGTGGCATGCTTGCTGTATTAGGTGTTGAAACTGATGTTGTTCTAAAAATTATAAATGATAATTCTGAGAGAATTAAATGTTTTTTAGCTAACGATAATTCAAAAGGACAATTAATACTAAGTGGGAAACATGATGAACTCAATAAGTTTGCAATATTACTTAAAGAAAAAAAAATCAAAAATATTAAACTACCTGTGAGTGCTCCCTTTCATTGTGAATTAATGAAAGAAGCAAGTATTAAGATGGAAAAACTAATTAATGAGCAAAAATTTAATTATCCAAAATATAAAGTTGTATCAAATGTTACTGCTTCTAAATATCAAAACACTCAAGAAATAAAGGATTTATTAATTAAACAAATCGAAAGTCCTGTAAGATGGAGAGAGAGTATTGATTATATGATTAATAATGGAACAAGTACATTTGTGGAAATTGGCCCGGGAAAAGTTTTAAGTGGTCTAATTAAAAGAATAAATAAAGACGTAAAAGTATTGAATATTGACACACTTGAGGATATTCAAGGTATTAATTTATGATTAATTTACAAAATAAAAATATATTAATTACAGGTGCTACAGGAGGTATAGGTAATTCAATAGTAGATGTTTTAACATCTTTGGATGCTAATATTTTAGTTACAGGTACAAATGAAAAAAAACTAGAAGAACTCAAAAGTAAAAACCAAAAAATAAAATCTATAAAACAAGATATAGCAGTTCATGAGGATCTTGAAAACTTTGTTGAAAAATGTTGTAAAGAATTTGATGACAAGATAGATGTTCTAATTAATAATGCTGGTATAACTAGCGATAATTTAACTATAAGAATGAGTAAAGATGAATGGAGTAAAGTTATTCATTTAAATTTAACGTCAACTTTTCTATTATCAAAATTTGTAATAAAAAAAATGCTAAAAAATAAATTTGGAAAAATTATAAATATCACATCTGTCGTAGCACATACAGGTAATATAGGACAAGCGAATTATGCAGCATCCAAAGGAGGAGTATTATCTATGTCTAAAAGCTTATCGATGGAATATGCAAAAAAAAATATTACTATCAATTGTATTGCCCCAGGTTTCATTGAAACAGCGATGACAGAAAAAATAAATCAAGAATATCAGGAACAACTTAAATCAAAAATACCATTAAATAGATTTGGAGCACCAAAAGATATAGCAAATTGTGCAGCTTTTTTATGTTCTGACTTATCAAACTATATTACTGGTGAAACTATTCATGTTAATGGGGGCATGTATTTTAGTTGACAAACAGGACTAAATAACTATTAACGTTAAAAAGGAAAAATTACCATGGCAGATGATGTTTCAAGTAAAGTAAAAAAAATTGTAGCTGACCACTTAGGCATAGAAGAAGTGAAAGTAACAGAGGAATCAAGTTTTATTGATGATCTAGGAGCTGATAGTTTAGACACTGTTGAACTTGTAATGGCTTTTGAAGAAGAATTTGGCTCAGAGATATCTGACAGTGAGGCGGAAAAAATTTTAACTGTTGGTGATGCAATTAAATTTATAGAGAGCAAAGCAAATTAGAATTTAATGTTCTCATCCAAAGACGGTAAAATGATAATTCTATCATCACCGTCAGGAGCAGGAAAAACTACTTTAGTTAAAAAAATTTCTAGTAAAAAAAAATATAAAATTTCTATTTCTCATACAACCAGAGAACCAAGACCAAATGAAATAGATGGTTTGGATTATTTTTTTATTTCTAAAGAAAAATTTCAAATGTTAATTAATGAAAATGCGTTCTTAGAATACGCAAATGTATTTAAAAATTTATATGGATCAACAAAAGAACAAGTTTTTAGTAATTTAGACAGTGGTCAAAATGTTTTATTTGATATCGATTGGCAAGGTGCAAGACAAATAAAAAATAAAACATTAAATTATAAACTTATATCTTTTTTTATCTTACCTCCTTCAAAGGATGTTTTGTTTAAAAGATTAATTTCAAGAGGAGAAAATAAAGATGAAATAATTCAAATGCGCATGCAACAATTTGATAAAGATATACTACATTGGAAGGACTATGATTTTGTGGTAATTAATGAAGATTTAAATAAATGTTATAATCAAATAATTGGTTATTTAGAAAATACAATTAAATATGATGAAACTTACATAGAAAAACACGTTAAAAGTTTAATTTAATTGTTTTCTAATTCATATTCTTTTGAAATTTTGAAAAATGTTAAAGGATCAATATTTTGTGGTCTAGAATTTATATCTAAACCAAATTTTTTTATTACTCGTTCTGGATTTTTAAATAAAATATTAAGAGGTTTTTTTATCATTTTCCTTTTATTTTGAAAAAAAATATCAGTAACTTTTTCCAAGTTTTTTGAATTGTTAAAATTAAAAAAATCATCTTTTGGTTCAAATATTACTAAGGAGCTTTTTACTTTTGGTTTTGGATAGAAATTGTCAGGATCAATATCAAAAATTTTCTGTGCATTCATTTTCCAGTTTGTTAAAATAGTCAATCTTCCATACTGTTTAGTATTTACCTTTGCAACAACTCTTTCAGCAACCTCTTTTTGAAACATAAGGATAAATTTACTAAATAAAATATTTAAGTTGTTAAGTCTTATCCAATCAATAAGTAATTTTGCTGATATATTATAAGGAAGATTTCCAAAAACTAATAATTTTTTATTTGAAAAATTATTCCAATCTATTTTTAATATATCTTCATTTATTAAATGTATGTCTTTTATAAATTTTTGTTTAAGTTTAAGAAAAAGGTTTTCATCTTTTTCAATTGCGAAAAATTTATAAGGTTTTTTTTTAACTATTTCTTCAGTTAAATTACCTGTTCCCGGACCAATTTCAATTACAATATCTTTATTAGTTATATTTCCAACTTTAACAATCTCTTTTATAATTTTTTTATTTAATAGAAAATTTTGACCGAGTGATTTCTTTGGAAAAAAATTCATTTTAATAAATGAATTAAATTAAAAATATTTTCAATAGACTGTGTGTTTGATTTATTTTTTCCAATCATATGTTCGTTGGGACCGTGATCTACCGATATTCTTATAAATGGAAGACCAAGAGTTATATTTGATGCATCAAAACCGAATATTGTTTTAAAAGGGGTTAATACTTGATCATGGTACATTCCCACAACAGTATCAAAATTTTTAATATTATTTTTTAGAAAAAATGTATCTGCAGAAAATGGACCATAAATATTTAAATTTCTCTTTTTTAATTTTTTAATTGTAGGTAAGATTATTGTATTTTCTTCATTTTCTTTCGAAGTAGACTCACAATGAGGATTAATACCTAAAACCGCTATTTTTGGTTTTTGATTTAGTTTTTCTCTATAAAAATTATTTATTTTGATAATATTATTTTCAATAAGTTTTCTATTAATATTTTTATTTACACTTTTTAAAGGGATATGTGTTGTTATAGGCGATACTGAAAAATTTTTATTAAATATTAACATTACTGGGTTTTTCGATATTTTATTTTTAGATTTATTAAATATATATTCTGTTACACCAGGAAATTTATTTTCGAGAAAATGCTTTTTTGATACTGGACCATTAATGAGTATTTCACTCTTTTTTTCATTTAAAAACTTTATCCCAATATCGAAACATTTTGAAATATAGTTTTTTGACTTATTAGAAATAATATCAAACGGTTTTTTAAAATTATATTTAACATCTATAAGATATAAACTTTTTTTAAGTTTATTATGAATTATATTCTTGGGGTTAATTAATGAAAAATTTAATCTTTTTTTTAAAATTTTAAGTTGTGTTTCTAAAAGATTTTTAGAACCGATTATTACTATAGGATAATTGATTTTTTTTTTAATTTTTTTTTTATTTAATGCTTTAGATAGTATTTCTATAAATATACTATTTGGTTCTCCAAGAATAATTATTATAGGTTTATTAATTTTCACTTATAAATGTTCTTTTTTTAATTTTATTAAAATAGATATAACCTAATTTATTAAGTTCTTTTTGTCTTTCAGAATTAATTAATTTAGAAAGTTCTTTTTCTAGATTTATTTCCATAGCACTTTCTCTTTTATCATTTATTTTTAATATTAAATAACCATCTTTTGTTTTGATTGGTGTTGTAAGTTTTGATGAACTTTTAATTATATTGTTTATTTTTTCAGAAATTTGATTTGATTTTATCCAACCTAATTTTCCACCAAAATTTTTACTATCTGAAATACTGTAAATACTAGCCGCTGCTTCAAATCCTGATTTTTCAATTTCTTTGTAAATTTCATTTGAAAGTTTACTTAACTCAACATTAGGCTTAACTTCAAATAAAATTTCACTTAAATTTATTTCTTCAACTTGATTATTTTGGCTATTAATTTGTTTTTTCAATTTCTCTTTATCAATTTTAATTTTTGACTTAAACCTTTCAAAAATATATTCACGCCAAATATTATCTATTAAAAAGTTTTTTTCTAAATATTGATATGAAAGGCTAACTTTATTTAGTTCTAACTTTAAATTATCTAAATTTTCAAATTTTGTATTAGATATAAAATTCATTACATATTTTTTACCCATATTTTCTTGTTCAATATTAAAAAATTTTTCTAATTCGATTTCTTTTATTTTTCTGTTCTTTAATGAGTCTTTTGAAATATTTGTTATTTGACTCGAAGATAGGTTTTTTAAATTGGGATTTAAAAAAATTAAAAATTTCTTCTCGTTTTCAATATCTATACTTGTTATTATTTCATCGTTTATTTTATATATTATTTCAATTTTACTAGATAAAACACTCGTGCAAATACTTATAACAAAAAAAAATAAAAAAATTTTTTTATTTAAATTAATCATTAATGTTTGGCGTATTTATTTCCCCAAATGGAGTAAATGAAATTTTAAAGAAGATATTTTTACCTGAGTTTATATCGCTTTCTGAATAAAATTGTTTATTGTATATCATGGATGCTTCTAAGCAATCGTTTTTATATTTATAAATTAGATTATAGTAGTTCGTTAGATTTTTATCTAAATTTCTATTCATATCAAATGCA
>CACMDE010000012.1 GCA_902612345.1 uncultured Pelagibacteraceae bacterium | reverse complement strand
TACTCCACAAATGAGAACAATTTTCCTTGGTATGGATCAAGCTGCTGATCAATTAAGATCTGGGAATACTGGTGATAATCCATTTAAGAAAAAAGAAGTAAGACAAGCGCTTTACCAAGCAATAGATATTGAAGCAATTAAGAAGAAAGTTATGAGAGGTTTAAGTGAACCTGCTGGAATAATAACTTTTCCAGGAGTTACAGGTTATACAAACGCACTTGATAAAAGACTTCCATACGATGTTGATGCTGCGAAGCAATTATTAGCAGATGCAGGATATCCTGATGGGTTTGAAGTAGAGTTAAGATGTCCAAACGATAGATATGTAAATGATGAAGCAATTTGTACAGCTGTTGTTGGTATGCTTGGAAAAATAGGAGTTAAAGTAAACCTATTTGCTCAAACAAAAAGTAAACACTTTAAAGAACTTAAGGATGACCAAGGTGATTTTTACATGTTAGGTTGGGGTGTTCCTACTTTAGATAGTCACTATGTTTTCCATTACTTATATGAAACTGGAGCTAGCTGGAATAAAGTTAACTTTAGTAACGCAGATGTTGATGCTGCTATAAGAGTTATGGAAGGTGAAGTTGATTTAGATAAAAGAAACGCTGCAATCGCAAAAGCTTGGGAAATTGTAAGAGATGATATTTCTTATCTTCCTTTACACCACCAAGTGATTTCTTGGGCATCTAAATCAAATATAGATGTTCCTATTAGACCAAATAATGAACCATTATTTAGGTTTTCTAGAGTAAATTAAATTAATCTATTACAAGCCCTTTTTTTAAAGGGCTTGTAACTTAAGTTCTCACAAATTGATTAAATATTTTTTTAAACGTCTGTTTCAATCAGCAATAGTTATGTTGATCGTTGCTTTTGTATCTTTTTCTTTATTTAATTTTGTGGGTGATCCAATTAACAATATGGTAGGAGAAGAAACATCTGACGAAGAAAGGTCTCAACTCCGAGAGTCATTAGGGTTAAATGATCCTGTACATGTTCAATTTTCAAGATTTGTAGTAAATGCTACCAAAGGAGAGTTTGGAATATCATATCAATTGAGGAGACCTGTTTCAGAGTTGATCACCGAAAGATTGCCAGCAACAATTGAACTGGTTTTAATTTCAGCTTTAATTGCACTTGTTTCGGGAACTCTGCTTGGAGTTTATACTGGGATTAACCGAAAAGGACTTTTTAGCGATGTTATATTAGCAATATCTCTATTAGGAGTTTCTCTTCCAACTTTTGTTATTGGAATATTATTTATTTATCTTTTCGCGGTTATTCTTGGGGTTCTGCCATCTTTTGGAAGAGGTGAGGTTGTAAATATAGGATTTTGGTCTACAGGATTTTTAACATTAACAGGACTAAAGGCAATAATATTACCCTCAGTTACATTAAGCCTTTTTCAAATGACTTACATTATTAGACTAGTTCGAGCAGAAATGATGGAAATACTTCAAACTGATTATATTAAATTCGCGAAAGCAAGAGGTCTAACTGAAAAAAGCATTTATTATAAACATGCTTTAAAAAATGGATTGATACCAGTAATTACTATTGCTGGAATTAATATTGGTACATTAATAGCATTTTCAATAATTACAGAAACTGTCTTTCAATGGCCTGGTATGGGATTTTTATTTATCCAAGCTGTTCAGTTTGTTGATATTCCGATAATGTCAGCCTATCTATTTTTCATTGCTTTTGTATTTGTAATGATTAATTTTATTGTTGATATATTATATTACTTTATTGATCCACGTATAAGGGTAAAAGCGGAGGCGTCAAGTGGATAATAATCAATCAAATCTTTTTAATAGAATAAGAAATAGTGATGTTTATTTTAGCTTCAAAAAATCACCAACAGCTATAGTTTCTTCAATTATATTAGCCATTATATTCTTTTGTTCTTTTTTTGTAGAGCTAGTTGTTCCATACAATCCTTTTGATCCATCTTCATTGTCTTTGATGGAAGCATTTACCCCACCATCATGGACAGAAGATGGTCTTTCTAAATTTATACTTGGAACGGACGGTCAAGGTAGAGATATGCTCTCAACAATTCTTTATGGATCACGTATTTCTTTAATTGTCGGTTTTTCTGCAATTATATTTAGTCTAGTTTTAGGAGTTGCATTGGGTTTAACTGCTGGATATTTTGGAGGTAAGTATGAAATGTTTGTTATGAGATTAACAGATGTTCAATTAACAGTTCCAAGTATTTTGATGGCATTACTAGTTGATGGAATTGCAAGAGGAATTATCTCAAGAGAAATGCACGACGAGATGGCAATTTATGTTTTAATTTTTGCAATAGGGATTTCAGAATGGCCACAGTTTGCAAGAGTTTCAAGAGCAGCAACTCTTGTTGAAAAAAATAAAGACTACGTATCAGCTTCAACTATTATTGGAGTTTCAAATTTAGTTGTTATGTTCAAGCATATTTTACCAAATATAATGAGACCAATTTTAGTAATAGGAACAATAGGCCTAGCCTTAGCAATTTTAGCTGAGGCAACTCTTAGTTTTTTAGGTGTTGGTGTTCCACCAACAACACCATCACTTGGAACACTAATTCGATTAGGTAACGATTTTTTATTTTCTGGTGAGTGGTGGATAACTTTTTTCCCAGCAATTTTTTTAGTTTTATTAGCTTTTTCAATTAATCTTTTAGGAGACTGGATGAGAGATACACTTAATCCAAAATTAAATTAATGAGTTTTTTAAAAATAAATAATTTAAGTGTTGATTATATAATGAGAAGAGAAACCATACATGCTGCCAAAAATATAAATATTGAGGTAAGTAAAGGTGAAATTTTAGGATTAGTAGGTGAGTCTGGATCAGGTAAAAGTACAGTTGGAAATGCAATAATTAATTTAATTGATGAACCTGGGAAAGTTTCTAACGGAACAATTCATCTTGGAGAAATCAATATACATGCTGATCCTGAAAATATTATTAAATATAGAGGAAAAAAAATTGGACTAATTTTTCAAGATCCTCAAACATCTTTAAACCCTATCTTTACTATTGGTGAACAATTAATTGAAACAATACAAACACATTTAAAAATGGACAATGAACAAGCAAAAAAGAAGGCAATAAATTTACTAAAAGAAGTTGGAATAAAAGATGCAGAAAAAAGATTTGATAATTATCCCCATCAATTTTCTGGAGGTATGAGACAAAGAGTTGTTATTTCATTAGCGTTATGTTGTGAGCCTGAACTTCTAATTGCAGACGAACCTACTACTGCGCTTGACGTGTCTATTCAATCTCAAATACTTGATTTAATTAAAAAGCTTACCAAAGAAAGAAACTTAGCGGTTATCCTTATAACTCACGATATGGGAGTTATAGCTGAGACAACTGATAGAGTTGCAGTAATGAAAAACGGAAATCTTCTAGAAATTGGTTCAACAAAAAAAATTTTAACAGGACCTAAAGAAACTTATACTAAAAGTCTAGTAAGCTCAGTACCACCAACAAATAAGAAAATATCTAGATTTATAATTATAGAAAAAGAAAATCAATTAAATCAAAATACGAATATTAAAATACTAAATAGATGGACAAAAAAAGAAATTGTTAAACAGAATTTAGTGGAGGTAAAGAATTTATTTAAATCATTTGATGATAATTTTTTTTCTGAAAGTTCAAAAAATGTCGTTATGGCTGTGGATGATGTTTCTTTTAAAATAATGGAAGGGGAGTCATTTGGTCTTGTCGGTGAAAGTGGCAGTGGAAAATCAACAATTGCTAAAATGATTGTGAATTTATTTAAGCCTACATCTGGCGATATTTTTTTTGATAAAACATGTATTACAAAAATTAAAAATAATAAAGAGATGATGAAGTTTAGAAAACAAATTCAAATGATTTTTCAAGACCCTTATTCATCATTAAATGGTAGATTAAAAGTAGAAGATATTATTGCAGAACCAATTAAACTTCATAATCCTTCAATAAAAAATATAGACTTAAAAAACTATATATTTGATTTATTAGAGTCTGTAGAATTAACAGCAAACTCTGCAAATAGATATCCTCACGAATTTTCTGGTGGTCAAAGACAAAGAATTTCAATAGCACGTGCATTGGCAACACAGCCAAGATTATTAGTATGTGACGAGCCAACCTCAGCACTTGATGTAAGTATTCAGGCACAAATTCTGAATTTATTGAAAGATCTTCAGGAACAATTAAACCTTACTATACTATTTATTAGTCATGATTTACCAGTGGTTAGACAAATGTGTGATAGGATTGGAGTTTTAAGAAATGGTAAACTATGTGAAGTTTCCAATTCAGAGCAATTATTTGAAAATCCAAATCATGAATATACAAAAGAATTATTGAGATTAATGCCAAAAATTGAGACAATTTATAATTAAAGGAGGTATTTATGGCAATTTTTAAAATGATAGAAGAGAACGAAGCTAGCGGAAAGGTGAAGGAAGTTTTTGATGATATCAAAAGTTCTAGAGGAATAACAGAAATTCCTAATTTTTGGAAAATGTTAGCTAATGATCCTGATGAATTAGAAAGATCTTGGAATTCTTTAAAACAAGTAATGAGAAAAGGTGCGTTGGATCCAATTACAAAAGAATTAATTTATGTTGCAGTTTCCATAACAAATAGCTGTGAGTATTGTACAAAATCTCACTCTTATGCAGCAAAAAACAAAGGTGCTACAGATGAGATGTTAAAAGAAATGATAGCAGTAGTTGGATTAGCGAATAAAAATAATAAATTAGTAGACTCGTATCAAGTAGAGGTAGATGAAATTTACAAATAATTTATTTTATTGGATAATCCCAAGCGTCTCCACCAATTACTTTCGAAATAGCTGAAAAATCCTTAGTGTCATTTCCTTCTTCACAAAATTTTGAGTAAATATCTAAAGCCATTTTACCTAAAGGTGTAATTGCATTAACGGTCTTTGCACATTCATTGGCTAGTTTTAAATCTTTATTCATCATTCCTGCTGAAAAACCAGGTTTATATTTATTGTTTGAAGGTGTTCCTTCTATTAAACCAGGAAGTGGAGGATAGACTTCAATCGGCCAACTATTACCTGATGCATTTTTCATTATCTCATGTACTTTTTTAATATCAATGTTTAATCTCTTAGCTAACATTAAAGACTCAGACGCGGCTATCATAGTTATGCCTAAAGACATATTGTTGCAAATTTTTGCACCATTTCCACTCCCGACTTTACCTGCGTGATAAATATTTTTACCCATTATTTTTAATACAGGATGAGCTTTTTCAAATGCTTTTACCGATCCTCCAACCATTATATTTAAAGTAGCTTTTTGTGCACCCATAACACCTCCACTTACAGGAGCATCTATCATCAAGATTTTTTTATCTTCCGCAGCTTTTCCAATTTCTTTTGAAGTATCAATATCAATTGTAGAACAATCTATGAGTAAACAATTTTTTGATACTTTATTAATTATTCCGTCTTCACCTAAATATATTTCTTTAGAGTGTTTACCTTCAGGTAACATTGTTATTACAATAGAAACTTTTTCTGTAATTAATTCATTTATATTGTTTACTGTTTCCAAACCATTCTCTTTTGCTTTAATTTGCATTTCTGTAGAAATATCGAAAACTTTTATTTTATACCCTGCTTTATGGAGATTAGTAGCCATAGGATTACCCATGTTACCTACACCTATGAAAGCTATAATATCAGACATAACTTCTCCTTTTTTTATTTAGTATTATTATCTACAAATTTTTTAACAATTGGACCTACAATTAACACTGTACCAATTGCTATAGGCAAACTTACAGACCATGCTTTTAAAAATCTTCCAAGATAATTTATGTCAAAGCCTGTATTCACATATGTGATTATTAATGTCATTAACAAACTCATACCGAATCCCATTAAAAGTATATAAATTAGATTAGAATACTTTTTTGGAATTATTTTCACTTAACACTTCCCAAATAATTAACCATAACTACACCAATGATAATCAATATAATTCCAATTATTCCATAAATGTTTGGTATTTGGTTAAATTTAAATACAGCAAAAAAAACGACACCTGTAACCGTTAAACCACTGTAAGTTGAGTATGCAAAACCAACAGGAAGGGCAGACATTGCTTTTGCAATTGAGAACATTGTTATACACATAAATAATATACATAAAATTGATGGAGTTAACTTTGTAAAACCATCTGATATTTTTGCTAAACTATTAGCAACAATTCCAAAAAATATTCCAATTGCTAAAAAAAAATATCCTAATAATGGTTTCATATTAATTATTACCAAGCAAATTAACTAACACCACTCCTGAAATTATCAGAATTAATCCAATTAAAGTATAAAAATTAGGAATTTGTTGGAATTTTATTACTCCAACAACTGATGTTGCTACTATACACAAACCTGCAAAAGAAGCATAAGTTATCCCAACCGGTATAGACTTCATTACTAATGATAAAGCATACATACATGCAACTATTGTAATTGCAGTTATTATACTGGGTATTAATAGAGTAAAACCATCCGCGCTCTTAGCAAAACTATTTGAAGCTGTTCCCAAAATTACTGCAATAATTAAAATTATATAAGCTGTAAGATTACTCATTTTTTTTCGACCATGTTATAGCATCTTCCATCCTATCATCTCCCCAGAAGATTTCACTATTAACTATGAACGAAGGGCTTCCAAAAACTTTATTATTACGAGCGCTATCTGTGTTTGCTAAAAATTCTTTTGTTATTTCATCAGAATTTGCAATATTTATAACTTTATCTTTTTCTAAATTTAGTTCAGAACATATTTCAGAGATATTTGGTTCAGTAGCAGGTTCTTTTCCTTCTTGAAACCATCTTTTATAAGTGAGTTTTATATAGTCAATTCCCCAGCCTTCTTTTAATCCTACAATCGCTAGTTTATTAGCTAGATCAAATTGAGTTAAAGGATATGGGACTGGTGTTTTTGCAAAAAATCCATACCCTTCAGCTCTTCTTTCGATATCTCTCCACATGTAATCAACTTTATTTTTTTTATCATCCGGAAAAGGATGATTATTCATCTCATTCATTATTATTCTAACACTAAATGGAATCCAATTGAATTTTACTTGATGTTTTTTTTCAACATCAAGAATTCTTGTTACAGTTAGATAAGTATAAGTACTTCCTATTGAAAAATAAAAATCAATATTATTCACTTATTTTGGCATCGGGGTAGCACCAGTTTCTAAACTAACAATTTTTCCATTGTTATACTTATAAACTGCCATTACTGCCTCAACGTTTCCATCATCAAATGTTACAAATGCATGGTGTATTCCAACTTCATTATTTTCGTAAACAATTCTTGTTTTATCTTGTTTAATATCACCACTCATTGCCCATTTGATAACATCACTTTTACTTAAAGTATTTCCTGATTTGTGCATTGTGAATTTAAAATCATCATGCAAAAGTTCATTCATCGCTGCCTCATCTTTATTTTTCATTGCAGCACTGTATTTTTCTAATATAGACATATTTATCTCTCCTTTATGCTCCTTTTATTATTATTCCATTAGACTGAGCATTTTCTAATCGAATTTTTTTTATCGGCTCATATTCTTTAGAGTTATACCATTCTAAAGCCTTTTTGTAACTTGGAAATCTTATTACTACCGTTCTTGGATGCTCCCAAGAACCCTCAATAATTTTATTTTCTCCTCCTCTAATTATATATTCAGCACCAAACTTTTTTGCTAAAGGTTTAACTTTATCAATGTATTCTCTATAATTTTCTTGATTGATTATATTAATATTAAAAATTGCATACCCATAAGACATATTTAATTTTCCTATCTTATTTTAATAATTTAATACTTTTTTTTTAATATAGAGTTTGTATTACTTTTTTAACTTTTTCTTCACCATTCGGCACAATCTTGTTTACAAAAGCATGACAAGCATTTGTTTTTGCTTCATCATATTTAGAACCATAGTGTTTATCTACTCCTTTATTAACCCCATCATCCCACTCTTTTTCATCAATACCAATTTCTAAAGCATAGGTTTTTAGTACTTTTACAGATGCCATAGATTTTTCTTTCATACTGTACTCAAACGTTTCACCACTTGGTAAAAAGTAATTTGCCATATAAATTCCACTACAGTCGTAAGCTTTACCTTTGTCAGCATCTGACATACCAGCTAATGCAATATTTGATAAAAGTAAACTTGATAAAATAATAAATAACAATTTTTTCATTACATCTCCATCTTTGTTAATTCCCAAGCAGTCATACTGTTTACACACTCATCAAAAATTGGTTTTCCAACTGGATGTGTTCCAGATACCATCTGTTTCATTACATCCATGTTATGAACATGTACTTTAAACATTATTCCACCTTTATCAGGTGTTACTGAAGCAATAGTTTTCTCTGGATAAGCTGCTGATTTTCTTACAGTCATACCTTCATCAGATTGCATCCATCCCATGAATTTTTCGAACTTCCCTTCTTTTAAATCAACATATACAAGTATTTCTTTTTCCATTTTAAATCCTTTCACAAATTAATTAGTTTATTTTAAATTAAAGATTAATAAATTCTAACGTTTTTGTAACAAACCAGCTATGCGTGATTATAACCAATTAGGAAAAGGTAGACCTTTTTCTTGAAGAAATTGCTTATTGAACATCTTAGAGTTGTACTTATCAGATTTATCACAGAGTATAGTAACTATTGTTTTTCCAGGACCTAGTTCTTTACCCAATTTAATAGCACCAGCAATATTCACACCACAGCTAGTTCCTAAACTTAATCCCTCATTTTTGATTAAATCAAAAAGTATTGGCAAAGACTCATGATCATTTATAGAAAATGCTCCATCAATTTTTGCTTCAGCAAAATTAGCAGTTACCCTACTGGAACCTATTCCTTCCGTAATTGAACCACCCTCAGAATTTAATTCTCCATTTGTAATGTAATTGTAAAGTGAAGATCCAGAAGGATCAGATAAATAAATCTTAACATCTTTATTTTTCTCTTTTAAATAACTACTAACTCCTCCAATAGTTCCACCTGTTCCAGATGCACATACAAAGCCATCTATTTTTCCAGCTGTTTGTTCCCAAATTTCTGGTCCTGTAGTTTCATAATGACCTTTTGCGTTTGCAGTATTATCAAATTGATTTGCCCAAACTACACCATAGTTATTTGTGTTCTTTAATTCTTCAGCTAGTCTACCAGCAACTTTTACATAATTGCCATCATCCTTGTAAGGCTTTGGTGGCACTAGTCTTAAATCAGCACCAATATTTTTTAAAGTGTCTTTTTTTTCCTGAGTTTGATTATCATTCATTACAATAATAGTTTTGTAACCCAATGAATTTCCTAATAAACATAAACCTATACCAGTATTTCCCGCTGTACCTTCTACAATAATTCCACCTTTAGAAATTAATTTTTTATCTTGTGCATCTTTAATTAATGCAAGAGCAGCTCTATCTTTTACTGATCCACCAGGATTTAAATATTCAGCCTTTCCATAAATGTGACATCCTGTAATTTCAGATGCAGCCTTAAGTTTAATTAAAGGGGTATTTCCTATACTTTCTAAAAAATTATTTTTAAAATTTTTCACTATCTTTTTTCTTTTTTGGTTTCCTCTGTAACCGCATAAGGTTTAAATTCTTCAGTTGAAACCCCAATATTTCTTGCAGGTATACCAACCATCACTGCATTTTCAGGAACATCATTTGTAACTACAGCATTTGATCCAATTTTTGAATTTTTACCAACAATTATCGGCCCTAGAATTTGTGCTCCTGATCCAATAACTGTATTGCTCATAATCGTTGGATGTCGTTTGCTATTTCTTTGTTGGTCTGAGTTTATACTAGGAGATATTCCGCCAAGAGTAACATTATGGTAAATTGTAACATTATCTCTAATATCTGATGTTTCTCCAATTACAACACCCATACCATGGTCAATAAATAAATTTTTTCCAATTTTAGCAGCTGGATGAATTTCTATTCCTGTTAAAAATCTTACAATTTGTGAAATTATTTTTGCAACTAGATGAAATTTTGCCAGTGAAAAGAAATTTGCAATTTTATAAAAGAAAACTGCCTTAACCCCTGGATAGGTGAGAATGACACTTAATTTTGAACGAGCAGCAGGGTCTCTATCAATTATTGATTGTAAATATTCATTCATATTTTTTTATAGTCTGTTGTTAAAAAATGTAGTCTTTATATAATGATTATTTAAAAAATATAAAGGGGACCATTATGACACTAAAAATTAATAGCCTAGCACCAGACTTTAAAGCAAATACAACAATAGGAGAAATATCTTTTCATGAATGGCTAGGTGATAGCTGGGGGGTTTTATTTTCTCACCCAAAAGACTTTACACCTGTTTGTACAACAGAACTTGGTTCATTAGCTAAAATGAAACCAGAGTTTGATAAAAGAAATGTAAAAGTAATTGGACTAAGTGTAGATCCTGTAGATGATCATAATAAATGGCTAAATGATATAAAAGATGTTGCTGGAATGAAACCTGAATATCCAATTATTGCTGATGAAAAACTGGAAGTTGCTAAATTATACAATATGTTAGAAGGAGATGCTGGAGTTACTTCTATGGGAAGAACTGCTGTTGACAACCAAACAGTCAGAACAGTATTTATTATTAGACCTGATAAACGAATAGGTTTATTTCTTACTTATCCTATGGCAACTGGTAGAAACTTTTTAGAAATTTTAAGAGCAATAGACTCGATGCAATTAACTGCAAATCATAAAGTTGCAACACCGGCAGATTGGAAAAAAGGTGAGAATGTAATTATACTTCCAGCAGTAAAAGATGACGAAGCTAAAAAATTGTTTCCAGATGGATGGGATGCGGTTAAACCATATTTAAGAAAGGTGCCAGATCCAACTAAATAGATTTGTATTTAGATTTACAAACTTCAGCTAAAATTAAGTTTGGATCTATAAATATTTTAGATTCTTTTGCAAATTTATAAGATTTGAAGGCAAAAACAGCTACAGGTAATTCTGTGCATCCTAATATTATTTTATTGCATTTAATTCTTTTAAAATAAGTAATAGCTGGCTGAATTGCCTTTGAAGCTTCTTTTACTTTTCCTTGTTTAACAAGTTTTATTGCCTTATTTACATTTTTTTTTTGAACACTTTTTGAGGGGTTAACTAAATAAAAATTATTATTGAAATATTTGTTGTAAACTTTTGTTTTAATAGTTGCTTCTGTAGATAACAACCCAATTTTCGAATCTTGTTTGCAATTTTTTTTAGTATATAAGTAAGCTTCTTCAGGCATACTTAGTATTGGAATTCTAACTTTCTTTTTTAAATCATCATACCAGTAATGAGCTGTATTACAGGGCATTACAATAAATTTACAATTATTTCTTTGTAAAAGTTTACAACCTTTTACTAGTTCATTTAAAACGTTAAAGTATTTTTTTAGATTTTTAGGACGTTCAGGGGTATCTGTTTTATTATATAAAATGAATTTTGGATATTCTTGGTCTGATTTTCCTCTATAAAGCATAGATAATTTATTACACAGATCTAATCCTGCTTGAGTTCCCATTCCACCTAGTATTCCAATCATAAAAAATTATTGGTATATACCTATATCTATTATTTTTATTTTTCCAGAAAGTTTTGATCCAGGATACATTTTATGACCAAGTTTTTTTGCATGTAATGCTAAAGTAACATCAGCTCTTACAGCTTCACCCATTACTTTACCATTGTCACCATAAATACCTGAGGGTATGTCAACTGCAATAACTTTTAATTTCGAATTGTTGATTTTATCTACACAATCTTTAAATATTCCCTCGATTTTTTTATTTAAACCAATCCCAAACAATGCATCAACTATTACAGCATCTTGTTTCACATTTAATTCATCAAGCGGCTTCTTTTTAAGTTTATTTTTTTTGAAAGCTTTTAAACTATCTCCTTTATAATTATTTTTATCTAAACAATATAAATCAACTTCTTTACCGTGTTCACTCAAGCAGCTTGATAATATTAAGCCGTCACCACCATTATTCCCTGGACCACAGACAACAACAAATCTATTTTTTTTATAAATTTTAATTATTTGTTTTGCACATGCCTCACCGGATTGTTCCATTAATTTGAATGAGTCACCCAGTCTTAAAAATTCTCTTTTTTCTATATCTTTAATTTCAGAGATTGAGAGAGCAATTTTTCTCATAATTTCAGCTTAATTTGATCTTAAAAAAATATCAATAAGACAACTTATTACATTATTATTTTAAGGGTTGATTTTATGACGAAAAAGACTACTTAGAGCCCTGAAAAATTATACGAATTCATTGTTTATATAATTTTCTCATTTTCCCTTTAGAGTAAGCAAACATCTTTAGTTTGCTTACTCATTTATACTAAAATGTTTCATTGAAAAATATTAAATTGGGACTACTTTATAAAAATGGAAGCAGTATCTGATTTTCACTGGAAATGTAGACATACCTGGAGACGTAGTGCAAAAAATACTGCATGGTGTTTATTAGGCTGTGCGATAGGTGACTTTGGAACTATTTTACTTTTTCAATTAACAGGAATTCCATGGCCAGTTTTAGCTATTATGATACTAGCAATTATCAATGGTTTAATTACAAGTATTATTTTAGAGACAATAATTTTATTAAAGCAAGACTTTAATTTTTCTCAAGCATTGAAAACTGCACTAGGAATGAGTTTTATTTCTATGGTTAGTATGGAGGTTGCAATGAATTTAACCGATTATCTTTTAACTGGTGGCGCGATTTTAAATTGGTGGGTTGTTCCAATAATGCTTGCAGTTGGTTTCGTAACCCCTTGGCCCTATAATTACAGGAGATTAAAGAAATTTAATATTGCTTGTCACTAATTATAAAGTTCTTTAATATTTTTATATTCATCAAGTATTTTAGGATCAGCTAAAGCTTCTTTATTTCTTATAGGATTACCTTCAATTATATTTTTAACAGCTAACTCTACTATTTTACCGTTTTTAGTTCTTGGAATATCTGTTACCTGAATAATTTTAGCAGGGACATGTCTTGGAGAAGCATTATATCTTATTTGTTTTTTCATTTTCTGTTTTAGTTCTTCATTCAGTTCATATTTGTTATTTACAATTACAAATAGGATTATTCTAATATCATTATCCCAGGATTGACCAACAACTATAGATTCTTTTATTTCTTTAAACTTTTCAACCTCAGAATAAATTTCAGCAGTACCTAACCTTACACCACCAGGATTTAAAGTAGCATCAGATCTTCCATAAATAATATAGCCACCTCTTTTAGTTTTAAGAGCATAGTCACCGTGGTGCCATGTGTTTTTAAATCTTTTAAAATAAGCTTTTTCGAACTTTTTATTATTACTATCCTTCCAGAATTTTATTGGCACACAAGGGAATGGAGAACAGCAAACTAATTCACCTTTCTGATTAATTTTAGATTTACCTTTCTCACTATAGACTTTTACATCTAAACCAAGGCCATTTGCCTGTATTTCTCCAGAATAAACAGGTTGATAAAAATTTCCTAACACAAAACAGGAAACAATATCGGTTCCACCAGATATAGATGAAAGGTGAACATTTTTTTTGACGTTTTTATAAATATATTCAAAACCTTCGTTTGATAAAGGTGAACCAGTTGAGCAAATCACTTTAAGATTTTTAAGTTTAAATTTACTTTTTATTTTAAGATTTAATTTTTTAAGGCTATCAATATATTTTGCACTAACTCCAAGTAATTTAACCTTTTCTTTATCTACCACTTTAAATAATAAATCATTTTTTTTATACATTGGAAAACCATCAAAAAGTAAAATCGATGCTTTAGATGCAAGAGAGCTTACTAGCCAATTCCACATCATCCAGCCACATGTGGTAAAATAAAAAATATTATCTTCTGGTTTAATTTCACAGTGTAATTGATGTTCTTTTAAATGTTGCAATAGTACACCACCAGTTCTATGACAAATACACTTCGGCTTTCCTGTAGTTCCACTTGAGTAAAGGATAGCTAAAGGATGATTAAAGTTAAATTTCTTTAATATATGATTTGTTTCTTTTATGTTTTTTATATCTTTAGAATAAAAATACTTAATTCCCTTAATTTTCTTAAATTTAGTAAGCTTTTTTCCAGGATAACTTAAAACAACCACTCTTTTAATTGATTTAATTTTTTTTAATATTTCTGGAAGTCTTTCAATAACATTAATCTCTTTTCCATTATAATAATATCTATCCGCAATAACTAATATTTTAGGTTTAATTTGTGCAAATCTTTCAATAACACCTTTAACCCCAAAATCTGGAGAGCATGATGACCAAATTGCACCAATAGCACTTGTTCCAATAAAATATTCAACTGTTTCAATTATATTTGGTAGATAAGCTGCAACTCTATCACCGCTTTTAATATTATTTGATTTTAGAAAACTAATTATTTTATTTGAATTTATGTTTAATTGTTTCCAAGTTCTTTTTTCTTTATACCCATTTTCGCTTATAAAAGTTATTGCTTTGGAGTTATCTTTTTTCGATAATAAATTTTCTGCAAAATTTAATTTGTAATCTGATAGAAAGTAATTTTTATAAAATGTTTTGGATTTCTTTAAATTTATTGAGCCCTTATTACCTTTAACTTTACTATAATCCCAGATCGACTCCCAAAATTTAGCTGAATTTTTTATACTCCAAGTTAAAATATTTTTATAATTTCTTTTGAACTTTTGGTTGTATTTTTGCGAGATATAACCTTCATAATTTGCAAGATTTGAATTTGCAATTTCTGATTTGCTGGCAGACCAAAGTTTTTTCATAAATTATGATGCTTATTATTTATTTTAATAAAACCTTAACATTATATTAATATACCAGATAGGGAGGAGACAATATGTTTATAAAAAAATATCTTAAATGGATAAGTACATTTTTGGTTTTAACTGGAATATTTTTAACAAACTTGAATATATACCCATTAAATATTTATTTTCATGGATTAGGTGTAGTAGGGTGGACAATAGCTGGTTTTATGAGCAAAGATAAAGCTATTCTTACAAACTTTGGCTTACAAGTGCCTTTATTTTTAATTGGAATTTATAAAGTTATTATTTGATGAAAAACATTCTTTTTGTTTGCACAGGAAACTCCGCAAGAAGTATTATTGCTGAGAGTATAATAAATAATGAGTATAATAATATGTATAAAGGTTTTAGTGCTGGGAGCAATCCAACAGGAAAAGTAAATGAAGATGTGAAGAATTATTTATTATCAAAACATTATGATCTTTCAAATTATAGATCTAAAAATT
This sequence comes from uncultured Pelagibacteraceae bacterium, assembly GCA_902612345.1. Lineage (GTDB taxonomy): Bacteria > Pseudomonadota > Alphaproteobacteria > Pelagibacterales > Pelagibacteraceae > Pelagibacter. The sequence goes on along the minus strand of CACMDE010000012.1, from coordinate 1,372 downwards.
TTAATGAATTTATTAATAGTCAAGTTAAAATGGATTATGTTGTTACAGTTTGTAATAATGCCAATAATGAAGTCTGTCCTATTTGGCCTAATAAAGATCAATTAATTCATTGGGACATAGAAGATCCTGTTAAATTACTCAATGAAACAAATGACTTAAATAAAAAAGATGAAATTATTGAAAAAGTTTACAATAATATTCACAAAAGAATAAAGGAACTAATAAATGAAAAATAAAAGTCGTTATTTTCTTGCTGAATTAATAGGAAGTTGTTTTTTAGTAATGATTATTGTTGGCTCAGGTTTAATGGCTGAAAACCTAACTAATGATGTTGCTGTGATGTTAATAGCTAATACTATAGCAACAGGGGCAGGTTTATTTGTGCTTATTACAGTATTTACCGATGTATCAGGAGCTCACTTTAACCCATTTGTAAGTATTGCTATGACAATGACAGGTAAATTAAAAAAGAAATTGCTACCATATTATATAATTGCTCAATTGGTTGGTTGCTTGATTGGTGTTGGATTAGCTAATTTCTTTTTTGAAAACGAAATTTATGAATTATCTACAAAATCAAGAGATGGGATTTACATATTCACATCTGAAGCAGTAGCAACATTAGGGCTTATAATAATAATTTTTGGCTCTATTAATTCAGGTAAAATTGCTGTTGCTGCTAGTGTTGGTCTTTATATTACTGCTGGTTATTGGTTTACTTCTTCAACTTCTTTTGCAAATCCAGCTGTTGCAATTGCCAGAACATTTACAGAGTCTTTTACAGGTATTAGTTATTTAAACACTCCTTATTATATTTTGGCTGAGCTTATTGGAATGTTAATTGCTGTATTTATTGTTAAAAAGTTATTTTTAGAAAAAAATTGAAAAATATAAAACTTACCAATCGAATAAGTTTAATTAACAAAAAATTTAAAAAAAAAGAGTTTTATCATTATCTTAAAACTTCTAATCTTTCATTAGTAATACCTAAGATTAAAGACAAATATATAGTAGTTTCCCAAAAAAGAGTTCCAATTAACAAAATTAATTACGAGTTTCCTTCTGGCATAGTGGAAAAAAAGGAAACAACTTTGCAATCAGCACACAAAGAATTAAGAGAAGAAACAGGATATAGATCAAGATCTAAATTGAGTAAAATAATAACTTTTTATACTGAACCTGGAAGACTAACCACTAAAATTACTGGTTATTACACAAAAAACTTAATTAAAATTTCGAAGCCAGAAAAAGGTATTAAAATTCATCTATTTAATCAAAGAGACATATTTAAATTAATATTAAACCAAAAATTCAATAATAGTTCTCATATAGCAATGTTTTTATATTTAATAAAAAATATTAAAAATCTATA
>CACMDE010000011.1 GCA_902612345.1 uncultured Pelagibacteraceae bacterium | reverse complement strand
TATCAAATAAATCGTCTTTCTCCCTTCTTAATTTAAGAGAAGGGAGAAAGTAGTTAATCGACAAAATTTAAACAGGGGATAATAATTTTATTTTAAACTTTGTTAAGTTCTTATAGATAAACTATGTTACAAAATAATTTATTAATTGTTAAGGTTAAATGAATTTATATATTAGTTCTTATATATATATGATTTAAATAAAATACGCTCAATAAATTTTACTGAGCGTATTTCTTAAGGGAGAGCTTTTAATTTAATTAACCAATTTCAGAAAGATATGACAGAAAATTTAACTAATTATTTAATTTAAATTAAAATAATTTTACAAAAAAAATATCACTCAATTAAAAGTAGTATTAAATTTAATTTATCGTGAATTATTTGAATAAATTACTCTTGGCTCTAAAAATAATTCTCTAGCAAGAGCTTTAAATCTTTTGGTAACTTGTTTTGAGATTATTTCTTGATGTTGTGATGGAATTTTTAAAAATACAGCATTACCTCTTTTATATAATTTAAACTCCTCCAAGAATATCGTAGATATCGAGGTCAATGATTGCGAAAATCTCAATGCTGCTCCCACTTGTTTGCTTGAAAAAATTTCATTATTATTTAAAAAAGTTAGATACTCCATTTTTGGATTATATTTGATACTGCAGTAGCGCCAATAACATGACAAAGCTAATTGTATTCTTTCTTTGTGTGTCAGCCTAAGTAACGGAGTGTTTATCGTTTCTTGAAATACCAATTCGGCTTTTTGAAATGCTCCTAATCCCCAATCCATATGGCTTAATACACATGCCAAATATAATAATTTATTATTAAAATGTTCATTGCCTTCAAAAACTGGCTGAATAAAATCATAATATTTTTTATAGTTCGATCCTAGATCACCTCTTTTTTTTGCAATATTCTCAAGTGCTTTATGAAAAATTTCTGTTTCTTTTACATCTTTAAAATAGTCAATTGATAAAGAACCTTCACGCAAACCGCTTATAGAACAAATTATATTTCTTGGATTTGTAACTCTCATAATTTCATCAAGTATAATGCAACTATAAGGTAAATACTGTGTTCTAGATTTTGAAATATACTCAACTGTTTTAAGTTTAGATTTATTAAAAGATGAAATTTTTTCAACAAACTTAGATAAAACATTGTTATCGATACTATATTGATGAATTATATGTACCGGATGATTATTTTGAATAAGATGTAATTTAAATAATGCTCGCCAGGTACCTCCAACTAAATATAGATTATTAAATTTCTTTTTTGAAAGCCATTTTTCTTCTTTTAATAATTTTTTGATATATTTTGCTAAATTTCTTTTTTTAACTATAGGATTATTTAATAATCTTAAAACTCCAATAGGTAATGAGGTTTTATTAGTAACTATATTATTTTCAACTCGAGCTAATTCTAAACTACCACCTCCAAGATCAGCAACTAATCCATTGACATTTTCAAAGCCTATTTTTACTCCCTCAGCTGAGCATTCAGCTTCTTCTTCACCTGATAATATATTAATTTTAGTTTTAAAAAGTTTTTCAACTTCGTTAATAAATGGTTTTGTATCAGTTGCTTCTCTTAAAACTGCTGTTGCAATGATTTTAAGATTTGTGATTTTTGAAACATTTAAAATTTCAGAGAATCTTTTTAAAACTTTTAAAGCATATTCGGTACCAGATCTGTGAAGTTTTTTGGATTTATCTAAATTTTTTCCAAGTTCACAAACTGCTTTTTCATTAAAAAAAGGCACACGAGAAGAACTGAAATCTTCATAAATTAGCATTCTTATAGAGTTTGATCCAATGTCTATTATAGCTAATTTTGCCTGATTTAATTTTAAACTATTTTTACTTTTAATTACTTCCACTTTTAATCAATCTTAAGTGCAGTTGTTTAGGCTGCATTTTTAATTTAGCTTTACCCCTTCCAGATAAGCTCGGATTATTCATAAAATATTCATGAGCTGAAAAGGAATCGCTCTTACTATATTTAATTTTTTTATAATTACCATCAGCTTCAAGTTCCCAGCTCTGATTAGTATCAAGATAATTTGCCAACATTATTTGATCTAAGATCTGTTCATGAACAGTCTCATTTTCAATTGGGACTAGAAGTTCTACCCTTCGATTTAAATTTCTCGGCATTAAATCAGCTGACGAAATATATACTTTTGCATTTCTATTAGGCATTTTTTTTGTACCATTACTAAAGCAGTAAATTCTAGAATGCTCTAAAAATCTTCCTATGATACTTTTTACAAATATGTTTTCTGATCTATCTTTTACTCCTGGTCTTAAACAACAAACACCCCTTACAAATAAATGAATTTTTACACCAGCATTCGAAGCTTCATAAAATTTATCAATAATTTCTGGATCTACTAAAGAGTTCATTTTTGCCCAAATAGCTGCAAATTTTCCATTTTTGGAATTTTTAATTTCAGCATCAATATTTTCATTTAAGGTTTGCCTCATATTTACTGGCGAAATAGAAATTTTATTTAAATTTCTTGGTTTTGCGTATCCTGTTACATAATTGAAAAACTTTTCAACATCTGATGCCATTTTCTTATCACAACTAAATAAAGACAAATCAGTGTAAATTTTAGCATTTACTGGATGATAATTGCCAGTTCCTAAATGAAAATAAGTTTGTATTTTACCCTGTTCTCTTCTTAAAACTAATGATGATTTTGCATGAGTTTTATATTTAGCAAAACCATAAACAATTTGAACACCTACTTTTTCTAAACTTCTTGATAGTTGAATATTAGCTTCCTCATCAAATCTAGCTTTAATTTCAATTAAAGCGGTAACTGTTTTTCCATTCTCTGCAGCTGTTATTAAAGCTTTAACAATTGGTGAGTCTAGAGTTGTTCTATATAAAGTTTGTTTAATAGCTATAACTTTTTTATCATTTGCTGCTTGATTTAAAAATTCAATTACTGAGTCAAATGTTTCAAAAGGATGATGAACAACTAAATCTTTCTTTTTAATAGTTTCAAAAAAATTATCATTATATTCTTTTAATCTTTCAACTTCTCTAGGCGTAAAATGCTTAAATCTTAGTTTTGGATTTTTTACTTTACATATTTGATCTATATCTTGAATTCCAACAAGGCCAGATACATCATAAATATAGTCAGGATTTATATCTAATTTATTAGTTATAAATCTTACCAATTCGTTATCGCTATTTTCAAGAACCTCTAAACGAACAATGTCACCCGTTCTACGTCTTTTTAAAGCCAATTCAAAAGATCTAACTAAATCTTCTGCTTCCTCTTGAATCTCTACATCGCTGTCTCTTATTACTCTAAAAATCATTTTCTTTTCTAAATCATGATCTGGAAAAATTTCATTAGCAAAAAAACTTATTACGTCATCTAGAATAACAAACTTCTTATGATTTTTTGAAGACTCTATTTCAATAAATCTAGATAATGCTTTTGGTATTACAATTATTGAGTTTAAAATCCTTTTTTTATTTTTTTTTCTTAACTTCATTACGATTGCTCTTCCTTGATTGATTATAAATGGAAATGGGTGCGCAGGATCAATTGCTGATGGTGTTAATAAAGGGTAAATCTCTTCTTTAAATATTTCTAAAAGTTTTTTTTTATCCTTAGTATTTAAATTAACTGGTTTAACTAAATTGATATTATTTTTTTTTAATTCCATAATCAGTTGAATAAAAATTTTGTTCTGTTTTTTTAATAGATTCTTAGTTTCAAGCACTACCTCATCCATTTGCTCTTCAGGTGACAAACCATCAGAGCTTAGTGAGTCAACTTCTTGTTTTATTTGACTATATAACCCAGCTACACGGACCATAAAAAATTCATCTAGATTAGACCCAGCAATTGATAAAAACTTTACTCTTTCATAAAGAGGATTTTCGATATTTTGCGCCTCTAAAAGTACTCTATCGTTGAATTTTAACCAAGAAAGCTCTCTATTTATATATTTAGATTTCAACTCTTCTTTGTGTTGTTTTTTTAAAGCAGTCATATATTTAGATTTTATGTATCAATTATACGTCATGAGACACGCAAAATCTAGTTGGGATGATTTAAGTATTAATGATTTTGATAGACCACTTAGTAAAAGAGGCAAGAAAAATGCAAAAATGATTTGTGAATTTTTTGTTAAAAAAAAATTTGAATTTGATTATGCATTAATTTCATCATCAAAAAGAACAAAAAAAACTTTTCAAATTTTATCCAAGAAAATTAATAAGCCAAAAAAAGTTAATTTTTCAAAAGATTTATATTTAGTTGATGAGAATGCAATTGTAAAAAAAATTAAAGAAATATCCAGTGAATATAAATCAATTTTGATTATAAACCATGAACCATCAGTGAAAAATTTAGTACGAAATCTTACAAAAAATCATAAAACGAATAATTTTAAACTAATGAATTATAAATTCCCAACAGCAGCATTTGCAAAAATTGAGTTTGATATTAAATCCTGGAATGAAGTTGAGAAAAAAGGAGTATTAAAAGAATTTATAAGGCCCAAAGATCTTCAAGTTTCTAAAGAATAACCAGCTGACCTAACTGTTCTAATCAAAGGTTTTGTATTTTGTATGTTAATTGCTTGTCTTAATCTTCTTATGTGTACATCAACCGTTCGTGACTCAACGTATATGTTTTCTCCCCAAACATTATTTAAGAGTTGTTCTCTTGAATAAACTCTTTTTGGATTTTTGATAAAAAAATCTAAGAGTTTAAATTCAGTTGGACCCAAAGTAATTTCTTTATCTTTTCTATAAACTCTTTTTGTAATCCGATCTATTTTTAAATCAGTAAATTCTACAATGTCTGATGATGATTGAGGTTTAGATCTTCTCAATAAAGATTTAATTCTAGCATTCAATTCTTTTTGACTAAAAGGTTTAGTTACATAATCATCTGCACCTGTATCAAATGCTTTTAATTTGTCTTCTTCCTCTCCTTTTGCAGTTAACATAATGACAGGAATATCATTAAACTTATTATCTTTTTTTAAGTTTTTACAAATTTCAACACCAGATAATTCTGGTAACATCCAATCCATTAATATTAAATCTGGCTGTTTTGATTTTATTTGTTTAAGAGCATCTTCTCCATTTTCTGAATGACTAACTTTATAACCTTCTTTTTCAAGATTGTACTTTAACAAACTAACAATTGATGCTTCATCTTCAGCTATGAAAACATGAGCTGTCATAAATCATTTTTCTCCGGTTACAATTGGCTCTGTTCCCTTGGGTCTATCACCTTCTAAATATTCGCCTTTAACTAAATAATAAACTTGTTCTGCAACATTTGTAGTATGATCACCAATACGCTCTATGTTTTTAGTTACAAACAATAAATGGGTTCCATCTTCTAAATTTTTTTTATTTTCTTTAAGATATTTTATAACTTCTTGCATACAAAGATTTGTTAGATCATCTATTTGCTCATCACTTTCCCAAACATTTACTGCCATTGGCGCAGATCTTTCTAGATAAGCATCTAATGTTGATTTTAATTGTTTTTGAACATTGGTAGCTACTCTATTCAATGCGTCTACCAAATTCTTTGGAAGATTTTCATTAAGCAAAAGTGTTCTCTTGGATATATTTTTTGCCAAATCACCTATTCTTTCTAAATCTGAAGACATTTTCAAAGCCGTTACTGTCTCTCTTAAATCAATTGCCATAGGTTGTCTTAAAGCAATTAAATTCACAACTTGCTGTTCAATTAAAGTCTCATATTTATCTATTTTTTCATCTTCTTGAATAACAGCTTCTGCAATATTGTTATCTCTTGTTGTAATGGCTTGAATTGCTTTACCTAAAGAATCTTCACATGCACTTCCCATTTTAATTATATTAGCATTAAGATTTTTTAGTTCTTCTTCGTAAGATTTAACTGTATGTGGTGCTTCAGACATTATCCAAACCTCCCTGTTATATAATCTTGCGTTTTTTTATTATCAGGATTCTTAAATATTTTATCAGTAGATCCATGTTCAATCAATTGTCCTAAATGAAAAAAACCTGTATTTTGAGAAACACGTGCTGCTTGAGCCATAGAATGAGTTACAATTATTATTGTGTGCTCTTTTTTTAACTCATCAATCAATTCTTCAATTTGTGCTGTTGCTATTGGATCTAATGCTGAACAAGGCTCATCCATTAATATAACTTCAGGTCTTACAGAAATCGCTCTAGCAATACAAAGTCTTTGCTGTTGTCCTCCAGATAATCCAGTTCCAGGTTCATGCAACCTATCTTTTACCTCTTCCCATAGTGCAGCCTTTTTCAAACTATTTTCAACAATTTCATCCATTTCTTGTTTTGATTGAGCCATACCATGAATTGTTGGACCGTAAGATACATTTTCATATAAAGTTTTTGGGAAAGGATTGGGTTTTTGAAAAACCATACCAATTTTTTCTCTTAGTCTTACGACATCACAACTTTTATCATTGATATTAAAATCATTAATTAAAATTTCTCCTTTAACACTACAGATATCAATTACATCATTCATTCTATTAAGACATCTTAGGAAAGTTGATTTACCACAACCAGATGGACCAATTAATGCCGTTACTTGATTTTCCTCAATATCTAAACTTATATTAAAGAGTGCTTGTTTTTTTCCATAAAAAACATCAACATCTTTTGCTTTAATCTTTATCATTTTAACTCCATTTTTTCTCAAACTTATGTCTTATTATTTGGGCAAATAAATTCATTATTATTAAAAAGCCAAGTAAGACCATTATACATGCCGAAACTTTTTCTACAAATCCCCTTTCAGCACTTTCAGCCCAAATATAAATTTGAACTGGTAAGCTTGCAGCAGGATCCATGGGTGATCCAGGTATCGTGTTAACAAAAGCAACCATTCCAATTAAAATTAGGGGTGCAGTTTCTCCTAAAGCTTGAGCTAAACCAATTATTGTTCCTGATAACGTGCCAGGCATAGAAAGAGGAACTGTATGATGCATTGTGGTTTGCATTCGACTTGCTCCCATAGCAAGTGCTGCCTCTCTTATACTTGGTGGAACCGCTTTTAAAGATGCTCTAGCAGCTATAATTATTGTTGGTAAGGTCATTAAGGACAAAGTGATACCTCCAACTAATGGGGTAGACCTTGGTAATTGAAATATAGCCAATAAAACTCCTAACCCTAATAGACCAAAAACTATAGATGGAACCGCTGCTAAGTTGTTTATATTTACTTCAATAAAATCAGTAAATCTATTTTTAGGGGCAAATTCTTCAAGATAGATTGCAGCTAGAACCGCAACAGGAAAAGCTATCATTAAACAAACAAGTATAGAAAAAATTGAGCCCATAAATGAACTTGCTATTCCAGCTAGCTCAGCTTCTCTTGAGTCAGCATTTGTAAAAAAACTTATATTAAATTTACTTTCAACCTTACCATTTGCAACAAGTTGATCAAAAATTTTTAATTGATAATCGCTTACTCTTCTTTGGTCTTCAGTTAAATCTCTTGGATAATTTCCTTTAAAGACTTGGTCTAAATCATCTGAAGCAGTTAGATAAACTTCCTTTGTTTTTCCTATTAAATTAGGGTCATTTAAAAGTTCATTTTTAATTTCTTTTTCAAAAAAATAAGACACCATTCTCTTCAATTCATTTTCTTGATCTTCATTGGCGTTTGGATCTAAATCAGCCATTGATTTTAATGCTATATCGTAATAATCAGCGTCCTGTAAATCTTCTTTAGAAGGATTTTGGTCTAACATCATTAATTCAGCATCGAAAGTTACTGGAACAATAAGCCATGTTTTTTGAAAAGCTGAATAGCCAGTTGAAAAAATTTTAAAAATAAAGATTGTTAAAAATAAAAGTGCCATAAAAATTGCACTCAGACCGTATAAGCGAAATCGCTGTTCAGCTTTATATCTTTTATTTAATAATTGTTCTTTATTTTTATTCATATTTTTCTCTATATTTTTTAACTACTCTCAAGGCCACAATATTTAAACAAAGTGTTACTAAAAATAATGACATACCTAAAGCAAAAGCAGCTTGCGTTTTTGGGTCGCCAAAAGCTTGGTCACCAATTAGAATAACTACAATTTGAGCTGTAATCGTTGAAGTAGACTCTAAAGGATTTAAAGTTAAATTAGCAGCTAAACCAGAGGCCATAACAACTATCATTGTTTCTCCAATAGCTCTTGAAACACCAAGTAAAATAGATCCAACTATCCCCGGCAATGCCGCGGGAAAAATAACTCTCTTAATTGTTTCTGATTTAGTTGCTCCCATAGCGTAACTTCCATCTCTTAAACTTTGAGGCACACTTGTAATTACATCGTCACTTAAACTTGAAATAAATGGTATAATCATAATACCCATTACCCCTCCTGCTGCTAAAGCACTTTCAGCTGAAACTTCAAGACCCATTGAAGTTCCTAATTCTTTTAAAAATGGTCCAACAGTTAGGGCAGCAAAAAAACCATAAACAACTGTTGGTATACCAGCTAAAATTTCAATTAATGGTTTTGCATATTGTCTAACTTTAGTTGATGCATATTCAGCTAAATAAATTCCACTCATTAATCCAATTGGGATAGCAACGCACATAGCAATAAATGCAATAAAAAAAGTACCTGCAAAAATAGGGACTGCTCCAAAAGTATCTGAATACATTGTCGGATCTAAAGCCTCAGAAGAATCTCTAACAAAAGCTTTTGCTGGATACCAGTGAGTTCCAAAGACAAAATCAAATAATGGAATTACTTTAAAAAAATCTATAGTTTGAAATATAAGTGAGAAAACTATTCCAACAGTAGTTAATATTGCAGCTAAAGAAGCTGTAAATAAAACTGCGTTCAAAAATTTTTCAACTGGTTCTCTTGTTCTAGAATTAGATGAAATTCTTTTATACGCATAAGCAACAGAGGCAATAATTGCAGATAATACTATAACAACTTTTGAACTTTGAGCTATTGATCGAAGACTTAAATATTTTTCAGCTGAAGCTTCAATAAAAGGTGTAATTTCTCCAGTGAATTGCCCTCGAGACAATGCTTTTGATTTTTCGTATAATAAATTTAATTCATCATCAAGATAACCTTGATTTGAATAATCACTTAAGATTAATAGTTTTACAATTGTGGGCTCAAAAATTGCCCATAATGAAAAAATTATAAAGGCTGGTATTGCACACCAGATTGCAAGATAATAACCATAAAATTGTGGTAATGCGGTTAATCTTTTTTTTGTAGATTGAATTGTATATGCTTTTTTGCGTCCAAAATAATAGCTTGTGAAACCTAGAAGAACAATAAATGTAAATAATATTAAGTTCACAGAATCTCCTTAAGTGAGGACTTTACTCTTTTTTTAAAAAAAAGGGGTCTAAAAAGACCCCCTTTTTAATCATTTGTTAACTGAGGAATAATTAATTACCCATAGCAACTAGCTTCGTAGCATTAGTTCTAGTTGTTTTATACAACTTAGAGTCTAATGGCACTAAACCAATGTCTGCTAAGTAACCACCTTTTCCAATAGCTTTCTTAGTTGTGAATTCTTTCACAAACTCATGTAAGCCTGGAATTACTCCAACGTGTGCTTTTTTCACGTAGAAGAATAAAGGTCTAGCAACAGCATAACTGTAGTCTTGAATAGACTCTAATGACGGTTGTCCACCATCAATACTTGCTGCTTGCAATTTATCTTTTGCAGCTAAGAAATAACTGAAACCAAAGAAACCAAACATTTCTTTATCTTGAGTTAACTTTTGGATGATTAAACTATCGTTTTCTCCAACTTCAATAACAGCACCATCTTCTCTGTAAAGTTTTTGAGGTTTTTTGTATTTTTTATTTCCAGCTTCAAAACCAGCTTTATAAAGAGCTTTAGCTTCTTTAGTCATACCTTTTTTCATTACTAAAGAATTCCAAGCATCTCTAGTTCCTGATGTTCCTGGTGGGATCATCACTGAAATTTTTTGTTTTGGTAAGCTAGGTTCAATTTGGTCCCAAGTTTTATAAATATTTGGAACTAATTTACCATCAACAACTGTATGAGCAGCAAGTGCTAAATATAATTGTTCTTTAGTAAAGTTTACTGGTTTTGCATCTTTGCTGTAAGCTAATGTAATACCATCGTTACCAATTACGATCTCAACGATATCATTAACACCATTTTTCTTACATAGAGCTTTTTCTTTATCTTTCATAGCTCTTGATGCGTTTGTAATATCTGGATGTTGTTCACCTACACCAGCACAGAATAGTTTAGCTCCACCACCAGTACCAGTAGACTCGATTACAGGAGTTTTAAATCCTGAACCACCAAATCTTTCAGCAACAACAGTTGCGTAAGGGAATACCGTAGAAGAACCAACTATCTTAATTTGATCTCTTGCTTGAGCAACAGTTGCAATTGAAAGTGCAACTAAAGAAGCAATTACTATAGTTAGTTTTTTCATTATCTTTAATCCTTTCGTTATTTATTAATTAAAAGATGACCTACTCGTATAAATTTATTGAATCTTTAATATTACAGAATTGTTACGCTTTTGTTAAAAAGGTAACTTTTTAGTTGTATTTTTTTGATATAATTATCTGATCAATATCAGTTTCTAGGCCACCGATACATGAAACAGGGTTTACTCGTTCTTTAAGTGCGAGTTCATTGCTTGGACGTAAAGTTATTTCTAATTTTACTAAGTTTACTAATTCTTTTCTAATTTCTTCATCATATCTCCAGCTAGGCCATGAGTTTGGTGTTGAAAATATAGAGGTTAAATAACTTGTAGCCATAGTATATCTATAATTACTTAAATTTTCATTTCTCAGTAAAAAATCTCTTACAGAATTAAAAATTTTCCTACATCTAAAAGAATCTGAAAGATAATTTTCCCTCTTGAGATTTTTATTCATAGGAACAGAAACGATTAAATCAATTGAATTTCTAGAATACGAGGTAACTACGTCTGTATAAAATTCAGCTTCAGTAATTTCTAAATGATCCTTTATAGAAGGATATGAAGTTTTTAAATCTGCTTCTAATCTAAAAATTCCAATATCAAAAACTGTAAGTTGCTGATTTCTTAATAATGTTGTGATATCTTTAGAAAAAACACTTGTTGTTATAGAGCTTAACAAAAAAGCAAAAATCAAAATATTTTTGAATATTTTATCCATATAAGAAAATTAATTAAATGATTAACATTAATCAAGTAAAGAAATGTTAAAAAAACCTTCTAAAATTATTATTTTATAATAATTTTAAAACTAAGTTTTCGCTGGTAAATAAATTTGAATTTCAGTTCCTTTATTTTCCTCACTTAGAATCTCATAGTGTCCACGATGTTGAGTAACTATATGTTTAACAATAGCTAATCCTAAACCGGTTCCACCAACCTTGTTACTTTGTTCAAGATCTACCCTAAAAAATCTTTCTGTAATTCTAGAAATATATCTTTGAGGAATGCCAACACCTTCGTCTTTAATACTGATCATAAAATTTTTTTCTAACAATTTACCGTTGCTAATTTTGCTTGATATAAAAATAGACTTATTTTCCTTTGAATACTTAATTGCATTATCTAAAAGATTAGAAAAAACAGTTTGTAATTTTTTTTCATCTCCAATAACAATTGTTGGATTGGCGAGAGATAAATTAATATTTAATTTCTTTCTTTTTAAAATAATCTCAAAATTACTGATGATTGTTTTGAAAAGATCATTTATATCAACTAAAGAGTTTGGCCTTATGTGTTCTTCTAATTCAATTCTTGTGAGTATTAAAAGATCATTAATTAAATTTTCCATTCTATTTGATTGATCAGTCATTATTTTCATAAATTTTTTTTTAGCCTTTTCATCATCAGACGCTGGGCCTTCAATTGTTTCTAATGATCCTTTGATTGCCATTAAAGGTGTTCTTAATTCATGGCTTACATTTGCTACAAAATCAGTTTTAAATTTTTGTGCTTTTGTAATTTCAGTAAAATCTTTTAAAAATAACACAACAGAATCTGGTTCAGTAAATAAATGAGTTGGACCAGGAATAATATAAATTTTATAAAATTGATATGATGGGAGGTCTATTTCAATGTCAATATTTTTTGTTTTATTTTCAACAATAGCTTTTTCAATATTATCTATTAATTCTGGTTTTCGAATTACAGAGGATATGTTTTTATCAATTAAATTACTTCCAAATCTTTTTAATGCACTTGGATTAGCATATTTAATTATGTTAAATTTATTTAATGCAAAAAACTGATCCTCAAGTTCATCAATAATTACTCTTTTGGTTTTTTCCTCTCTTTTATTGATTATTGTAGCGGTATTTATTGGTTTGTTTTTTTTTTGATTAAGTAAATAGAGAAGATAAACTATCACAACTATGAGTAGAATGATGAAATATTCCATAAATTTAGAAAGGTTAATTTTGCATCATTACACTTTTTAATGCAATCAAATTAAGGAAAAATTAACTAATGATTTGGTGAAATATTGTTAAAAAATATTTTTGCTGTTTCTTCCCAAGTGAATTTTTTTGCAAATTCAAGACAATCATTTCTATTAACTTTCAAAGCTTTTTGTGCTGATACTTTAAGATCATTATCTAAACAATTTATTTTGGATCCTTCAAATATATCTTTAGGACCTGGAACAGGATACGCAGCAACAGGTGTTCCACAATTTAAAGCTTCTGTAACTACAATTCCAAATGTATCTGTTTTACTAGGGAAAACAAAAACATCAGAGGATGCAAAATGTGATGCTAATTCACCATTTGTTTTTTCTCCTAAAAAAATATCTTTAGGAAATTCTTTTTTCAATTTTTTTAAATCAGGTCCTTTTCCTATAATTATTTTTGTACCCTCTAAATCACATTCTAAGAAAGCTCTTATGTTTTTTTCAACTGCAACTCTTCCAACATAAATCCAAATAGGTCTTTTATGAGGTAAATCAATTTTTTTAGGGTTCTTAAAAGCTCCATGATTTCCTCCTCTAGTCCAAGTAATCATTTTATTGCCATCTATACCTATATCGATTAATTCTTTTCTCATAGACTCTGTAGTTACTAAAATTCTCTCAGCCTTATTATGAAAATTTGCTAAAAATTTTTCGGCCCATTTTGCTGGTATAATAGGAAAGTAAAGTTTTAGATATTTATCAAATCTTGTATGAAAACTTGTAGTAAACTTTAGATTATTTTTTAAACAATATCTTCTTGCCATAGTCCCTATAGGGCCTTCGGTAGCGATATGAATTGCATCAGGTTTTATTTTCTTTATTAAACTACCAACTCTTGGCCAAACATTAATTGATAATCTAATTTCATTATATTTCGGCATCGGAAAAGTTAAAAATAAGTCGGGTGTAATATATTCTATATTATGACCTTGTTCTTTTAATACATTGCCTGTTTCATGTAAGGTTCTTACGACACCATTTACTTGTGGAAAATATGCATCTGTCGCAATTAAAATTTTCATTAATTATGAAGCTTTTTTTAATTCTTCGGTTTTAATTGGTTTAATTATTTCTTTATCGCCTAAATATTGTTCTCTTATTTTGTCCCAATATAATATTTCAAAACTACCATCATAATTTTCAGCTAATGCAGTGCAGGATTCAACCCAGTCTCCACAATTTAAATAATTGACCCCATTAAAATCTCTATCCTCAGCATGATGGATGTGACCACAAATAATTCCATCAAATTTTTTTCTTTTTGCATAATCTGAGACTGTTTTTTCGTATTCACCAATATATTTAACTGCATTTTTAACTTTATACTTTAAAAATTTTGCAAGAGACCAATATTCTTTTCCTCTCAACCTTCTAAAAAAGTTAATTATTACATTTAATTGTAACAATAAATTATAGGCTATTGATCCAAGTTTAGATAACCATTTAGCATGTTTCATAACCCCATCCCAAGCATCACCATGAACAACAACATATTTTTTTCCAGCATTTGTTTCATGAATAACTCTATTAACCATATGGATGTCACCAAAATGCATTGGGATAAATTTTCTTAACATTTCGTCATGATTACCCATTATGTAGAAAACTTTAGTACCATGCCTTGCTTTTCTTAAAATTTTTTGAATTACATCATTATGTTCTTGAGGCCAAAAAAAACTTTTTTGCATTGCCCAGATATCTATAATGTCTCCTACAAGATAAAGATTTTCAGATCTTGAGTTTTTAAAAAACTCTAAAAGTTTATTTGCCTGACAACCTTTGGTACCCAAATGTACATCAGAAATAAAAATACTTTTATATTTAAGTATGTTAGGCATTTAAAAAATCATTTTTTAACACAACTGTAACACGAATCATTTAATTTTTATCTCATTTGAATGTTAAAGATTTGTTAAAAAATTTTTAAGGATTAATTATGTTATATTGTTTGATTTACAATCTAAACTCTTCTTCTGGAAGAAAATCAAAATTCATAAAAAGGGTTTTATCTAAGTTAAAAGAAAATAATTCTGTAGACTACTTTGAAACAAAAACAATAAATCAAGCTAAGAAAATTTTCAAAAATTTTAATCAAAAAAATTATGATCGACTAATAGTAGCTGGTGGCGATGGTTCAGTTTCTTTTGCAATTAATGAATTAATTAAAAATAATTTTAATTTTAAAGACGATTTTGCCATAGGTTATATTCCTGCTGGCACTGCAAATTTGCTTCAAGCTGAATTATCAATGAATAAAAAAGTTGATGATATAGTAAATGTGTTGGTTTCTAACAATTATAAATCCTCTAATCTTATAAAAATTAACGAGAATTATTTCTTTTTAATGGCTGGTATAGGATGGGATGCAAAAATTGTTCATTCAATTAATTCAAAAATTAAAAAAATTCTTGGTAAAATTATTTTCGGCATCAAAGGTTTTCAATATTTCTTATTTATGAATAATAAAAAATTAAATGTAACTTTTGATGGGCAATTTTATCAAGCAGACTGGATATTATCCTCAAATACCAAATATTACGCTGGACATCATAAAATAAATAAAACAAATATTTTTGAAGATAAATTAGTCACCTATATTTTTAAGGATTTGACTAGGATCAGTTTATTATATTCTATATTATTAATAATTCTTAATGGTGATTTAAGTAAAAACAAAAATGTTATTACTACTTATTCACAAAACATTACTATTGATGGAAATGATTTGATACCAGTTCAAATTGATGGAGATAATTTTGGTTCATATAAAAAAATTCATTTAAATCAATCAAATAAAAAAGTGAATTTTCTTGTAAAATAATTATCTCAACAAGTAATATTAATAATAAATCCATAGGAATATAGTAAGCAGATTAATTAATTAGTAAATCATTATTTGTATTAAAATAATTTTAATCCGATAACTCCAGCAAGAATTAATAAAACTGAAAAAATTTTTGCTGGGGTTATTCTTTCACTTAAGAAGAAATAACTAAATATATGAGTACTATTAAGTTATTCTTTTTAATATATTTTCTTTAAATAAAACTCTGTGAATAATAACTGCTAAGATATGCAATGAAATTAGCGCAATTAGTGTGTAATTTGAGTAAATGTGAATATCATAAAAGAAGTCAGCTTTATCAAAATCGCTTTTTAATTTGATTTTAAATAGAAAATTTAAACTTTCTCCATTAAATAGTTTTTTTAAAGTTCCAGAGATCGTTACTGACAATAAGGTAATATAAAGTGCAAAATGATTAAGTTTAGCAATAACTTTTTGTCCAGAAAATATTGCTGGAGGTAAGGCTGGTGTTGGATTTATAAACTTATACAAAAGTCTAAACAGAACTAGATAAAATATTGATAATCCAAGTGTTACGTGAATATCCTCAATAAAAATTCTGTAATCTGAATAATCTAAATCTACCAAATAAAATCCCATTGGTATTTGTATCAACAGCGCGACAAAAGTTAGCCAATGAAATAGTTTTGATACTAATCCGTATTCCGTTATACTATTATTTAATTGCATGATTAAATTTAAACATATTATAAAATTTTTTAAAAATATATTTTTACTGGTTTTACTCACATTATTTACGTTTCCAGCTTATTCCGAGCTATCAGTTGAAGAAATAATCAAAGGCAGACAAGCAATATTCAGTGAAAACTATAAAACAGCAAAAAGAGTTCAGGCACTATCAAGTGATATTGAGTTTGAAGCAGCTATAGAATTAATGAATAAAATGAGTGAGAATTATAAAAATTTACTAGATTATTTTCCAGAAAACTCAAAAGAAGGTTTTGATACAGAGGCACTACCTACAATTTGGGAAAATAAAGATGAGTTCAATGCACTTATGCAAAAAGCTTCAGATGATATGTTAACATTAGCATCAGTTATAGAGGATGCTGATGATATTAGAGCTACATTAACAAAACATATGTGGTCAAATTGTAAAGCTTGTCATAGCAAATTTAGAGAAGAGCATTAAGTTTAATGATAAAAATAATACTTCCATTAATTTTATTATTTTTAATTGTTATTTTTTGGAAAAAAATAGATGATTTCATTTTAAATAAATTAGGTTTCAAAACTTATAAAATAGTCGGTGGAATAATTATTGCAGCATTAGTTGTTTTAGCTTGGCTTCTTTATGATTAACAGAATAGCTAATTTCTTAGACAGTACATTTTTAGACTTAGGAAGACAATTTAAGTGGACGTATCTTCCACCATTAATGATCTATTTAGCTGCTGGAATTTCTGGCTTAACAGGTATTGTAGGAACTTTCTTTGTTAAAGATTATTTGAATTTATCTGCAGCATTTCTAGCCGGCTTAGGTTTTTGGGCAGGAATTCCTTGGGCTCTTAAGATGCCATTAGGTCACTTAGTTGATCTTATTTGGAATAAAAAAAATTATATGGTTTTCTTCGGCGCTGGATTAATCAGTTTAAGTCTTTTGATTATGTATGGATTAATAATTCATACTGAATACATGTCTACAATACTAACAGTTGAAACTTGGTTTGTAATAAGCGTGATACTTGCTCCTGTTGGATATGTTGTTCAAGATGTTGTGGCTGATGCAATGACAGTAGAGGCTGTTCCATTAACCGATGATCAAGGTGTTGATTATAGTCGTGATCAAATTAAAATAATGCATACAACCATGCAAACACTTGGAAGATTTGCTATTATTGGTGGCACTGTATTAGTTGCACTTGCTAATGTTATTTTATTCAGCAACGTAGATAGTTTAGAACAAGCAGATAAAATTGAATTATATGGATCAATTTATATTTATGCATTAATCATACCAGTCGTATCAGTGCTGGGTGTATTTTTAGCAGCATACTTAAGAAATCAAAAAATTAAAAAATTACAATCCCAAGGTTTAGAATTAAAAGAAGAGAGAGAAGGGGAGAAGACAAAAGTAAATTGGTGGATTTTAGGTGGAAGTTTGATTTTTGTTATTTTTACATTAAGTATAGGTTCCTTTAAAGTTCCTTTTGCACAAGAAATTGTATTTATTGGATCTGTTGTAATTATTTTGTTCTTAATGTTCAAATTAATCAAAGAACTCCCTGAACATTTGAGATTAACCATTGTTGGAACAGCTGTAATAATATTTATCTTTAGAGCAATGCCAGGCCCAGGTCCAGGACTTACCTGGTTTGAGATAGATGTCTTAGAATTTAATGAGCAGTTTTTTTCAGTATTATCTTTATTAGCATCTGTTCTAACTTTAGCTGGAATAGTTCTTTTAAGACCATTTATGGCTAAAAATTCTATCGCCAAAATTATAGTGGTTTTATCTATTGCTGGTTCAATATTATTTCTACCAAGTGTTGGAATGTATTATGGATTTCATAATTGGACAGCATCTATAACAGGAGGTGTTGTTGATGCTAAATTTATTGCACTAATAAATACCGCTTTAGAATCACCATTGGGCCAAGTTTCCATGATACCATTATTGGCATGGATTGCTAAAAATGCTCCATCTCATTTAAAAGCAACCTTTTTTGCAGTATTTGCATCTTTTACTAACCTTGCATTATCAGCAAGTGCGCTTGGAACAAAATATTTAAATAATGTATTTACAGTTACAAGAGAAGTTAAAGATAAAGTGTCTGGTGAAATTCAATCAACTGCAGATTATTCAGAGTTAGGAATTCTATTAATCGTAGTAACGCTGTTAACTTTAATTTTACCGATTGTGTTCGTTTTTATTATTAATAAAAGTAAATATAAAACTTCAGAATAAAATTACTCATTTACGTATACAGAAACACCTCTATTATTGATATCTACATCAAATTTTTTATGAAGAGGTGGAAATGCTCTTTGTGCACAATCTAATCTATCGCAAGTTCTACAAGATACACCAATAGGAGTTTCGGTTTTTTTATCGTTTACATCTATGTTTTCAGTATAAACAAATTCTTTTGCATACTTTGCTTCGCAACCTAAACCAATTGAAAGCATCCCTTTAGGTTCTCCAAATTTTCCTACACCTTTTTCAACAGTACGAGCAATACAAACATATTTTTCTCCGTTAGTCATTTTACTTACGGCAACCTGAATAATATTTGGTCTTGAAAAGGCAGAGTAAACATTCCATCTAGGACAAGCACCTCCATATCTTGGAATTTCAATTCCAGAAATTGAAAATCTTTTCGAAATATTTCCCGCCATATCAACTCTTAACATATGAAATGGAATTCCAGGAAGCTTAGGATCTTGCAAACAAGTTACTCTGTGTGCGACCTGTTCAAAAGAAGTTGCAAAGGTATTTTGTAGTAATTCTAGATCATATTTTAATTTTTTACACTCAGCATGAAATAATTTGTATGGCATTAAAATTGCAGCTCCACAGTAGTTTAATAGTGCAACTTTTGCTAAATTTTTAGATTCAGTAGATGGAAACTTAAAAGTTTCTAAATATTCATTAATCTCGTCTGACGCTCCTTCTTGTGCAATTTGGGCAGCTGCATAAAGTTTTTTTGTTTCTAAAGATTTATAATCACTTAGCAAAAGTTCCTTTTTATTTTTATGATATATTTTTGAAAAGGGCTTACTGTCTTCTGGAATTACATCTTTAACTGTAATTGAATATTTAGAGTAAAGGTATTCACATAATGCAATATATCTTGTTCGATTATTTTTTTGAATTTCATTAAATATTTTTTCTGCAAATTGCTCAAGTTTAGGAAAGAAATTTTTATTCTCTTGTACGAAATCAGCTATAACTTCACCTGGAAATGAATTTTTTCTATTATCAACAATTTTACCAGAAAGCTTTTCAATTTTATTTACTAACTCGTGATCTTTCTTTTTTAAAATATCACCCAATCTTAGTATAGCTTTTCCAATCTTAGGGTTTGTTGAAACTAGATCTTTTACTTCTGGAGCAAGAATATCTAGATCTTCAAAAAGCGTATCATCTAATATTTCAGATATATTATTATATAAATTTAAGTCTGATTTCGCTGTTAGATCAGACAATTGAATTTTTAATTTATCGCAAACCTTAAGAAGTAAATCGCCATCAATTTTCCTCTTCCCACTTTCAATTAAATTTAAATAACTTGGGGATATTCCTAAGTCCTCAGCGAACTTATTTGCCTGAAGACCTACTTGTCTTCTAAAAGCCTTGATTTTTGGTCCAATTTTTAAGTTTTCGTTGCTCATAAATTTTCTATTTGTAAACTTTGTAAATATTAATTTACAAAAAATTTCCAATGTTTACAAGGTAAAAGTAACATTATCCTTTATTTTGTAAACTTTGTAAATTATATAATTTACATGAACGATTTTAATAAAAACACGCTAAATCAGATTACAGAGCAAGATATTAAAGAACACAGATCTAGAGGTATTTACCTTAGAGACGACCATTGTGACTGGGGCTCAAGTGGAATGAACGAAATGAGCTCAGAAAACAATGATCAAAATCAAAGCTCTTAAATCTTCATAAAAATCAGAGGGGACTGAATGTCATCAGAGGGTAAAGTATCATTTAAATTAAAAAGATTTGCAGGAATAAAGAGAGATTATACTCCGGAGGAAGTTGAAAGATTAAAAGGATCAATCAAGATTGAACATTCAATTTGTAAACAGCAGTCCGAAAAACTTTGGAAATTATTAAATACAGAACCTCATGTTAATACACTTGGATCTCTATCAGGAAATCAAGCTGTGCAACATGCAAAAGCAGGCCTAAAGGCAATTTATTTAAGTGGTTGGCAAGTTGCAGCAGATGCAAATAGTGCAGGAGAAATGTATCCAGATCAATCTTTGTATCCTTATGATAGTGCCCCAAAATTAGTAGAGGCAATGAATAATGCTTTAATAAGAGCGGATCAAATTCAACATATGGAAATTTTAGATGGTGATATGAAAGAAAAAGATAGAACCGATTATTTATTACCAATTGTTGCAGATGGAGAGGCGGGATTTGGTGGTCCTTTAAATGTATTTGAATTAACAAAAAAATTTATAAAAGCGGGTGCCGCGGGTGTTCACTTTGAAGATCAATTAGCAAGTGAAAAAAAATGTGGTCACATGGGTGGTAAAGTTTTAGTTCCAACTAGCACAATGGTTAGGAATTTGAAGGCAGCAAGATTAGCATCAGATATCGCTGATGTTCCCCTTATTCTTTTAGCAAGAACTGATGCTAATGCTGCAAAACTTATCACAAATGATTTTGATGAAAATGATAAACCTTTTTTGACAGGCGAAAGATCACCTGAAGGATTCTTTTACGTTAAGGACGGTATTGACCAAGCTATCTCAAGAGGATTAGCTTATGCTCCATACGCTGATTTAATTTGGTGTGAAACTGCTACTCCTAATTTAGAAGAAGCAAAAAAATTTGCTGATGCAATTCATGAAAAATTTCCAGGGAAATTACTTGCCTATAATTGTTCTCCGTCATTTAATTGGAAAAAACATTTATCTGATGATGAAATCGGATCATTCCAAAATAAAATTGCTGAAATGGGTTATAAATTTCAATTTATAACTCTAGCAGGTTTCCATACACAGAATATTGCTATTTTTGATTTAGCAGAGAAATATAAAGAAGAGGGAATGGCTGCTTATTCAAAAATCCAGCAACATGAATTTGCTAGAGAAAAAGATGGATACACAAGCGTTAAACATCAAAGAGAAGTTGGAACATCTTATTTTGATGCAGTATCAAACACAATAAGTTCAGGAAAAAGTTCGACTACTGCAATGGATGGCTCAACAGAGTCTGAGCAGTTCTAAATATTTAAAATTTTTTCCATTATCTCAATTCAATGGCTTTAAATATCATTAATTTATATTAGCTATTAACTACCAAGAGTGTAAGTTACTCAGATGAACAAAAACCTATTTTTGCTCACCGCTAGTAATGTATTTGGTTTTACGGCAGCGAATGTAACTGTTTTTTTAAGTGGAATAATAGGTGCCCAGTTAAGTTCAATTAAATCTTTATCAACACTACCACCATCTATTTACATAGTTGGTATTGCAATATCTACGATATTCGCAGCTAAGGTTATGAGTATAATCGGACGAAGGCTTGGTTTTGTTTTAGCATCAATAGCTAGCACAGTTGCAAGTCTTATGGCAGCATATTCAATAATTTTAGGTAATTTTTTTATTTTTTGTTTTGCTTGTTTCATTTTAGGGGCAGGAATGGCTTTTATACATCAATATCGATTTGCAGCTGCAGAAAGTGTTGAGAAAGAACAAGCTCCCAGAGCAATTTCAATTTTATTGTTAGCTGGAATTGTATCAGCATTTATTGGCATAAGTTTAGCAAACTATACTAAAAACTTTATTCCTAATTATCTATATGCAGGATCATATCTTGCCCTTGCTTTCTTGACTATAATGCCAGCTATATTTTTATCTTTTTTTAAAGAAAAGAGTGAAGCCATTTCAAAACAAGATAAACAAATTAGCACCAGAACTTATTTTCAATTTATCTCTGAACCAAAATTTTTACAGGCACTAACCGCTGCTTCTTTTGCATATGTTGTAATGGCCTTTCTAATGACTGCTACACCAATTAGCATGCATATTATCCACGAATTTAGTTTAGATAAATTAGGTATAGTTATGCAATTTCATGTTTTAGCAATGTTTCTCCCATCCTTAATAACAGGAAAATTAATAAAAAAATATGGTTTTAGTAAAATGATGTATTTAGGAGTGTTGTTTTATGTTTTTACAATAATGACAAGTTTTCTAGATCCTTCTTTTATTAGTTATTTATTAGGATTAATTTTTTTAGGAATAGGGTGGAACTTTCTTTTTGTAACAGCAACAAGTCTTTTAGTAACTACATATACACCTGATGAAAAATTTAAAGCTCAAGGGTTTAACGACTTAGTTGTTTTTTCATTTACAGCGATCTCAAGTTTATCTGCAGGAATATTAATTTCTATGACTAGTTGGAAATCAGTAAACCTACTCTGTATTCCTTTTTTAATTTTAATTATTGCTTCAATATTAAATGCCGATTTAAGAAAAACCGAAAAAAATTAAAAATTCTTTAGTATCTATTTTCTTTTACACTTTTTACACAAACCAAAAAATTCTAAATTATATTTTTTATAATTCATTCCGGTATTGTCATTAAAGTTGGTCAAGTATTTTGCAAGTTTATTGTCTTTTATTTCCGTTACTTTTTCACAGCTTTCACATATTGAAAATGCCGTTGTCTTAGATATTTGACAGCTTGAATTTTGACAAGCAATAAAAGCATTTCTACTTTCAATTTTATGAATTTTTCCAATTTCGACTAATTTATCAAGTGCTCTATAAACTTGTAAAGGCGCTTTAATTCCTTTTTTCTGTACATTAAAAAGAATTGAGTATGCTTTCAGTGGTTCTGGAGATTTATCAATAAGATCAAATATTATTTTCTGATTTTTTGAAAGATTTATTTGTTTTTGCACCATAGTAATTTTATCAATTTCATTTTAGTTTTTCAATCCAGTACTTTGTTTTATCTTTAATAAAGAGAGTATAAAAAGAAATAATGCAGCTGCTATAATTGAAGGACCTGAGGAAGAATTAAATTCTAATGATGAAAATAAACCTATGATTACAGATAATAATCCTCCTATTACTGAATAAAATACCATTTGCTGAGGACTTGTAGATATATTTCGAGCCATAGCAGCAGGTATTATCAACATTCCTGTAATTAAAAGTAAGCCAACCATTTTTATTGATATTGCAATTACAGCAGCCATTAATATTGTAAATATTGCTTTTGCTCTATCCGGATTTAATCCTTCAGCTTCAGCTAATTCGTAGTTTACAGTTGAAGCAAATAAAGATTTCCAAATTAATTTAAGTACTACTAAAATGATTGCTCCACCAATCCATATAATCAATATATCATCAACAGTTACCGCTAGTATATCTCCAAATAATAAACCCATTATATCAAATCTAATAAAAGATAAAAATCCAATTACTACGAGTCCAATTGCTAAAGAAGAATGTGCGAGAAGACCTAACAAAGCATCACCTGGTAAATTAGTTTTTTTCTGAAGTTGAATTAAAATCAACGCAATA
>CACMDE010000010.1 GCA_902612345.1 uncultured Pelagibacteraceae bacterium | reverse complement strand
CAAAGGTTTTTTATTCACCATTAGTAAGCGATGCAAGAATATACAAAAAATCAAAAAAATATGATTTGAGGAACGCAAAAAAAATCTTAAAAGAAATCGTTGCTCTACCTTTCCATGAAAGTTTAAATTTTAAACAAATAAAATATGTAGTTAAACAAATAAAAAAATTTTATGAAAAAAAAAGATAATAAAGATTATATCTCATACACTAGAGACAATTGTAGACTTTGCTTAAGTAAAGAAGTTGAGATGGCAGTTAATATGGGAAAAAGTCCAATCTCTGAAAAGTATGTAGATAAAGAAAATTTAAAAAAAATTATTCCCAAGGTATCTCTAGATCTATATTTTTGTAAAAATTGTTATCACGTGCAATTACTAGATGTAGTAAATCCAGATTTTTTATGGGCTGACTTTACTTTTAAAACTTCGAGAGATGATAAATTGATAAAACATTTTGAAGATTATGTTGATCGAGTTTTTAAAGTACAAAAAATTAACAAACAAGACCTTATAGTTGATGTGGGCAGTAATGATGGAACGTTACTGCAATGTTTCAAAAATAAAGGTTTTAATAATATATTAGGCGTAGATCCAGCTAGTGAAATTGTAGATCAGGCCAATCTGTCAGGTATTAGGACAATTAAAGGATATTTTAATTTAGATCTTGCAAAAAAAATTAACAACTCAAATGGCAAAGCAAAAATTATTACAGCTAACAATGTATTTGCTCATATTGATGATTTAAGGGGAATTTTAGAGGCAATAAAATTTATGATGAATGATGACTCAATATTCGTATTTGAAGTTTCGTATCTACTGGATGTAGTAAAAAAAATGTTAATTGGAACAATCTTTCATGAACATCTTTCTTATCACTCAGTAACTTCACTTAAAATTTTTTTAAACTCATTTGGTCTAGATTTAATTAGGATCGAGAGAGGTCCTGAGCAAGGTGGATCAATAATATGTTATGCAAAAATAAAAAAAAGCTCTGATACAATAGATAAAACTGTAATCGAACTTCTTGAATTAGAAAAAAAAGAAAAACTCGATAGTATTGAAACTATTAAAGAAATGAATTCAAAGTTGATTAATTTAAAAACAGAATTAAATCAAATTATAAAAAAAATTAAGGATGAAAAAAAATCAATATCGGGTTTTGGTGCTGCTAGATCAGGTACAACTTTTTTAAGTTTTTTTGACATTGGGAAATATATAGATCATCTATACGATGATAATAATGAAAAGCACTATAAATACTCTCCAGGAGACCAAATTGAAGTTTTGCCAACAAAATTAATAAATCAAAATCAACCTGAATATCTTATTATTTTAGCGTGGATACATGCTGATAAAATAATACAAAAAAATCAAAACTATTTACAAAATGGTGGAGCATTTTTAAGATTTTTTCCAAAAGTAGAAATTATAACAAAATAAAGATTATAATGAATTGTAATGTATGTAAAAATAAAAAAATCCAATTGTTAAATTATTTTGGGAAAATACCAAGATCATTCGATTTTAAAAAAAAAAAAACAATAAAAAAATATAAATTCTTATTAAGTCAGTGCAATAGATGTTCTATTATTCAATTAGAAAAAAATGGAGGTGATCAGTCGTTTGTACCAAAATTAAAATGGATTAATAACAATGAACCCGACCAACATCTGAGTGAATTAATATCCTATTTGAAAAAAAAATTAAAAGAAAAAAAAAAGATTTTATTAATATCAAATTTTGACAAAAAAATTTTTGAGTCCTTAAAAAATTATAAAAATATCAAATTACTAGATCATAAAAAATATCTTAAAATATTAAAAAAAAATCCAAATCAATTCTTGATACAAAATAGTATTATAAAGAAAAATTATAATAAAAAAATTTATAATATAGGAAAATTTGATATAATAGTCTCCTGTAGAGTTCTTGAGCACACATATAATTTAAATTTATTTATAAAAAATCTTGAATTTTTTTTAAAACCAAATGGAACGTTAATATTTGAAATACCAGATAGCCAAAAATCTTTAAAGCAAGGTGATGTTGCAATGCTTTGGGAGGAACATCCAATTTATTTTACAAAAAATAATTTTATAAGAGCTTTCCAAATTTTAGGTTATAAAATTTTAAGTTATAAAAAATATCTATATCCACAAGAAGATGCTTTAGTTTTTAGAATTAAAAAACATGACATAGGGAAAATGACTAAAATTAAAAATTTAGATACAGAAATTAGGTTAGGAGAATTATTTGTTAAAAAATGCAAAAATAAAAAGAAAAAATTAATTTCTTTTTTAAAAAGAGAGACAAATAAAAGAAAAAAAATAGGTATATTTGGTGCAGGTCATAGGTCAATTGTGTACTTTCATGTAAATAAATTGAGCCCATATATAAGCTATATTTTTGATGATAATCAAAATAAAAAAAACCTATTTTTTCCAGGTACAAATATTAGAGTAAAGCCAAGCCAAACAATTACAAAAAATAGATTGGATATTTGCTTTTTATCCCTAAGCATAAATAAAGAGAAAAAAGTAATGAGGAATTTAAGCAAATTTAATAAAAATATAAAATTTTATTCGATTTCTCCAGATAGCAAATATGCATTTTAAAAATATTATTATTATAACTTTAAATTTTAAAGTAAAATATTTATTAAGTATATATAGTTATGAGTATGAAAAAAAAAATTAAAAAAACAAAAAAAATAATTTGTTTCGATATTGACAATGTATTGTGTAAAACTAAAAAATCGAAATATTTATCTTCAAAGCCAAATATAAGAGCAATACGTAAAATAAATGAATTACATGATAGAGGATATAAAATTATTTTTTTTACTAGTAGATTTATGGGAAGAACAAACGATAACATTAAAAAAGCTTATTCTTTAGGCTTTCAACAAACGTCCAGCCAATTAAAAGAATGGAAAGTAAAATATGATAAGTTAATAATGGGAAAACCATCATATGACCTAATTGTTGATGATTTATCTATTTATTTTAAAAAAAGTTGGATTAAGGATATAGATAGCTATTTGTAAAATATGATAAATTTTAAAAATTATAAAAAAAACTTAAATAAAATATTAGAACAAAGAGATTTAGAAAAACATACAAATATTCTATTTAATGAAATTAAAAAAACCTGGAAAATGAATAAAAATTTTTTTATATGTGGCAATGGAGGCAGTGGAGCAAACGCAATTCATATAGCAAATGATTTTTTATATGGTGCAGGAATTACTAATAAAAAAGGATTAAAAGTTGAGGCTTTAACCTCAAATACAGCAGTATTAACTTGTCTAGCGAATGATATAGGATATGACAAAGTTTTCTCTGAACAAATTAAAGTCAAAGGAGAAAAAAATGATCTTTTGTTAGTTTTGTCGGGAAGTGGAAATTCAAACAATATTATAAACGCACTAAAGGAAGCGAGAAAATTAAAATTAAGAACCTTCGCTATTGTAGGATTTAGTGGTGGAAAATGTAAAAAGTTAGCTGATAATTGTATACATACTAAGATTGATGATATGCAAATATCTGAAGATTTTCAAATGATTTTATTAAATATGATAATGAAAGAATTAACTAAAATAAAACTATAAAAAATTACTCAATTTTTTTTAAAACATTTAATTTATTTAAGATAATTTTCATTATCCCTTTTTAATCTTTTAAACTTAGCAGGATTACCAAAATAGATAGAACCCTTTTTTGTGTTTTTTACAACAACAGAACCTGAACCAATAACAGTTTGAGAATTTATTTTGATGTTATTTTTTATAATACTTCCTATGCCAACAAAACTTTCCAATCCAACTTGCACATTTCCTCCTGTTATTACACCAGGACCAGTACTGGCAAAATCATTAAAGATATTATCATGGTCTAAAATGGTTCCAGTATTTAAATGGCAATGTTTTCCAATTTTACATCTATTGCTTATAATACATCCTTTAAGAATCACGCTACCTTCACTTATTTTTACATCAGGCATAATAAAAGTTTTATCTGAAACAAAGATGCCCCAATTTAATTGGATTTTTTTTTTTCTTATCTCATCTACAATTTTTTTTCTTAAATCTCCTCTCCCAATGCCAATGATAACTTGATAGTTTGAGGATTTATTAGAATAAAAAAAACTTAGATCTCCTAAATAATATTTTTTAAATTCAGAAGAAATTTTTGATTTATTTTTATCAATGAAACCAAGCAATTTTTTTCTCTGTAAAAGTTCACTAGCTATCACTTTTGCATGGTCGCCAGAGCCAATAATTATAAATTTTTTCATATATATTTAATAAAATATAATATATCTAAATATTATTTAAAAATATGCACTCAAATTTTTTTAAAAATCGAAAAAAAACTTATTTAATCGCAGAAATTGGTGTCAATCATAATGGTTCAATTGAAATTGCAAAAAAATTAATAAAAATTGCAAAAAAAATTGGCATGGATGCTGTAAAGTTTCAATCTTTTAAAGCAGATAAATTATCATCAAAAAAAACAAAATTGACTAATTATCAAAAAAAGAATCTTAATAAAAATTTAAGTCATTATAATATGTTAAAAAAGTTAGAATTATCCGAAAAAGATCAAAAAAAATTATTTTTATTTTGTAAACAAAATAAAATAGAATTCATATCAACACCTTTTGATGTTGAGTCTGCCAAATTTTTGAATAGTTTAGGTGTTAAGTATTTTAAAACAGCCTCTCCAGATTTACATGATGTATATTTGCATAAATATTTATCTAAAATAAATAAAAAAATTATTATATCAACAGGTATGTCAAATGAAGACGAGATTAAAAAGTGTTTAAGATTTTATAAAAATAAAAAAAAATTTGCTCTTTTACATTGTATTTCTGAATATCCATGTGCTCATAAAAATGTAAATATGAAAGCGTTAAATATTTTAAAAAAATACTCAAATACGGTTGGTTTCTCTGATCATACTTTAGATAATCTATCATCCATCACTGCCGTGTGTTTAGGATCGAAAATTATTGAAAAACATTTTACTTTAAATAAAAATATGGAAGGACCAGATCATATATTTTCATTGGACCCAAAAGAAATGAAAGCTTTTAAAGATACAATAAGAGATACAGAAACTATTCTGGGTAAAGAAATTAAAAAGTGTCAATATGCTGAGAAATTAAATAAAAAAATAACAATAAAAAAAATTATTGCAAAAAAAGATATTAAAAAAGGATCTAGAGTAAATGAAAACCATTTTTCTTTAATTAGATTAAACAAAGGTTTAAGTGGCTTCCACTTGAAAAACATTGTGAATAAATATTCAAAAAAAAAAATAAAGGCAGGAAGTCTTATAACAGAAAGTTATTTTAAAAAATGAAAGTAAAATTTAATTTACCTAAAAAAGTAATATTCTGTAAAAATTGTGTTATGTCAAACCAACGACCAAGTTCAATTCCTGAATTTTATCACACTAAAAACCGAAAAGGTGCAAATTATTTAAAAATAGATCCTAAAACAGGATGGTGTTCTGCATGCATTCAAAATAAAAAAAAACAAAATATAGATTGGCATAAAAGAGAAAAAGAACTAGAAAAACTTCTCTCAAAATTTAGAAAGAATAACGGTGAATATGATTGCTTAATCCCTGGAAGTGGTGGCAAAGATAGTGCGTACCAATCTCATGTATTAAAATATAAATATAATATGAATCCATTATTAATCACTTGGCCACCAATTCTTTATACAGATTATGGACTTAAAAATTATGATAATTGGGTAAATGTTGGCGGATTTGATAGTTTAGTTTACAGACCTAATGGGAAAGTAATGAGATTATTAACAAAATTAAGTATAGAAAATCTTTTACATCCATTTCAGACTTTTATATTGGGTCAAAAAAATTTAGCACCAAAAATAGCTTCTAAATTTAATATAAATTTAGTTTTTTATGGTGAAAATGAAGCAGAGTATGGCAATCCAATTGCTGAAAATGAGAGCTCTTTAAGAAATAAATCTTACTTTGTTTCGGATAATTATAAAGAATTATACCTCGCTGGTATAAAAATTGATAAGTTAATTAAGGAATTCAATTTAAGTATAAATGATTTAAAAATTTTTCTACCCATTAACCATGGAGAGCTTCAAAAAAAAAAGATACAAATACATTATTTAGGTTATTATTTGAAATGGATACCACAGGAAGCATATTATTATGCGGTAGAAAATACTGGATTTAGACCCAGACCATTTAGGACTTCTGGAACTTACAGTAAATATAATAGTATAGACGACAAAATTGATGATCTTCATTATTATACAACATTTATAAAATTCGGTATTGGACGAGCATCTTATGACTCTAGTCAAGAAATTAGAAACGGTCATCTTCTTAGAGATGAAGCAAAAAAATTGGTTAATAAGTATGATGGCGAATATCCAAATGTTTATATAGATGAGGTTTTGAAGTATATAGATTTAAAAAAAGATAAATTTCATAAATTATGTGACGAGTTTAGGTCAGACCATTTATGGAAAAAAATAAAAAATACATGGAAATTAAGACATACAGTTAATTTTGATGGTACAGATGATATATAATTTATTATAAAATATGAGGATTTTAATTACAGGCGCTGATGGATTTATAGGATCACATTTAACTGAAAAACTATTATCTTTAGGTCACCACGTAACAGCATTATCTTATTATAATTCATTTGGTTTTATAGGCTGGCTTAATGATATTAAAAAAAAATCGAATCTTAAAATTATTAACGGAGATATAAGAGATCCCCAATTCATTGAGATGAACACAAAAAATATTGATATAGTTTTTCATCTTGCCGCATTAATATCTATTCCTCATTCATATCAATCTTATTATTCCTATATTCAAACAAATATTTTAGGGACCACAAATGTTTTAACTGCTTGTAAAAAAAACAATGTTAAAAGAATATTTGTAACTTCTACAAGCGAAGTATATGGCACAGCTAAAAAGGTACCAATGTCTGAAGAACATCATCTTAGTGCTCAATCACCATATGCTGCAACAAAAATAGCAGCAGATCAGATAGCTGTATCATTTTATAAGTCTTTTAATTTACCAGTTACAATCATAAGACCATTTAATACATTTGGTCCAAGACAATCAACAAGAGCTATTATTCCAACAATAATTAATCAACTTTTTCATAATAAACAAATTAGGCTTGGAAATATTAATACTAAAAGAGATTTTACTTTTATTACAGATACAGTTGAAGGCTATGTAAGAGCACTTAAATCAAAAAAAATTACTGGTGAGACAATAAATATATCTAGTGGTTTTGAGATGTCGATAAAACAATTATTAAATGAAATTTTTATAGTAGCTGGAAGATCTAAAAAAGTCGTTACTGAAAAAAAAAGAATAAGACCAGATAATAGTGAAGTTACTAGACTATTAGGTTCAAACAAAAAAGCACTTAAACTTTTAAAATGGAAACCAGTGTACAACAATATGAAACAGTTTAGACTAGCACTTGAAGATACGATTTCTTGGTATAATAAAGATGAAAACTTAAATAAATTTAATGCTAGCGATTTATACGAATAAGTGAAAATTACAACATCATTATCAAAAAATATAAAAAGCAAATTTAAAAGAAATATTTTAAATCTCCACGAACCGTCTATAGATAAAGTGGATTTTAAAATGGTCCAAAAAAGCTTGAGAGAAAAAGAAATTTCTACTTATGGAAAGTATAATGTGTTATTTGAAAATAAAATTTCAAAGTATATTAAAGGAAGTAATTTAGTAAGTACTATAAATGGAACAAGTGCGCTTCATTTAATGTTAAAAATTTTAGGTATAGATGAGAAGGATGAAGTTTTAGTGCAATCATTAACATATATATCAACTATTAATTCAATCATTTATAATAATGCTTACCCACATTTTGTAGAAATAAATAAGCATAACCTTGGTGTAGATTTAGAAAAATTAGAAAATTATCTTCAAAAAAATACTTACCAAAAAAATAATTTGTGTTTTAATAAAAAAACAAAAAAAAGAATAAGATTTTTTTTAAATGTTTATATTAATGGTTTATCTGTAAATTTAACAAAATTAAAAATAATTTTAAATAAATTTAATATTAAATTGATTGAGGATGCGGCAGAGGCACTAGGGTGTTTTTATAACAAAAAACACTTAGGATTATTTGGAGAGGGTGGTATTTTTAGCTTTAATGGAAATAAAATTATTTCCACAGGTGGAGGAGGTGCATTATATTTAAAATCTAAAAAACTACATAATTTATCAATTAAATACGCAACTAATTGTAAAACGAAGAAAGGTTTTGAGACAGAATATTTTGACACTGGATTTAATTACCGTTTACCAAGCATTAATGCATCTCTTGGTATATCCCAACTTAGTAAAAT
Source organism: uncultured Pelagibacteraceae bacterium (assembly GCA_902612345.1). Taxonomy (GTDB): domain Bacteria; phylum Pseudomonadota; class Alphaproteobacteria; order Pelagibacterales; family Pelagibacteraceae; genus Pelagibacter. The sequence continues at coordinate 15,385 of CACMDE010000010.1, read as the reverse complement.
TGAAATTTTCATTAAAAACAAAAAAAAAATATTTGATACATATAAAGAAATTTTTAGCGATTACGATGAATTTGAAATCTTAGAACCACTAAATAATTTAAGGTCTAATTATTGGTTAACTAATATACGTATTAATAAAACTGATAAAATTAATAAAAACACTTTGCTTAGGAATTTTTGGCGATCTAAAATATTTATAAGACAAATTTGGAAACCTATACACATGATGAATAAATTCAAACATTTTCCAAAAATGAATTTAGAAGAGACTGAAAAAATTTATAATACTACTTTTTCACTTCCTAGTAGTGAGTTTTTAATAAATTCTTAGATTTTATGAAAAAAAAAATATTGATTGTAACTTCAACCAGGGCTGAATATGGATTGCTAAAAAAACTTATAATCCTAATGAAAAAGGAAAAATCTTTTTCAACTAAATTATTAGTGACTGGTAACCACTTCGAAAAGAAGTTTGGCAACACATTTAATGAAATTATTCAAGATAAATTAAAAATCGATTATAAAATAAATATTAAAATTGGTGGAGATAGTGCTGGAGAAATTGCAAAGTATTTTTCTAAACAATCAGAAAAAGTAAGCTTTATTTTAGATCAGAAATTTAGACCAGATCTTGTTATATTACTAGGTGACCGTTTTGAAATTTTGTCTATCGCTTCAATATCCAAAATTTATAATATTCCAATTTGTCACTTGCATGGTGGAGAAACCACAGAAGGATCTATAGATAATAAAATAAGACATGCTATATCAAAACTCTCATCTTTACATTTTGTTTCACACAATATGCATAAAAGAAAACTTTTAAAAATGGGAGAAAAATCAAACTTAATATTTAACTATGGTGCATTAGGTTTAAATGATTTAAAAAATTTTAATTTAAGCAAAGAAAAAATTGAAAAAAAAATTAAATTATCTATAAATAAAAAAACTTTTGTAGTAACTTTTCATCCTGAAACTTTAAACAAAACAACTAATTTAACTATAAGTAATTTATTAAATGCATTAAATAAATTTAAAAATGTTAATTTTATATTTACTTGTCCAAATATGGATGAAGATCATGCTAAAGTATTTGTGAAAATTAAAAGTTACGTAAAAAAGAATAAAAATTCGATTTTTATAAAATCTTTAGGAAAACAACTATATTTTAATTTATTGAAAATTATCGATGGAGTAATTGGAAATTCATCTAGTGGTATTATAGAAGTTCCCTCATTTAATATACCTACAATAAATATTGGGGATAGACAAAAAGGCAGATTACAATCTAAAACAATTTATAATTCAGGGCAAAATTCAATGAGTATTTATAACTTAATCAGCAAAATTATAAGAAGAAATATAAAATTTAAAGGAAAAAATTATAAAAAAATTAAAAAAAATAAATTTTAATAAAATTAAAAAATATAATTAATTAAAATGAAAATAAAAAATTTAGAAAAGGTTATCGCATTTGAAAACAATACTATAGAGGAGGCATTAAAGAAGCTTAATAAAAACTCTATGCAAATTTTATTTGTTTTAAACAAAAAAAAGAAGTTCTTAGGCACTATAACCGATGGCGATATAAGAAGAAGTTTAATTAAAAAATTTAAAATTACAAATAAGTTAAAAGGTGTAATAAATAAAAATTCTATATATGCTAAAGAAAAAATTTCTTTTGAAGAAGCAAAACTAATAATGGAAAACAATTCCATTAGATATCTACCATTATTAGACAATTCTAATATATTGAAGAGCTTTTATAGTTTAGAAAAACAAGAGGTAAGTAAAAAGAATATTTTTTTCATCATGGCAGGTGGATATGGAAAAAGATTACTTCCATTTACAAAAAAAGTACCGAAACCAATGTTAAAAATTGGAAACAAGCCAATACTGGAACATATCATTAATGGTGCTAAAAAAAATGGATTTGAAAATATTATGATTAGTGTCCATTATCTATCAAAAAAAATAATTAAATATTTTAAGGACGGGAAAAAATTTGAACTTCATATAAAATATATTATTGAAAATAAGCCAAGTGGTACAGCTGGTTCTTTGAGATTTGTAAAAAAAAAAACTTTATTACCAATAATAGTTTGTAATGGAGACATTATAGCAGATTTAAATTATGATGATTTGTTAAATTTCCATATTAAGAAAAAATCAGACCTAACAATGGTCGTACGAAATTTAGTTCACAAAAACCCTTATGGAGTAGTAAATTTAAATAAAAATAGAGTTGCAAGTTTAGACGAAAAAAAAGACTTAGTAATGAATATTAATGCAGGAATTTATATACTTAATCCTAAGGTTCTAAGATATTTAAATAATCAAAAAATAGATATGCCAGACTTTATTAATTTTTTAATTAAGAGAAAAAAGAAAATTTATAGCTTTCCTTTAAAAGATAATTGGATAGATATTGGGACAAAAGAAAACTTAAATGTTTCAAAAAAATTGCTGATATAATTTAAATAATCAAAAAAATAATTTTTTAAAATGAGAGTATTACATTTAAATTTTTCTGCTCAGGGTGGTGCTGGGGTTGGTGTACAAAGATTAAATAAAGCATTATTAATAAAAAAAATTCATAGTAAGATTTTAAATTATGATGAATACTTAAACGAAAATAATTTTTTTCCAAGATATATCAAAAAAATTATGTGGAATTTGAAAATTATTTTTAAAAAAATATTGGTTAAATTTTTTGTTAACTTCCCACATAAAGAAACAATATCCTTAAATATATTTAATAATCTTGATATACAAAAAATTATCGATCAAAAAAAATTTGATTTAGTTCATCTTCATTGGATAGGAAATGAAATGATATCTCTGAAAGAGATAAATAAAATTAATATTCCTATAGTATGGACAATGCATGATATGTGGGCATTTTGTGGAGGAGAACACTTCGCTATCGATAAAAGGTTTCAAAGAAAATATTCTAAAATTAGCAGGTCAAAAAAAGAAAGTGGCATTGATTTAAATAGAATTATATGGAAAAAAAAAGAAAAATATCTCGAAAGAAAAAATATACAATTAATTTCTCCATCAAATTGGATGAACACCCAAGTAAAAAAAAGCTCACTATTTAAAAACAAAAAATCAACAGTGCTCCCATATATAATTAATACAAATGAGTGGTCGTTAAATTTAAAAAAAAATAAAAAAATTTTTACAAATAATAGTAAGACTATTATACTTTTTAGCGCAACAAGCTCAGTAAATTTTAGGAAAGGTTTTAACTATTTAGTAAATGCAATAAATGATTATTTAGATCATAAAAATTATTATTTAATCGTAGCGGGCGATAAGCCAAAGCAGTTTGATCAAGTGAAAATTGAAAAGAAATTTGTTGGAAAATTAGATTCTAATAGAATGATTAAAAATATTTATTATTCTTCAGATATCTTTGTTATGCCAAGTTTGTATGAGTCTTTCGGACAGGTTTTTATAGAAGCTGGTTGTTATGGTTTACCTTCGGTAGCCTTTAAAAAAACTGCAGTCGAAGATATTTTAAACCACAAAAAAAATGGTTATTTAGCAAATTATAAATCTTCAAAAGATTTAGCAAAGGGAATTGACTGGGCAAGATCTAAAATAAATAGAGATAAAAATTTTAAATATTATAATCGAAAATTTATAATTGATAATTTTTCTTATGAAACTCGAACAATTGACTATATTAATCTTTACAAAAAAATTATTAGATATAATAAAAACAGTAAATATTAAAATCTTATAACTTTGACATATTAAAATTTCAAATGAAAAAAAAATGAAAGAAACATACTTAATTACAGGGGTTGCCGGATTTATTGGTTTTAGCTTAGCCCTTAAATTATTAAAAAAGAAAAAAAATATAATTGGTTTAGACAATCTAAATAATTATTATGATATCAAATTGAAAAAAAGTAGACTTAAAATTCTTTTAAAATTTACAAATTTTAAATTTTTAAAAACAGATTTAACAAATTTTAAAAAGTTAAAAAATATATTTCAAAAAAATAAATTCTCTCATGTGTATCATATGGCAGCACAAGCGGGTGTCAGATATTCTTTAAAAGCCCCTGAACAGTATATAAAATCAAATATTAACGGGTTTTATAACGTTTTAGAATTAAGCAAATTAAAAAAAGTAAAACATTTAATTTACGCAAGTTCTAGCAGCGTTTATGGAGCGAATAAAAATTATCCATTTTCAGAAACGAGTAATTGTAGTCATCCAATACAATTATATGCAGCAACTAAATTATCAAATGAAGTTATGGCACATTCTTATAGTTCTTTATTTAATTTGCCAACCAGTGGAATAAGATTTTTTACAGTTTATGGTCCTTGGGGAAGACCAGATCAGGCACTTTTTATTTTTACAAAAAACATTATTGAAAATAAAACTATTAATTTATTTAATTATGGTAATCATACTAGAGATTTTACTTATATTGATGATATTGTTGATGGTGTAATCAGAATTGGTAAATCAATTCCAAAAAAAAATAATCAATGGGATTCAAAAAATCCAAATCCTTCTTTCTCTAAATCTCCATATCAAATATATAACATATCAAGTAATAGGAGAGTTAAACTAACTAGTTATTTGAAAATTTTAGAGAAAAATTTAGGAAAAAAAGCAAAAATTAAATATCTACCTTTGCAAAAAGGAGATGTTCCAGATGTTTCTTCTAGTATAAATAAAATAAAATCGAAACTGAATTATAATCCCAAAGTTGAAGTAGAAATAGGAATAAAAGAATTTGTAGATTGGTATAAATTTTATTATAAAAAATGATTCAATATTCAATAACAAAAAAAGTTTTTAAAATATTTACAAAAGAAGAGAAATTATTCTTTTTTGTTATAATACTAGTTCAATTTTTTACTGTATTCTTGGAGCTACTAAGTATTGGATCTCTTTTACCTATTTTTAAGTCATTAACCGACCCAAGTTGGAATGAAAAATATTTTGGTTTTATTAATGAAGATTATAGAATCATTACAATCTTTGCAGCGGTTATAATTTTATTTTTATTTAAAAACGTTTTTATAATTGGGTCCTCATATATAAGTGCAAAATTTAGAAACAAAGTAATTCTAAGAATTATAAGAGAAGTATATGATAGTTATTTAAATAAAAAATACGAATTTCATATAAATAATCATTCATCAATATTATTGAGAAATATGAATTACTTAGAGAGTGTTGACGGAATATTTATGAGATTAGTGAATTTTTATTCTGATACAGCATTTGCAGTAATGGCATTTTTTGCAGTTTTTTTTGTAAATACAAAGTTAACAATAATTTCGGTTTCTGCATTATTAATTATCCTCATTATGTATGGTTTTTTTACTAGAATGACAATTTCTAAATATGGATCAGAGACACAAAATTTTCACACTTTATACATGAAAAACATGATGGAAGGTATTAAATCATACAAAGAAATCTTACTTTCAGGAAAACAAAAATTTTTTTCGGATAGAAATAAAAAATATAAAGATCAAGCTCTAAAATATAACTTAAAGTTTACTATTATAGAACTAATTCCAAAGCATTTATTAGAGTTGTCATTTGTATTTTTTGCTTTAGCTGCTGCATACTATGTTGTAGTTTTTAAAGATCTAGATCTAAATGAATATTTACCATTTATAGGAGTTATTGTTATAGGTTTACTAAAGTTTTTACCTAGAATACTTAGCATTTTTTCTTCCTATCAACAATTTAAATACTTGCTACCTGTGATTGATATTATTAATGATAATTATAATAATATTAAAAAAGATAAAGCATATGAATTAGAAAATGAATTAGGTAAAAAAATAATTTTTAAAGAAAGTATTGAATTAAAAAATATTTCATTCAGATATTCGGATAAAATAATCCTTGATAACTTGGATCTATTAATTAAAAAAAAATCAATTCTCGGAATTAAAGGTGAGAGCGGAACAGGTAAATCTACAATTTTAAATATATTGACGGGCTTAATCATACCAACATCTGGTAAAATTTTAATTGATAATCAGCAAACAAATCTATCTACAAAACTATGGCAAAGTAAAATTGGATATGTTAGTCAAAATACACACCTATTAGATGATACAATTAAAACAAATATTGCTTTTGGAAGTGATACTTTACAGATCGATCAAGAACGTTTAAGCGATTGTATTAAAAAATCTGGTCTTGAAAAATTTATTAATAGTTTAAAAGATGGAGTCGATACAGTTGTAGGAGAAAACGGAACTAAAGTTTCTGGTGGACAAATTCAAAGAATAGGAATAGCTAGAGCATTCTATAAAAATCCAGAAATATTAATTTTAGATGAACCAACAAATTCATTAGATCATGAAAATGAAAATAAAATAATTGAAACTCTAAATAAACTTAAAAATGAAATAACAATTGTTATAGTGAGTCATAATGATGAACCGTTACAAATTGCTGATATAAAATTATCAATGAAAAATGGAAAATTAACTTCTTTAGCATGAAAAAGATATCTATAATAGGAATGGGTTATGTAGGTTTACCTCTTGCGGTTGCATTTCAAAAATACTTTAAGGTAACGGGTTTTGATTTAAAACAAACCAGAATAAACGAATTAAATAAAGGATTTGATATAAATAATCAATTTACAAAAAAAAATTTAAATAAATGTTCAAATTTAAATTTTACTAATAAAAGAAAAGACCTTGATAAAAGTGATATTTTTATAGTCACCGTTCCAACTCCAATTTATAAAAATAAAGAACCTGATTTAAGACATCTTATTAATGCATGTAAGCTGATAGGAAGTAAAATAAAAAAAAATAACATAATTATTTTTGAGTCTACTGTCTTTCCAGGTTGCACTGAGAATATTTGTGGAACAATACTTCAAAAAATTTCTAAAAAAAAAATTAACTCAGATTTTTTTTTGGCGTATTCACCAGAAAGAATTAATGTTGGAGACAAAAAAAATACTCTTGAAAAAATAACAAAAATTGTTGGTGCATCAAATAGAAAAACCTTAATAGCTGTATCTAAAATTTACTCTAAAATAATAAAGGCAGGCGTGTATAAATGTGAAAGTATTGCGGTTGCGGAAGCCGCTAAAGTTATAGAAAATGCTCAAAGAGATATAAATATTGCATTTATAAACGAAATTGGAAATATCTTTAATAAGCTTAATATAAATCTTAATTCAGTACTAAATGCAGCTTCAACTAAGTGGAATTTTTTAAATTTTAAACCTGGCCTAGTAGGTGGTCACTGCATTGGTGTTGATCCATATTATCTAACTTATATATCAAAAAAAATAGGTATAAAGCCAAGAGTGATTGATGCTGGAAGATATACAAATGATTTAATGTATAAAAATTTGTCAAATCATTTTCATAAACTTATAAATAGAAATTCATATAAAAAAAACAAACACATTTTAGTTTTAGGTTTAACTTTTAAAGAAAATACTAACGATCTTAGAAATTCAAAAATATTCGATTTTTGTCAAAATTTAAAAAATAAAGGATATAAGATTTCTGTTTATGATCCTTTAGTTTCTGCTAATGTAAAAAATAAAAATTTCAGCTTATATAATAAAATAAATTTTAAGAACAAATTTAATTCAGTTTTTTTTGCAGTTCCTCATAAAAAAATTTTAAATAATTTTAATAAAGTAAGTAATTTTTTAGAGAGAGAAGCATTAATTTTTGATCTTAAAAATATCTTAACCTCTAAAAAAATACGTTCAGATTTAAAAATTTTTAAATTCTAAATGAAATATACTCAATTAATTTCAACTTCAAACGAAGAGAAGATAAACGAAGCTGAAATAATATATCTTGGCAATTGGTGCAAAAATGACGACTATATAATTAATAATCAAAAAATTGTAAATTATCATTGGGATGATAGAAATAAGTTAGAAAATGATAATAAGTATACTAATGAATTATATGAAAAATTATTGTCACAAATCTCTACAACCTTAAATAATTTACATTCAACATCTTTTAGTGATGACTATTGGAGAATTGTTTGTGGATATTGGTTGTTTTATTATATTTCTGTAAATTTTGAGAGATGGGAAAATATTACTAATGCTCTTGACCAATTTAAAGAAATTAATTGTTATCAGGGATTGAATATTAATGAGCAACCTATTTCAACAAATACAAGAGAATTTATGAATTTAGCATCAGATGTAAAATGGAATCATTTAACATATACAAAAATTATTAATTTTTTAAATAACAAACAAAAAAAAAAAATTTTTATATTTGAAAAAAAGTACAATAATGAAGAATTTTATTATAATTATAAAAATAATTTAAAGCATAATTTTAAAACATATCTTATTAAATTATATTTAAAACTTTTCAAAAAAATAATTAAAAAAAACAAAATTGTTTTATTTAAAACTTATTTAGGTCTTATAAATGAATTTAAAATAAACCTTAAATACAAACAATTTCCTGTATTTTGCATAAATGAAAAACTTGAAAAAAAAATAGATAATAAATTAAGAAAAAATTTAAATTTAAATATTGAATCTCAAAATTTATTTGAGCAGTTCATATTAGAAGATATTTTTAAAAGCATGCCGTCTGAATTTTTAGAGAATTATAAACAAATCGATAAATACTTAAAAAGTAATAATCTACCAGAAAGACCAGATTTAATTTTCAGCACAAGGTTATTGGCAACGGATAATATATTTGTAAGATACATAGCAAAGAAAAAAGAGGAAGGTAGTAAATTTATTTATGCACAGCATGGGGGTGCATATGGACATATAAATTTCTCATGGGCAGAAGATCATGAAATTAAAATATCTGACTCATATTTAACATGGGGATGGAATAAAAAGGATAATAAGAAAGTAAAACCTTTTTATTTGATTAAAGATTTAAATAATATCAAATTTACAAGATCTAATCGGGCATTTAAACTATGCTATTTTGTAAGATCCAGACCAAAATATACTGGAAGAATTGACAGTTCTACAGGATCTAATCAAATGGCAAAGTATTATAAAAGTTGTTTGAATTTTGTAAAAGACTTAAAAAAAACTAATGATTTTATTATAACTCCAAGATTTCACGAGGCTGAATTTGAATGGAATCATATTAATATATGGAAAAAATATAATTTTAATAAATTTAGTTTTACTAATACTGAGAGTTTAAATTATGTTTATAAAAATTATGATCTACTTATTTATTCTTATATTGGAACAGGGTTTTTAGAATCAATAGCACTAAACAAACCTTTTATTTTAATTTCATCTTTGATGGAATGGCCACTGAGGGAGGAAGCTTCTAAAGATTTTGACAAATTAGAAAATGTTAAAATTTTCTTTAAAGACAACAAGAGAGCAGAACTACATTTAAAATCTATTAATAATAATCTTAATGAATGGTGGGATAGCCCTGAAGTTCAAAATGTTAAAAAATATTTTAAACAAAAATATGCAAGAATAGATATAGATGATAGAAGACGAGAGGAATTATATAATTTAATTGAAAAAATAAATAAAAATGTCTTATAAAGTCCTTGCAGTAATCTTGGCCAGAGGTGGCTCTAAAGGAATACCAAAAAAAAATATTTATAAAATTTGTGGTCATCCCTTATTAAGTTATACTATAGAGGCTGCTAAAAATTCAAAATATATTAATAAAGTAGTTGTCTCAACAGATGACAAAAAAATTGCCAAAATATCAAAAGATTATGGTGCACATGTACCCTTCATTAGATCAAAAAAGTTGTCTGGAGATAAAGTACCGTCTGTAGATGCACTATATGATTGTGTTAAAAGATCAGAAAAATATTTTAAAGAAAACTTTGAATATATAATAGAATTACCATGTGTGGCACCATTAAGAGACAGTTTAGATATTGATAAAGCTCTAGAGAAATTATTTACTAGAAAATATGACTCGGTTATTAGTTATGTAAATACTGGGGAAAAGCATCCCATTAGATTAAAAAGAATAAAAAATAATATAGTTACTAATTTTTGTAAGGAATATCCAGAGCCAGACATTGGGTCTAGAAGACAAGATTTTGAAAGATGTTATATAAGAAACGGTGCAATTTACTCAATGACTAGAAAATGTATTTTAAGTTATAAAAGTAGAAACGGAAAAAAATCATTCCCATTAATAATGGATAGTAAAAAATCTATAAATATTGACGAAAAATTTGACTTAAATCTTGCGGAGTTACTTATAGATAATGGATATTGCAATAATCAACCTAAACTTATTCAAAAAAAAAAACAAGAATTTAGAGTAGGAAAAAATCCAAATAAAAAAAATATTTTAATTACCGCTCCAGTATTTTTTTTTAAAAATCATTTATCAATGCTAGAGAAAAATTTTAACTGTGTATATATTGAAAAGCCTGATAAAGTTAAATTAATTAAAAAAATAAACAATATTCATGGCTGGATATGTCATCCCAGCCCTGAGTATTTGATTGATAAAAAAATTTTAAGTAATTCAAATTGTTTAGAAGTTATAGCCACACCTTCAACAGGCATGACTCATATAGATTTAGATTATTGTATAAAAAGAAAAATTAAAGTTTTACCAATTACTGTATCAAAAAAATTTGAAAAAATTAAAGCTTCTTCTGAATTTACATTTTTACTTTGTTTACTTGGTTTTAAAAATTTAATTGGAGCATTAAAACATGTAAGAGCTGGCAATTGGAGAAACATTGAAAATGAAATTAGAGGTAATGAGGTTATAGGAAAAAAGGTAGGAATTATTGGCTTTGGAAGAATAGGCAAGAATCTATTTAAATACTTTTCTTCTATGGGTGCAGAAGTTAATTATTATGATATTAAAAATAATGTACACCCATCAAAAATAAAATCAAAAAACCAAATTCTCAAAACTTCAGATCTAATTGTTGTTTGTATATCGTATAATAAAAAAAATATTGACTTCGTTAATAAAGATTTTTTCTCGAGAATGAAAAAAAATTCTGTTTTTGTAAATACCTCAAGAGGAGAAGTTGTGGACGAAAATGCATTAATTAACGCTTTGAAAACAAAAAAATTAAAATTTGCTTTAATTGATGTTATTAAAAATGAACAATATCTTAAAACAAAGAAAAATAAATTGTTAAATTATGCAAAAAAAAATAATAATTTACTAGTCTCACCACATATGGCAGGTTTGACTGAAGAGTCTGAAAAAAAAGCTTTTTTTATTTCAGCTGAAAATATTATAAGTTATTTTAAAAAATGAAATATAAAGTCACAAGCCCAGATGTATCTGTAATTGTTTGTACATATAATCATGCGAAATGGATTGAAAGATGCTTGAGAAGCTTAATAAATCAAGACTTTATTAAAAAAGATGAATATGAGGTAATTATAATAGATGATTGCTCAAAAGATTACACTCAAAAAATATTGAAAAATTTAAACTTTGATAACTTTAGATTTTATAAGAATAAAAAAAATTTAGGTTTACCAATGTCTCTAAATAAAGCGATTAAATTATCTCTTGGAAAATATATTGTGAGAGTAGACTCAGATGATTTCGTAAGAAGAAATTTTATATATTTAACAAGACTATTTTTGAACCTTAATAGAGAGTATCAGGCAGTAGCAGTAGATTATTATAAAGTTAATAATAATGAAGAATATATTTCAAAAAATTCTGCAAAAAAGAACGAAATAGCTTGTGGTGTGATGTTTAGGAAAGAGTGTTTGTTTGATATTGGATTGTATAATCCTAAATTTAAAATGAGAGAAGGTCATGAGATTAAAAAAAGATTTCAAAAAAAACACAGCATAGGATATCTTAATTTACCATTATACAAATATAGGTTTCACGAAAAGAATAGAACTAAAAATACTAAAATATTAAAAAAGTATGATAGAAAGTTGAAATCATGATTTATATCTCTGAAATAGGCATGAATTATAACAGTAACTTTAGTTTAATTTATGAGCTTATAAAACAGTCTAAAATATCGGGAGCTAATATTTGTAAGTTTCAATTGGGCTGGAGAGATAAGCCAGATGAAATTAATCAATTAGATCTGGAAAAGGTAAATCAAATAATTACTTGGTGTAGTTATTTTGATGTAGAGCCTATGTTTTCTATAGTTAGCAAAAAAGCATATGATATTTTTAAACAAACCAATTTAAAAAAAATTAAAATTGCATCAAGATCATTAAAATTTGATTTAAATTTAGTTCAAAAAATAGTCGAAGAAAATGAAGATAAAAAAATTTATATATCCTTAGGAATGTGGGAAGAGAAACGACTTCCATTTAATCAAAAAAATATAGATTATTTATTTTGCGTGTCAAAATATCCAACATTTAGTGAGGATCTAAAAAAATTTCCAAAAAAATTTTCAAAAGATAATTTTGTAGGTTACAGCGACCACACAATTGGAATAGATACTTGTCTACTTGCAATTGCCAGGGGAGCAAAAATAATTGAAAAACATTTCACATTAGATAAATCAAGCACAGTAATCAGAGATCATGCTTTATCAGCAACCCCAGAAGAATTTAGAAATATGGTTAATATAGGAAACGAAATCTATAAAAAAGTTTCATTGGGCATATAAAAAATGAATATATGGAAAATCAGATTTGACCGAAAATCATGCAACTTTTTTAAGAAAAGATAAATTTTTTAAACTTTACAATGTAATTAAATAATTTTGAACTATAAGAATCTAAACTTCCAAAATATATAAATTGTTCAGATCCTTTTATTTTACTATTTAATATTCCTTTATTAATAAAATCTAGATTATAAATAGGTTTATCAAAAAAAGTTCTACTAAATAAATTTGTAACTTGCATATCACCCCATCTATATTTGTAATTTCCACCAAAATGATTTACTGCATCAAGATATGACTCCCAGTATTTATTGTTAAATAATTTAATATTAAAAATTTCTAAAGCCCCACAGCTATAACTTAGATCAAAAACTACTTCAGGATTATCTTTTGCAATGGCTTCTCTTAATAAATTATTTTTTGGTACAATATTTTTATTTTTCATAAATTTTTTATAAAATTCCCATAGATTTTCAGTTATATCTCTCAATTCTTGATCTACCTTTCGCTTTGTTAAATAACCTGTAACTATTGGATATTCATTTGATAAATCGAATAAATCGAAATCTACTTTTTCTATTAGCTCGCAATCATCATCATAAAACATTAACTTATCATATTTTTCCAATTGTTTATCTAAACAACCTTTAAAACCATACTTAGTAATATTTGTTTTAAAATAGCACATATGAAGATAGCCAGATCGTTTTTTTGGAAAAGCCTTTGATACATAAGCCAAATACTTTCTATTGTAATAAAGTTCTTTTTCTGGAATATGTTCCGGGAATTCTGGTCTAATTTCACAAAAGTGTATTGGATTTGTGAAAAGTTTTTTTATTTCACCTTGTTTTCTCTCATTTATTAATTTACCAAATGTATGAATGTATATAGGATAATTAAATTTTTTATTCCAATTAAAGTAAAGTTTTTTGAGAACCTCGATTAGTAATGGTATTCTTGCAGCGAGAATAATAATTGCAGCATTATGTTTATTTTTCATAGAAATTACAAAAATTGTAATATATTAGCATTTTAAATGAAAAAAAAAATAAAAGTTATTGGATTAATACCTTCTAGATTAAAATCCTCAAGACTTAAACATAAACCTCTTTTAAAATTGGGATCTATGCCCATGGTAATTCATACATATTTAAGAGCAAAACTATCTAAGGAATTAGATGATGTAATAATTTGTTGTGATGATATTAAAATTAAAAAAATATGCGACAAATATAAAGCAAAATGCATGTTGACCTCAAAAAAACATATAAATGGAACAGAAAGGATTTCAGAAGGATATTTAAGACTTAAAAAAAAATTTGATTTAGTTGTAGATATTCAGGGTGATGAGCCATTAATAGATCCTATTAATATAGATAAAGTAATTAGATTTCACAAAAGAAATTTATCTGCTGATATAGTCCTTCCAACCCTGATATCATCGGTAAGAAGCTCTAAAAATATAGTTAAAGTAATAGTTAATAAAAAAAATTACGTAATGTACTTATCACGCTATAATTTACCTTATAATTTTAAAAAAAAAAATAACAATTATTTGAAACATTTGTCAATAATATCATTTAAGCCAAATAGATTAGTTTATTTCTATAAATCTAAACCAACTTTTGCAGAACAAATAGAAGGTGTAGAATTATTGAGAGCTTTGGAACTAGGTATGAAAATTAAGACGACTGTTCTTAGAGGTGATAGTTTTTCAGTAGATATTAAAGAGCAATATATCAAAGCAAAAAAATATATTTTAAAAGATAAATATTTTAAAAAATATTCAAGTAAAAAATGAAGTATTTCCTTGAAAAAAATCAAGTTAATTTTGAAAAAAGTATAGTTAATTATGATGATTTTTCAAAAAGTAAATATTGGAAAAAAAGTATAAATAAAAAAACAAAACTATTTAATAAAATAAATCTTAAAAATTTTAGATCTAATAATCTTTCAAAGAATATAGATGACTTTTATATAAATAAAAAAAAAATTTATAATATCTATAGTATCTTAAAAGGTGAGTGTGGAAAAAATTTTATAAATAAAATGTTGATTTCAAAAAATATAGGTAACGCCAAAAAAATTATTAAAATAAACAATAAAATTATTTCAGCAAGTGATTTATTTCATATTAAATATATTTATGATTTAAAAAATTCATTAAATTTAAAACAAATCAACAATATTTGTGAAATTGGACAAGGTTTTGGTTTGTTAGCAAGTAAGTTTTTAAGAATTAAAAATTTTAAAATTATTTTGATAGATTTGCCGGAGTCAAATTACATCACCATTTATTATTTAAAAAAAATTTTCCCTGAAAAAAAAATATTTATGGATATTGACATGCAAAACAAAAAATTAACAAAAAATATATATGATAAGGGAGATATATTTGTAATATCTCCATGGATTGAAATATCCAATATCAAAATTGATCTTTTTATTAATTCTAGATCAATGATGGAGATGAATAAAAAGTCAATATCCAATTATTTCAATCTTATTAATACAAAAATTTCAAAAAATGGTTTTTTTCTTTGTATTAATAGATATTACAAAGATCTAGTTGGATATCCAATCGAGTTTCACAGATATCCTTTTAAAAATAATTGGAAAAAAATAATTTCAAAAAGCTCTTGGATGCAACCACACATACATTTTTTACTTGTTAAAAACGTTAAAAAAAAATTTTCAGATATAGAAAAAACTCTACGAGAAATAAAAACTGAATACATTAAACAAGTAAGATCTGACAGTTTTATAATAAGAAGACTTTTGCCTGTTGAT
>CACMDE010000009.1 GCA_902612345.1 uncultured Pelagibacteraceae bacterium | reverse complement strand
AATAACTTTATTTTTGTCTGGTTTTTTAATTGATAAGTTCACCAGCAGAAAATTATTAATTTTTATGAATATGCCACTGTTACTTGCTGTTATTGTATTAATATATTTTAATCATTCTTTAACTGCATTTATTTTTCTAGGTTTAATAGGAATTTCAAATGGATTTGCAAACGTTCTAGGATCTTCAACATGGGCAGAAATTTATGGAGTTAAATATATTGGCTCAATAAAAGCATTAACTACAGCCCTAATGGTTTTTGCTACAGCATTTGGTACCGCTTTATTTGGAGTATTGATTGATAGAGGATTTTCTATAGAGCAGATTGCTATAATTTCATCAATTTACATATCAATTTCTGTATTTTTGCTTTTTTTAATAAGAAATAAGCTAAATCCAACAAAATTATAAAAAACCTTGATTTTGTTAAACTGGGAGTATAAATACCACGCATGGCAAGAGTAACTGTAGAAGATTGTATTGATAAAGTAGATAGTCCATATCAATTAGTATTAGTAGCAAAAGAAAGAGTAACACAACTTAACTCTGGAATTGAACCAACCTTAGCAAGAGAAAATGATAAAAATACAGTTATTTCATTAAGAGAAATAGCTGAAGAAAAAGTTAAAGTTTCTGAACTAGTCGATAGCGCAGTATACAAATTAAGAAAACATGTGGAACAAGTTGAAGACGTTACAGAAGAGGACGAAGAGATAGGTGATGATTTTGAAAATCTTTATAAAGGTGAAATTTCAAAAAGTGGAGTACCTATTTTGCCATCGAAAAGGGCAAGAAAAATTCCTGATAAAATCCAAGTTTCAAAAGAGGATCTTGCCGAATTAACTAACACACCTGAAGTCCATGCGGATGAATCTCAAAATGATGATGTGTCATTAGATCAAATTACAGAAGATGAAAATAATAATGAAGCGGCCGCAGAAGAATCAGAAACTTCAAATAGTTAATTAAGTATTTTAATAATTTTCAAATTATTTATGAATAGATTGGTTTCAGTAGCACCTATGATGGATTGTACAGATCGTCATGAGAGATATTTTTTAAGATTAATAAGCAAAAATGTATTGCTATATACTGAAATGATTGTTTCAGAGGCAATCGATAGAGGGGATAAAAAAAAACTGTTAGAGTTTAACATTAAAGAAAAACCAGTCGCTCTTCAACTAGGCGGATCATCACCTAAACTTTTATCAAATGCAACCAAAGTTGGAGAAAGTTTTGGCTATGATGAAATTAATCTTAATTTAGGGTGTCCAAGCAAAAAAGTACAAAAAAATAAATTTGGAGCATGTTTAATGAAAGAACCAGATCTTGTTGCTGATTGTCTTAATGAAATGGTTTCTTCTACTAAATTACCAGTCACAGTTAAAACACGAATTGGTTATGACAATGTTGAGGATTATGAAAATATTTATAATTTTTTAAATATATTATCTAAAACTGGTGTTAAAACATTTATCATGCATGCTAGAAAAGCAATGCTGGGTAAATTCACTCCAAAGCAAAATCTTAATATACCACCACTAAAATACGATGTTGTTTATAAATTAAAAAAAGATTTTCCAAATTTAGAAATAATTATTAATGGAGGAGTAACATCAACAGACCAAATAAAAAATCATCTTAAACAAGTTGATGGAGTTATGATTGGTAGATCAATCTACCATTCTCCATATTTTTTGGCGGATATAGAAAAAGATATATTTTCAAATGAAAATGTTTCTACAAGAGAAGAAGTAGTAAAAGAATTAATTGATTATGTTAAATTTGAAATTAAAAAAGGAACAAAGCTTCATCATATTATGAGACATACATTAGGTTTATTTCACGGTATATCTGGCTCAAGTTTTTGGAAAAGGTATTTAAGTGAGAATATGTGTGTAAGAGATGCCGATATACAAAAAGTTGAACATATTTTAGATAAAGTTAAATATCCGCAACATCAAGAAGCGAGTATTTAAGTTGATTTCACAAATTTTAGAAAATCAATATTCATTATTTATAATTTTAATGATCATAACTGCATTTCCAGTAGGTTTTTTTGCTGGATTGTTTGGAATAGGTGGAGGATTAATAACAGTTCCTTTCTTATTTTTTATATTTAGTTCTTTAGACATTGACCCAAATTATGTAATGCATTTAGCGGTAGGAACTTCTTTTTCTATTATAATTCCAACTTCATTTGTATCTGTTTACACACATAATAAACACGGAGCTGTAGATCTTCAGGTTATAAAATCGTATGCACTATTTGTGATTATAGGTGTTATTGTTGGAACATCTTTAGCATCAATTATGAAAACTAAGGGTCTAATTTTATTTTTTACAATAGTCGTTTATTTTTTAAGCATTTATTTATTATTTTTGAAGGAAAAAGCCCAAGATACTAAGGCCAACTTTAATTTACTTCCTAAAATAATTTTTGGTTTTATTTCAGGATTTGTTTCAGCTCCAATGGGAATAGGAGGCGCTGTTATGAATGTTCCTATTCTTAAATATTTTGGTTACCCGATTAATAAGGCTATAGGTAGCGCAGCTGCGATTGGATTTTTTATTGCTTTATTTGGAGCTATAGGCTTTTTAATCTCGGGCTCATATTTAAATGTAGATCTTCCACTTAGTATTGGTTTTGTAAATATTCCAGCACTACTAATTTTTATACCAATAACAACATTTATGGCTAAAGTAGGAGCAAATGCAGTACATAAGATTGAAAAACAAAAAATTACAAAGTTTTTTGGAGTATTTCTTTTAGTTGTAGGATCTATTTTTTTGTATAGATACCTAAATATATAAAATCGGGAGCGGTTTCAGTCTCCCTCTGCCACTCCCTTAATTATCTTATATCCGATTCTTTCTTTTTTGATTAACTCTTATTAATTGAATCTTTAAGTTATATCTTCTGATCGTATTCACCAATTTTTCCAGTTTGTTGAAGAAGGTTGTCTATAAAAGAAAACACACCTTTCTTTCTTTCATCTGATGTTGGGCTCTCTGTTACTATAACCAATGATGGTTTATTTGATGAAGCTCTGATTAAACCCCATGAACCGTCTTTAAGGCTAAATCTTATACCATTTATTGTTAAGATATTAATAATTTCTTGACCATCAATTTTTTGGCCAGTTTCTTTTAAATTTATAATTTTATTAGTAATTTCTTCAATTACTCCATATTTTTCTTCATCTTTGCAATAAGGTCCCATAGTTGGACTTTGATAAGTTTTTGGTAAAGAAGTTATAAGTTTGCTTAGTTTATGCTCCTCGTTATCAAGCAATTTACAAACTTGAATTGCAGAATTTATACCATCATCATAGCCATATCCTAGTGGTTGATTAAAGAAGAAATGTCCGCTTTTTTCAAATCCTGCAATTGCTTTATCTTCATTAACCTTCCTTTTAATATATGAATGTCCTGTCTTCCAATAGATTGTCTTACATTTGTTATTTTTTAAAATTTCATCATTAGCGTATAATCCAGTAGATTTTACATCTACAATAAATTTATTCTCAGGATATTTTTTTGATATATCTCTTGCGAGCAAAAGGCCAATTTTATCAGAAAATATTTCATTTCCTAATTCGTCTATGACTCCTACACGATCTCCATCACCATCAAAGCCAAAACCTACATCTGCTTTATTTTCTTTTACACATTTAGCTATTTCATGAAGCATTTTAAGATCTTCTGGATTTGGATTATACTTTGGAAAAGTATAGTCTAAGTTGCAATCTAATTCGATTACCTCACACCCGATATTTCTTAATATTTCTGGAGCGAATATTCCAGCAGTCCCATTTCCACATGCAGCTACTACTTTTAATTGTTTATTAATTTTATTTTTAGATAAATGTTTAATATATTTTGATTTATAATTATTAACCTTTGTGTAATTACCACTTCCATTTTCAAATTTCTTTTCCAATACAATCTCTTTTAATTCCTTCATTTCCTCGTAACAATGAGTTAAACCCTTTTTGATACCCATTTTTATACCTGTCCAGCCATTTTCATTATGGCTAGCAGTAATCATAGCAACAGCATCAGAATTGAGATCAAATTGTGAAAAATAAATTGTTGGTGATAGACATAAACCAAGATCTTCCACATTACACCCTGTCGAAATTAAACCATCAACAAAGTGGTTTTTTACTTCTTCGCTGTATGACCTATAATCATAACCCACAGTGACTCTTGCATTTTTTTTAATTTTAATTATTTGCGATCCAAATCCCTTTCCTACCTCTCTGATTCCCGCGCCATTTATGTTTTTTGGATACAACCATCGTGCGTCATATTCTCTAAAGCCAAAAGGGTCGATTTTTATAGTTTCAGACATGTGGATATATCTACATTTTTTTTGGTTTTTTGTTGAATAAAAAAACTAATTTTCTATAAATGTTCTCTTGAATTGTAGTTTATATAGTATATTAACCTATTCAACATACAACATATAGTTGTTTTACATAAGTTTAACATTTATAATAAGGAAGATACATGAATAAAGTCTTGTCTCAAGCCATCAAAAAAGCTGTCTCTGAATATTCTAATAATAATATAGTTAATATTGAAGACAACTTACAAAAAAGACCAGACTTATTCTCACTTTCAGACAATACAGAACTTTTTCAAAATTCAAAAGGCATTACAATTAAAATTGACAGATCTAAAGATCAAAATTTAACCGACTTTGGTAAAGCAACATTAAGTGACAGATATTTAGGTCATAATGAGTCTTTTCAAGATTTATTTGCAAGGGTTGCAAGTCATTATGCTGATGACAATTTACATGCTCAAAGATTGTATAATTATATTAGTAATTTGTGGTTTATGCCAGCAACACCAGTTCTATCAAACGGGGGTACAAAGAGGGGTTTACCTATTTCGTGCTTTTTAAATGAAGCTGGAGATAGTTTACACGGAATTTTAGATTTATGGAGTGAAAATGTTTGGCTTGCTGCAAAGGGTGGTGGCATTGGAAGTTATTGGGGGAACCTAAGATCTATTGGAGAAAAAATTGGAAGAGTGGGAAAGACCTCTGGAATTATTCCTTTTATAAAAGTTATGGACTCTTTAACAATGGCTATTAGTCAAGGTTCATTGAGAAGAGGATCTGCGGCTTGCTATTTACCAATTGATCATCCAGAAATAGAGGAGTTTATTGAAATGAGAAGACCAACGGGTGGAGATCCAAATAGAAGATCACTAAACCTACACCATGGTGTTCTTGTAAGTGATGCATTTATGAGAGCTGTTGAGTTAGATGAACAATGGGCATTAAAAAGTCCTAAAGATGGTGTTGTTCAATCTACTGTCTCTGCAAGAAATTTATGGATAAGACTTTTAACTGCTAGAGTTGAAACTGGTGAACCTTATATAATTTATATAGATACAGTTAATAGACAAATTCCACAACATCACAAACTTGCTGGCTTAACTGTTAAAACATCAAACTTATGTAGTGAAATAACTTTACCAACTGGTGTCGATAAAGAAGGTAGAGATAGAACAGCTGTTTGTTGTTTATCATCATTAAATTTGGAAAAATATGATGAATGGAAAGATGATAAAAATTTCGTTAAAGACGTAATGATATTTTTAGATAATGTGTTAACAGACTTTATTGATAGAGCTCCAGATGAATTTAGTGATGCAACTTATTCTGCAATGAAAGAGCGAAGTGTGGGTTTAGGTGTTATGGGAATGCATTCTTATTTCCAACAAAAAATGATACCTTTTGAGTCTGTAATGGCTAAAGTATGGAATAAAAAAATATTTAAAAATATTCAAGAACAAGTTGATCAAGCATCTAAAGATCTTGCTGAAGAAAGAGGCCCATGCCCAGATGCTGCAGAATATGGAATGAATGAGAGATTTTCAAATAAAACGGCGATCGCGCCAACTGCCTCTATATCAATTATTTGTGGTGGAGCATCTCCTGGGGTTGAACCTATTGCTGCTAATAGTTATACACATAAAACTCTCTCAGGCTCATTTAATGTTAGAAATAAATATTTAGCAAAACTTTTAGAAAAACATTCTAAAAATAATGATGAAACATGGTCAAGCATAACTACAAACCAAGGATCTGTATCTCATCTTGATTTCTTAACTAAAGAAGAAAAAGATGTGTTTAAAACGGCTTTTGAACTTGACCAAAGATGGATAATTGATTTAGGTGCTGACAGAACACCTTTTATTTCACAGGCCCAATCAATAAATATTTTTATACCTGCAGATATTCATAAAAGAGATCTACATCAAATCCATTTTCAAGCATGGAAAAAAGGATTGAAAAGCCTTTATTATTGTAGATCTAAATCAATACAAAGAGCAGAAAATGTTAATGATACAAAATCAACGGATGTTACATCTAATGTATATAAATCAAAAAATAATCAAAATGAACAACCAGAATACGAGGAGTGCTTATCATGTCAGTAGAGAGTTTAAAAAATCAAAATGAAACAATCATAAAACCAAAAAAAATGGGATTACTTGTTGAAAATCCTGTTTATAAACCATTTAGATACCCATGGTGTTACGATGCGTGGCTAACTCAGCAAAGAATTCATTGGCTACCAGAGGAGGTGCCTTTAGGGGATGATGTCAGAGATTGGCAAAAAAACTTATCTCAAGCAGAAAAAAACTTATTAACTCAAATTTTTAGATTTTTTACTCAAGCTGATGTTGAAGTTAACAATTGTTACTTAAGACATTACACAACTGTATTTAAGCCAACGGAAGTTTTAATGATGATGACATCTTTTGCATCTATGGAAACTGTACACATTGCTGCATATTCACATTTATTAGATACTATTGGTATGCCTGAATCGGAGTATTCAGCTTTTATGAAATATAAAGAAATGAAAGACAAATATGATTACATGCAAAACTTTAATGTAAATTCTAAAGAAGATATAGCAAAGACAGTTGCAGTATTTAGTGCTTTCACTGAGGGTTTGCAATTGTTTGCAAGTTTTGCAATATTGTTAAACTTTCCTAGGTTTAATAAAATGAAAGGTATGGGCCAGATTGTAACTTGGTCAGTAAGAGATGAAACTTTACACTGTAATTCTATGATTAGACTATTTAAAGAATTTATAAAAGAAGAGCCACAAATTTGGACTCCGCAGCTCAAAAAAGAATTATATGAAGCCTGTAGAACAATAGTTCACCATGAAGATGCTTTTATAGATTTAGCATTTGAAATGGGACCAATGAATGGCTTAACTGCGCAAGAAGTAAAAGATTATATTAGATTTATTGGAAATAGAAGGTTATCACAACTGGGTTTAGAACCAATTTACGATGTTCAAAAAAATCCTCTAACATGGCTTGATACCATGTTGAATGCAGTAGAACACATGAATTTCTTTGAGGGAAGAGCAACAGAATATTCTAAAGCATCCACTCAAGGTTCTTGGACCGAAGCCTTTAGTTAAATTATATTTTATCGTTGATTTAATTGAACAACTTTTCTGTGTTGATTGCCTTTGTATTTTGCAAGAGGTCTAATTAATTTATTTGCTGCGTGTTGCTCTATAATGTGAGCAGACCATCCAGTTATTCTAGAAATTACGAAAATAGGTGTAAAAAAATCTGTATCAAACCCCATTAAATGATATGTAGGACCCGTTGGATAGTCTACATTTGGATGAATATTCTTTCTATCTATCATAACTCTTTCTACAATATTATAAATTTTTTCAAATTTTTTATCTTTCTTTAATTTAGCAACTTTCCCGAAGTATTCTCTCATTGTTGGAACTCTTGAGTCACCACTTTTATATACTCTATGTCCAAAACCCATCACAACATCTTTATTATCTAAGGCTTTATTAATCCATTTTAGTGCATTTTCTGGTTTTTTTATTTTAGTCATCATATGCATAACTTCTTCATTAGCCCCACCATGCAAAGGTCCTTTGAGACTTGCGATTGCTCCTGTAATTGCTCCGTGAATATCTGATAGGCTACTTGTAATAGTTCTTGCAGTAAAAGTGGATACATTAAAACTATGTTCAGCGTATAATATTAGAGAGACATCAAAAGCTTTAACTATTTCTTTATCTGGAACTTTTCCAAAACACATATGAAAAAAATTTTCTGAAAATGAAAGATTTTTCTTTGGTGGTATAATTTTCTTCCCTTTTCTTGCTCTATAAAAAGCAGCCAGAGCAACAGGTGTTTTAGCAAATATTCTCATAACTTTCCTCATATTTGCCTCAGGAGAATTATCTTTTGTTTCTTTATCCTCTAGTCCCATTATACTAACTGTAGTCCTAGCAACATCCATTGGATTAGCGCTTTTGGGAAATCTTTTGATGTCTTGAAGTAAAGTATTAGAGAGTTTTCTTTCTTTTCTTTCTTGGTTTTCAAACTTTTTGAGTTGATTTTTGTTGGGAAGTTCTCCATTTAAAATTAAATATGCAACTTCTTCGAACTTGCACTTTGCGCATAAATCCTGGGCTGCATAACCTCTATAGGTGAGTGAGTTAATTTCAGGCATTACCTTAGAAACTTCGGTTTCATCGACCACAATTCCCAATAAGCCTTTTTTTATTTCATCACTCATTATTCATGTCCTTCAGAGTTAAAATTATATATTTTTTCATCTAGTGAATTGTATTTTTCATAATCAACTAAATCGTACAATCTTTTTCTAGTTTGCATTTTATCTATTATATTATTTTGATGTCCATCTGTAAAAATAGCACGTAGACCATCTTCAACATTTTTCATTGCTAATCTTTGCGTTGTTATAGGGTATAAAACAATATTATATCCTAAATTTTCCAGATCTTTATAATTTATTAATTTGGATTTTCCAAACTCTGTCATATTAGCAAGTAAAAATGAATTAAGTGATTTTCTTACTTTTTCGAATTCATTTTCATCTTTTAAAGCTTCAGGAAATATAATCTCAGCACCTGCATCTATATAAGATTTACATCTATTAATCATTTTATCTATTCCTTCGACAGATCTAGCATCTGATCTTGCAATTATTTTAAAATTTTTATTTTTTTTTGCATCTACACATTCTTTAATTTTTTTAACCATGTTTTCAGTTGAAATTAATTCTTTATTTTCAAGATGCCCACATCTTTTTCTTTCAATCTGATCCTCTATATGGACAGCAGCAATTCCACAATTTTCTAAAGTTTCGATTGTTTTTTTACAATTATTGAAACCGGTATCTATGTCAACTATAGTTGGTAAATTTGTAACTCTTGCGATTTGATTTGATCGGTTGCTCACATCTTTTAAAGTAGTCAGACCAATATCAGGATAACCCAAATCATTCGACATTACGCCTCCAGAAACATAAACAGCATCATAACCAATTTCCTCGATTAATTTTGCAGTTAAAGGATTATATGCACCTGGAACTCTTAAGATTTTATTTGATTTAAGTTTATTATTTAGATCTGTTCTTTTTTGATCGGGTTTTTTTTCAACAAAGTGCATTAAAAAATAGATTTCCTTTTGTTTTTTTTCAATTTTTTACTACTTACTTCAATATTTAATTTATATAATTGTCCATTTTTAAGACTCTTTAGATTTTGAACAGTTTTTAAAAATCTTTTACTTTCTTTAATTGAAATTATTTTATCAGTAAGAGTTCTAAATTTTTTAATATAATTTTCTCTTTTAAATGGTCTAGCTCCATACGGATGTGCGTCAGCTCTTTTTAATTGTTCTGTAATTTTTTTTCCATTATTCATAATTATTGTTACCTTTGCACCAAAACATTTATTTTTAGGATTGGAATCATGATATTTTTTTGTCCATTTTTCATCTTCATGCGTTTTTATTGATTTCCATAACTTAATAGTGCTTTTTCTATGCGATCTTGATTTACTGTATGATTTTTCATGGTGCCAATCACCATCTTCTAAAGCAACAGCGAAAATATACATAATTGAATGATCAAGTGTCTCTCTACTGGCATTTGGATCCATTTTTTGAGGATCATTTGCACCAGTTCCAATTACATAGTGAGTATGGTGGCTAGTATATATGTCAATTTTTTTAATATTACTTAAACTATTAATTCTTTTTTTTAGTTTTATTGCAAGATCTATAAGTGCTTGAGCTTGATATTCTGCAGAATATTCTTTTGTATATGTTTCAAGGATAGCTTTTTTTTCATGATTTTTTTTTGGTAGAGGAACTTTATAATTTGCACTTTTACCATCAAGTATTCTTGCTATAACACTATCTTCACCTTCATAAATTGGACTTGGCCCACCTTCACCTCTCATTGCCCTGTCTACAGCTTCAATACCAAGTTTTCCTGCATGAGCAGGCGCAAAAGCTTTCCAACTTGAAATTTCTCCTTTTCTTGATTGTCTTGTTGAAATAGTAGTGTGCAAAGCTTGTTGGATTGATTGGTAAATTATTTCTGTATTTAGTTTAAGCATTGAACCAATTCCTGCAGCAACACTTGGACCTAAATGAGCTATATGATCTACTTTATGTTTATGTAAGCATATTCCTTTTACTAAATTTACCTGTACTTCATATGCAGTTATGATACCTCTTAAGAGATCTACTCCATTTTTTTTTAATTGTTGAGCTACTGCTATAAGTGGAGGTATGTTATCTCCTGGGTGACTGTAATCTGCTGCCAAAAAAGTATCGTGGAAGTCAAGCTCTCTAACTGCAGTACCGTTTGTCCACGCAGCCCACTCACAATCAAATTTCTTTTTTGAATTAACACCAAATATATTGGCACCATTTTTTCTAGGATGCGCTAAGGCCATTGCTCTTGATGAAATTACTGGTTTTCTATTTAAAGAAGCTATTGCTACAGATGCATTATCGATAATTCTGTTTATTACCATTTCAACAGAATGCTCGTTGAGTTTTGCATTGTCACTTGCAATCTCAGCAATCTTCCAAGCCAATTGATTTCTCTTTAGAAGTTTTTTTTTTGATGGATAAACTTTTACTGTATTTAATATCACTTTAAATCCTCTCGATTAATTATTTACAGCTAGGTTAAAATTTAATCAATATTAATGATTAAGATATTTACTTATAATTGTCTCAATACCTACGAAATCTTTGATTAAATGATCATGATGTATTTCTGATGTTTTTTTTTCAGTATATCCATTTTCTAACAAAATAAATGGTACTTCAGCTGATTTTGCTGTTTCTGCATCTGTTTCACTATCACCAATCATTATGGATTTTTTTATATCTCCTTGCATAATTTCAATCACATTAGTTAAATGTCTAGGGTCAGGTTTACAATAGTCAAATGTATTACTTCCAGCAATGTATTCAAAGTAATGATTTATTTTTAATTTTTTTAATAAATCCACAGATAAATAATCTTGTTTGTTTGTGCACACTCCTAAGGCTATATTATTATGTTTACACCACTTTAAGAAATTTTCTGCCCCATTTACGATCTTACTATCTACACAGATATTAATTGTATAATAATCTAGAAATTCTTTTACCATTTCTTCCTTGAGGGCTGCATCATCAATTTTTTTAAAATTTTCTTGAGCTTGTCCCCAAACAGATCTTGTTATTAATGAATTTGCACCTTTGCCAACTAATTTTTTTATATCCTCTGATTTTTTTGACTCAAAACCATACTTAGCCATTACATGATTATGTGCGCTAATTAAGTCTGGAGCAGTTTCTACCAATGTCCCATCTAGATCGAATATAATTGTTAATTTTTGACTCATTTTTAAAAGTATTAATAAGAAATAATTTGTGACTTAATTATACTATTTACTTAAATATATATAATTTGAAATGAAGCAAGAATTAATTCAAAAAAAATTAAGAAATAAATTTTTAAAACAAGGGGTAAAAATGCTATCTCCTGATACTATATTTTTTTCAAGTAAAACTAAAATTGGTAAGAATGTTTCTATAGAACCTTATGTCGTTTTCGTTGGAAATGTAGTTTTGAAAAACAATATAACTATTAAATCTTTTTCTCATTTAGAGGACGTCAAAATAGAAAATAATGTTACAATAGGCCCTTACGCAAGACTAAGACCAGGCACTATACTAGGCGCTGGTGCAAAAGTTGGTAACTTTGTTGAAGTAAAAAAAAGCAAAATTGGAAAGAATTCAAAAGTAAACCATTTATCTTACGTAGGAGATAGTGATATTGGAAAGAGTGTAAATATTGGTGCGGGCACTATTACGTGCAATTATGATGGTATAAAAAAAAGTAAGACTTTTATTAAAGACAAAGTATTCATTGGATCAAATACCTCATTAGTAGCTCCAGTTACAATTGGTGAAAAAAGTGTAGTAGGGGCAGGATCTGTTATTACTAGAAAAGTAAATAAAAAATCTTTAGCACTAACAAGAGCTAAACAAGTAGAAATTAAAAATTATAAAACAAAAAAATAAATGTGTGGAATTATAGGAATTGCAAGTACAAAAAATGTTTCAGCATCAATACTGAATTCATTAAGAAAACTAGAGTACAGAGGATACGATTCAGCAGGTATTGCAACTTTAGAAAGTGGAATCATAAAAGAAGTTAAATGCGAAGGTAGAGTAGATGCTCTTGAAAATAATTTATCAAAACAAAAAATTGATGGAAATATTGGTATAGGACATGTTAGATGGGCAACACATGGCGTGCCAAGTACAGTTAACGCGCACCCCCACTCATCGGATAAAGTTTCAGTAGTTCATAATGGCATTATAGAGAATTCAACAATTCTTAAAAAACTATTAATAAAAAAAGGTTATATTTTTAAATCACAAACAGATACAGAGGTAATTGTTCATTTAATAACTGACTATCTTAAAAAAAATAATCTTAAAAATTCTATAATTAAAATGCTTAAAAGAGTTCATGGAAGTTTTGCATTAGGAATAGTTTTTCAGGATGAGCCTGATTTGATAGTTGGTGCAAGAAGGGGGTCACCACTTGCAGTTGGATATGGTCCAAATGAAAATTATCTTGGTTCCGACTCCTATGCTTTAAAATCAATGACTAATAAAGTTACATATCTAGATGATAGTGAATTTTGCATTTTAAAAAAAGATGGAGTGGATTTTTTCGATGAAGATGGAAATAAAGTTAACAAAAAAATATTAGAGCTTTCAGAAAAAGAGCAAGAGTATGAAAAAGGTGAATACAAACATTTTATGGCTAAAGAGATTGAAGAGCAGCCAATAACAATTAAAAATTGTATTAATGAATATATTAATAAAATAAGTAATTCTATAAATATTTATAATTTTCCGTGGAAAAATAATGATATATCATCAATATTGTTAATTGGATGTGGTACAGCTTATCATTCTTGTCTAATGGCAAAATATTGGTTTGAGCAGATGACAAGTCTGGATGTAAATGTAGATATAGCTTCTGAATTTAGATATAGAAAAAATAGATTTAAAAAAGATTGTTTATATATATTTGTATCTCAATCAGGTGAAACAGCTGATACATATGCTGCGCTAGACCTATGTAACAAAAACAATGTTAAAACATGCTCTATAGTTAATGTAGTAGAAAGTTCAATTGCTAGAGACTCAAATTTTGTATTACCAATTCATTGTGGACCTGAAATAGGTGTAGCTTCAACAAAAGCTTTTTTAGGTCAAATGTTGGTTCTCTATATACTTTGTCTCAAATTAGCTTATGACAGAAAAGATATTGATAAAAAAATTGTTAGCTCAAAAGTAAAATCTTTATTAGATTTATCAAAAAACGTTAAAAAAACACTATTTACTGAAGATCAAATTCAATTAGTTTGTAAAAGTTTTGTAGATGCAAAAGGATCTATGTTTCTAGGAAGAGGTTTTTCTTACCCTATAGCTTTAGAGGGGGCTCTTAAATTAAAGGAATTAGCTTATGTTCATGCTGAAGGATACCCTGCTGGAGAAATGAAACATGGACCACTTGCATTAATTGAAGATGGAATGCCCGTAGTAGTTTTAGCACCAAGGGACGAATATTTCAAAAAAACTATTTCAAATATGCAAGAGGTAATCGCACGTGGCGCAAAAGTTCTATTAATTACTAACAAGAGCAAAGATGAAGTAGTTCATGAAAATATCTGGCAATCAATAGAGGTAGAAAACACAAATGATGATCTATTACCTTTTTTAATAACTATTCCTTTACAAAAACTGGCATATCATTCTGCTTTAAATAAAGGTTATGATATAGATAAACCAAGAAATTTAGCAAAATCTGTCACTGTTGAATAATTGAAAAACTCTGTTAAAACAATTTCAAGTTGAATATGAAAAAATGGAAATTAAATAGCTGGAGAAATTATCCTGTAAAACACATCCCAACTTATGAGGATGAGAAGGAACTAAACTCTGTTTTAAATAGATTAAAAAGTTTTCCTCCTCTGGTTTTTGCAGGTGAAACTAGACACCTTAAACAGCAACTTGCAGATGTTGTTGATGGTAAAGCATTCTTATTACAAGGTGGGGATTGTGCAGAAAGTTTTGCAGAATTTAATCCAGACAATATTAGAGATTATTTTAAATTAATGTTGCAAATGTCACTTGTGCTGACTTATTCAGCATCCCTTCCAGTAGTAAAACTTGGAAGAGTTGCGGGTCAGTTCTCTAAGCCAAGAAGTGCTCCCACCGAAAAACAAGGAAGTATAGAATTACCAAGTTATTTAGGAGACAATATTAATGGAATAGAATTTAGTGAGAAATCAAGAAAACCTGATCCAAAAAGATTATTTAAAGCTTATTCACAAGCCGCATCAACTTTAAATTTAATTAGAGCTTTTTGTCATGGTGGATTTGCCGATCTTAAAAAAGTTCACTTGTGGAACTTAGGTTATATAAAAAATAGTCCTCAAGCTGCAAAATTTAAAGAATTAGAAGATAAGATAGCAGATGCTTTAGCATTTATGGATGCTTGTGGAATAACATCAGAATTTAATAGAAGATTAAAAACAGTTAACTTTTGGACTTCTCATGAAGCTTTACTGCTTCCATTTGAAGAAAGTATGACAAGAGTAGACTCAACAACTGGAGAATATCATGATACATCTGCACATTTTGTTTGGATTGGAGATAGAACAAGACAAATTGATGGCGGACATGTAGAATTTTGTAGGGGAATTGAAAATCCAATTGGAATTAAATGTGGACCAACTTCAGACCCAGATGAAATTGTTAAAATATCTAATGCAATAAATCCAAAAAATGACAAAGGTAAAATTACTCTTATTTCCAGATATGGACATGATAAAGTAGAGAAATTTTTACCTAAATTAATAAGAAAAATTAAAAAAGAAGGCTTACATGTTGTTTGGTCATGTGATCCAATGCATGGTAATACTATAAAATCAACCACTGGATTTAAGACGAGGCCATTTAACAATGTTTTAAAAGAAGTTAAAAATGTATTTTCAGTACATCAGTCTGAAGGAACATTTGCAGGGGGTCTTCATATAGAAATGACTGGACAGAATGTGACAGAATGTACTGGTGGGGCACAAAAAATATCCGACCAGGACTTATCAAGCAGATATCACACTCATTGTGATCCAAGACTTAATGCAAATCAAGCTTTGGAGCTAGCTTTTTTGATCTCTGATGAGATTAAAAAGAATACAATTTACAGCAGGACAAAAATACAAGCTGTATCTTAAAAAAGAATCATTATTATAAAATTATGGATACTAAAGAAAAAATAAAATTTATTTCTAATTGGATTGATAATTATGTTAAAAAAATGCCTATAAAAGCTAAATCTTTAGTTATAGGTGTTTCGGGAGGGATAGACTCATCTGTCTCAAGTACATTAAGTGCTATGACTGGTCTTAAAACAATAGTTTTATGTATGCCTATAAAACAACATAAATCCCAACATGATTTAAGTATTAAACATAAAGACTGGCTAACATCAAATTTTAAAAATGTTGAAGGCCATGTTATCGAACTTGACGATCTATTTAAATCTTTTGAAGATAATTTATCAAATTTTAAAAATGAACATGGTTTTGCTAATTCAAGAGCTAGATTGAGAATGACAACACTTTATCAAGTAGCAGCAGCAAATAATGGAATAGTAGTTGGCACAGGTAATAAAGTAGAAGATTTTGGAGTTGGCTTTTATACTAAATATGGTGATGGTGGGGTAGATATTTCACCGATAGCAGATTGTAATAAAACAGAGATTTGGGAAATGGGAAAAGAGCTAAATATTTTAAAAGAAATAATTGATGCCCCTCCAACCGATGGACTTTGGGATGACGGTAGAACCGATGAGGGTCAACTTGGTATGAGCTACAAAGATATAGAGATGGCTATGAATGATCCAAAATCACCAAATAGAGAAAAATACGAAAAAATAAGGCTTACAAATCTTCATAAAATGGAGCCAATTCCAGTTTGTATAATTCCTAGATAATCTAGGATTCACAAATCACTTAATTCAGTATATTCCTAGAAACATGAGTAAAGATATATTTTTAACTAATTCATTTGGAAACAAAAAAGAAAAATTTACTCCAATTAATACAAAAAAAATAGGTATGTACGTGTGTGGACCAACTGTATATGACGATCCACATATTGGTAATGCAAGACCTTTAGTTATTTTTGATATCTTATTTAAGATTCTTAAATTAAAATTTAAGGATAGCTCAGTTACATATGTTAGAAACATCACAGATGTAGATGATAAAATAATCACTTCATCCAAAGAAAAAAAAATATCAATTTCAGAATTAACTAAAAAAATAACGAATAATTTTCATCAAGATTGTGAATATTTATTTTGTGAAAAACCGACAAAAGAACCAAAAGCAACTGAGAATATCGATTTAATGATTAAGATGATATCGGATTTAATTTCAAAAGGTTTTGCCTATGAGAAAAAAAATCATATATATTTTGAAGTTAAGCAGTTTAAAGATTATGGAAAATTGTCAAATAAACAATTAGATGATTTAGTTGCTGGATCAAGAGTTGAAGTTTCAGATAATAAAAAAAACCCAGCAGACTTTGTGCTATGGAAACCTTCGCTTGATGATGAACCATTTTGGCCTTCACCATGGGGCAATGGAAGGCCTGGTTGGCATTTGGAATGTTCAGTGATGTCGAAAAAATTTTTAGACAATGAGTTTGATATTCATGGAGGAGGAAGAGATTTAATATTTCCTCATCATGAAAATGAAATTGCCCAATCTAGATGCGCTAACGAAACTAAATCTTTTGCAAAATATTGGTTACATAACGGATTTATAACAATGTCTAATGAAAAAATGGCTAAATCACAAGGTAATATATTAAAAATTAGTAGCTTTAAAAATAAAATGAGTGGTCAAGTTTTAAGACTGGCATTAATAAATGCTCACTACAGACAATCTTTAGACTGGAATGATCAATTAATTAATGATTGTCAAAACACTTTAGACAAATGGTACTCGGCTTACACAAAAGTTGATAAAATAAATTTAATATCTGACGACATTTTAGAACCCTTATTTGACGATCTTAATACACCTGGATATATAGCTAAATTACATGAACTTTATAATAAAGCAATTAATGGAGATAGTTCAGATAAACAATTATTTAACCAAGCATGTAATTTAATCGGTTTATTGCTAGAAGATAATCATAAATGGAATTCTTACAAGAAAGCTAATGTTAAGATTTCAGAAAAAGAAATACTAGATAGAATTAATGAGAGAAATATAGCAAGAAAAAATAAAAAATTTGAGTTAGCAGATAAAATCAGAAATGAACTATTTGAAAATGGTATTTTAATTGAAGACAAAGATGATACAACCTCATGGAAATATAAATGAGCAAAGAGAAAATATTCATTTTTGACACAACTTTAAGAGATGGTGCGCAAACTCAAGGTGTAGATTTTTCGATAGATGATAAAATTAAAATTGCTAATGCTTTAGATGTTCTCGGAGTAGACTATATCGAAGGAGGGTGGCCTGGGGCAAATCCAACTGATACAGAATTTTTTCAAAAAATAAAAAAACTTAAAAATTCAACCTTAACAGCCTTTGGTATGACAAAAAAATCTGGTAGAAGTGCTGAAAACGATCCTGGTCTTTCATCAATATTGAATACAAATTCACCTGCAATTTGTTTAGTGGGTAAATCTTGGGACTTCCACGTTGATGTAGCATTAGGTATTTCTAAAGAAGAAAATCTAGAAAACATATCTGAAAGTACAAAGCATTTTGTTAATAAAAAAAAAGAATTTATGTTTGATGCAGAGCATTTTTTTGACGGATATAAGAATAACAAAGAATATGCACTTTCTTGTATTATCGCCGCTTACAAGAATGGAGCTAGATGGATTGTGCTTTGTGATACAAATGGAGGGACATTACCGAATGAGGTTTTTGAAATTGTTTCAGAAGTGACCAAAGTTATACCTGGAAAAAATTTAGGAATTCATGCCCATAATGATACAGAAAACGCAGTTTCAAACTCACTTGCTGCTATACTTGCGGGCGCAAGACAAATTCAAGGTACAATTAATGGATTGGGAGAAAGATGTGGTAATGCAAATTTAATGTCTATTATTCCAAGTTTATATTTAAAAAAAGTTTTTAACGAAAAATTTGTAACAAACATCAAAGAGGAAAATATTAATAATATTACTCAATGTTCAAGATTATTAGATGAAATATTGAATAGAAAACCCAATCAACATCTTCCATATGTTGGTGCTTCAGCATTTTCTCACAAAGGTGGTCTTCATGTATCGGCAGTTCAAAAAGATCCGAAAACGTATGAGCATATAGAACCATCATTAGTTGGGAACTCAAGAAATATTGTTGTTTCTGACCAATCAGGTAAATCCAATATAATCTCTAGATTAAACGCCATAGGAATAGATTTTAAAGAAAATGATCCTAAGATTAAAAAATTATTAGATGAGGTAAAAGGCAGGGAATTTATTGGTTATAGCTATGATGGCGCTGATGCATCTTTTGAATTATTGGCTAGAAGAATAATTGGAACAATTCCGAGATATATTTCTATTAATGATTATGAAGTAACAGTTAAAAAGAAATCTAATAAAATCATATCATTTGCAAAAGCAACTTTAGTAGTCGACAATAACTCAGTTATTTGTGAAGGAGAAGGTAATGGTCCAGTGCATGCTTTAGACAATGCCATAAGAAATAATATCGATAAACTAGCAAAATATTCTGAGTACCTTCAAGATTTAAAGTTAGTTGACTATAAAGTAAGAATTCTAAATACAGGTACTGAAGCTACTACAAGAGTATCCATTGAAAGCACAGATTCAAAAGGAAAAAATTGGTTTACAATAGGTGTTTCGCCCAACATAATTGATGCATCGTTCAAAGCCTTAATTGATAGTTTGGATTATAAATTATTTAAAGATAATGCTCCTGCTAGTACCTAATGACTTTAAATAATATATCTTTTATTTTGCATAAACCTCAATTATCAGAAAATATCGGGGCATGCGCAAGGGCAATTAAAAATTTTAGCTTTAATAAATTATTAATAATCTCACCTAAACCAATTTTTCCAAACGATAAGATACTAGCAACTTCAGTTGGAGCTAAAGATATTATCAAAAAAGCAAAAGTTTTTAATAATTTAGAGGAGTCCTTAAATGAAATTGATATTTTAGTCGCAACATCAGCACGATTTAGAAATAAAAATATTAATCATATAACTCTTTCTGATCTTAAAAAGTTTGATTTTTCAAAAAAAATTGGTTTCTTGTTTGGATCAGAAGCCTCAGGTTTGTCTAATAATGAAGTAAGTTATGCAGATTATACCTTACAAATACCTAGTAATGAAAATTTTAGATCTTTGAATTTATCACACAGTCTTATTATAATTGCTCAAATATTAAACGGACTAATCTCTACTAATAAAAGAAAATTTATAAAGTCAAAGAAAATTAAAAAAGCCACAAAGAAAAATATTAATAATATGTTGTCTTTATGTATAAAAAATCTTGAGGAAAGGCACTTTTTCCACCCAAAAGAAAAGAAACCTATTATGTTAGAAAATTTAAGAAGTATATTTTATAAGTTAAACCTTTCTGAAAAAGAAACTCGCATATTATCGAGTGTATTTGCAGGTTTAACAAAAAAAAGGTAGATTGACAAAACTTAACTTCTGCTTATAAAGCGCTTTATTCAATGACAAAAAGATTAAATTCTAAACATAAAGTAGATAGAAGATTAAAAGTTAACTTATGGGGAAGACCAAAAAGTCCGTTTAACTCTAGAGCTTACCCTCCTGGACAACACGGTCAGACAAAATCAGCTAAACCTTCAGATTTTGGAGTTCAACTACAAGCTAAGCAGAAATTAAAATCTTATTATGGAAATATGAATGAGAGACAATTTAGAAATCTTTATAAAAAAGCTATTATGGCAAAGGGTAATACTGCTGAAAATCTTATTGGATTATTAGAGAGAAGATTAGATGCAGTTGTATATAGATCTAAATTTGCAAACACTATTTTTTCATCAAGACAATTAATCAATCACGGTCATGTTAAAGTTAATGGAAAAAAAGTAAATATATCAAGTTATCAGGTCAAAGAGGAAGATACTATTGAGATAAGAGATAAATCAAAGCAACTTGCTATTATTGATGTAGCAATGGCAAGTAAAGAAAGAGAAATCCCTGAATACATTCAGGCTGATGAAAAAAACAAAAAAGTAAAATTCGTTCGTGTTCCTAAGTTTGAAGAAGTTCCATACCCAGTTGTAATGGAGCCAAGTTTAGTTGTTGAATATTATTCTAGATAATTACTTTTTATATTCTATTCCCTTTGAATCTAAATAATTTTTCAATTCACCATTTTCAAACATTTCTTTAACTATATCACACCCACCAACAAATTCTTTTTTTATATATAATTGAGGAATTGTAGGCCAATCGCTAAACACTTTTATTCCATCTCTCAATTTTTGATCTTCTAAAACATTAATACCTTTGAATTTAACATTTAAAATTTTTAACATATTTGATACAGCCATTGAAAAACCACATTGCGGGGCTTCTGGCGTTCCTTTCATAAAAAGACAAACTTCATTATTGTCTATTTCATTTTTTATTAAATCGTTTGTTTGTTGATCCATTTAATTCTCCTTTGTTTTTATTGCTAATGCATGAAGTTCATTTCCCATTTTACCTTTTAATGAATTATAAACCATTTTATGTTGCTCAATTTTACTTTTACCTATAAATTGAGAAGAAGTTATTGTAGCTGAATAATGATTTCCATCACCAGCTAAATCCTGAATATCGATGGTTGCATCTGGCATTGCTTCTTTAATTAAATTCTCAATTTCTTTTAAATTCATAGCCATTAATTTTCCATATACTCCTTTAACCAATATTTATGCGCATCTGATAATTCTTCAATAGGTAAATTTATATCACCATTAAAAGTTAAGTTTTTCTCTTGAATTATGCCCAAATCATCAAAATGCACAGAGTTTTTGTTTAATATTTCAATTACTTCTTCCTTATTTTCTTTAGGTATTTCAACTATGTATCGTGCTTGATCTTCTCCAAAAAAGTATTCATATTTATTAGTTAAGCCTTTCAAATTATTAATTTTTAAACCTTTATTGCCCTTAATACACATCTTAGACACAGCTGTAAGTATACCACCCAATGATACATCGTGAGAGCTTATAATTAATTTTTTTTGTATTAAATTTAAAACCGTTTCACCAATATTTTTTTCGTTAAATAAATTAATACTTGGAGGAGGTCCTTTTTTCTCATTAAGAATATCTTTTGCAAAAACACTTTGATCTAAATGACCCTCAGTTTTTCCAATCACATAAACAATATTATCAATATTTTTAAAATCTAATGTTATCATTTTGTTATAATTTTTTAATAATCCAACACCACCAATAGTAGGAGTAGGTTTAATACCTTTGTCTTTAGTTTCGTTATAAAAAGACACATTCCCAGAAACTACAGGAAAATCTAAATACTCACTTGCTTCTGTTATACCTTCTACACATTCAACAAATTCTCCCATATTTTTTTCTTTTTCAGGATTTCCAAAATTTAGACAATTAGTTATGGCTATCGGTTTAGCACCAACAGAAATTAAATTCCTCCAACTCTCACATACTACTTGTTTTCCACCTGTTAGTGGATGAGAATAACAATAAGACGCAGAAGAATCTACCGATGTAGCAATTGCTTTTTTTGTTCCATGAACTCTAACAACGCCTGCGTCACCACCAGGTTTTTGAATTGTATCACCCATTACAGTATGATCGTATTGATCCCATATCCATTTCTTTTCAGATATATTAGGGTTACTTAAAATCTTTTTTAAACAATCTGATATACTTAAAGATTTAAAATTATCTTTATTTAGCTTTAACCTTTGTGGTAATTTTGTTTTTTTCCACTTTCTATCATACATTGGGGCATTTTCTGCCAACAGATTAATTGGAATTTCTGCTACTTTAGCATCATTAAAGATTAACTCTATTTTTTTTGAGTTAGTTGTTTTTCCGATTACAGCAAAATCTAAATTCCATTTATCAAAAATTTTCTTTGCATGATTTTCCTTACCATTTTCTAATACAATCAACATTCTTTCTTGGCTTTCCGATAACATAATTTCATAAGGTGTCATTTTTTCCTCCCTGCAGGGTACTTTACTTAAATTAAGTTCGATACCTAGGTTACCCTTTGATGCCATCTCTATACTTGATGAAGTTAGTCCGGCTGCACCCATATCTTGAATAGCGATAATAGATTTGTCAGCCATTAATTCTAAACATGCCTCTAGGAGAAGTTTTTCTGTAAATGGATCTCCAACTTGAACTGTGGGTTTTTTTTCTTCAATTTTATCATCAAATGTAGCCGAAGCCATACTTGCCCCATGTATTCCATCCCTCCCAGTTTTTGATCCAACATATATCACTGGTTTATTTAAGCCCGCAGCCTTTGAGTAAAAAATTTTATTTTTATTTACCAAACCTATAGTCATTGCGTTAACCAAAATATTACCATTGTAAGACTCGTCAAAAGTTGTTTGTCCTGCAACAGTAGGAACTCCAATACAATTGCCATAACCTCCGATACCTTTAACTACTCCTCTTAAAAGATGTTTTGTTTTTTTGTGCTGTGGAGAGCCAAAATGAATTGAATTTAAATTAGCTATAGGTCTAGCACCCATGGTAAAAACATCTCTCATTATACCGCCAACTCCAGTTGCTGCACCCTGATAAGGCTCAATAAATGATGGATGATTATGACTTTCTATTTTAAAAACTATTGCATCATCGTCTCCAATATCAATTACACCTGCATTTTCACCAGGACCTTGAATTACTTGTTTTCCTTTAGTGTGTAATTTTTTTAAATGTTTTCTTGAAGATTTATAAGAACAATGCTCATTCCACATAGCTGAAAAAATTGCAAGTTCAGTGATGTTAGGTATACGTTTAAGTAAATTACAAATTTTAGAAAACTCATCCTTCTTTAAACCATGATCTATAGCAACAGCCTCAGTTACTTGCATTATCCTAAATTTCCTAACAAGTTTTCAAAAAATAATGATCCATCTTCCCCTGATAGGTATTTATCAATCATTCTTTCTGGATGAGGCATCATTCCTAAAACATTTTTATTTTTATTAAATATTCCAGCTATATTTTTTATCGCACCATTAGGATTGTCTTCCTCATTTTCCAATCCATTTGAATTACAATAGGTTACGGCTATTTGATTGTTATCCTCTAATAATTTAAGTTCTTGATCAGTACAAAAAAAATTTCCTTCATTATGGGCAATATGCAATTCTAATATCTCTTTTTTTATATTTTTAAAATATTTATTTTTTTTATCCTTAACTTTGATAAAAACATTCTTACAGATAAAATTAAGATATTTATTTTGTTGAAGAATTCCAGTAAGCAATCCTGTTTCGGTTAATATTTGAAATCCATTACAAATACCTAGAACCAATCCT
This sequence comes from uncultured Pelagibacteraceae bacterium, assembly GCA_902612345.1. Classification (GTDB taxonomy): domain Bacteria; phylum Pseudomonadota; class Alphaproteobacteria; order Pelagibacterales; family Pelagibacteraceae; genus Pelagibacter. The sequence goes on along the minus strand of CACMDE010000009.1, from coordinate 12,702 downwards.
CCTGAGTTTGCAAAATCAATTACAGACTTAATTATATTGGATTTTGATGCAATACTCCCACATCTTAAATAGTCACCGTAAGAAAAACCTCCCGGAAGAACTATTAAATCACTTTTTGGAATTGATTGATCATTGTGCCAAACCATTGTGTTTTTAAACCCAAATTTAGTAAGGGCCACATCCATGTCTCTATCACAATTAGATCCTGGGAAAATAATTACTGAAGATTTCATCAATGATTAAATTATTTTATAATCCTCAATGACAAGATTTGCTAATAGTTTTTTACACATTTCTTCAACTTGTGATTTAGCTTTTTCTTCATTAATTTCGTTCACATTAATTTCAAAAAATTTACCTTGCCTTACTTCATTTACATTTGAAAAATTCATACTATTTAAAGTTTGTTGTATTGCCTTTCCTTGAGGGTCTAAAACTCCATTTTTGAGAGTGACTATTACTTTAATTTTCATTATTTTTTTTTAATTTTAACCGCAGTGGGTTTAGGAAATTTAATTGGTCTAACATTGCTTGTTTGTTCATGCAATATTCCTAATCTTCTAGCTACTTCTTGATATGCTTCTACTATATTACCTAAATTTTTTCTAAATCTATCTTTATCTAATTTTTTCTCTGTATCCGCATCCCACAGTCTACAGGTGTCTGGACTAATCTCATCTGCAAGTATTATTTTACCATCTGACTTTCTTTTTCCAAATTCTAATTTGAAATCAACAAGTTTAATATTAATACCTATAAACATTCCTTGTAAAAAATCATTTATACGTAAACACTGTTCTTTAATAAAATTAAGCTCAGATGTTGAGGCCCATCCAAAAGCATCTACATGTTCTCTTGAAACTAGTGGATCACCGAGTTCATCATTTTTATAATAAAACTCAATCAAAGGCTTATTCAACACAGTACCATCCTCAATACCTAATCTTTTTGTTAAAGAACCAGTAACGATATTTCTTACTACAAATTCAACTGGAATTATTTCAGCCAAATCAATTAATTGTTCACGCATATTAAGACGTTTAATTAGATGATTATCAATACCAACCTTTTTTAAAGAAGATAAAATATGTTCTGAAATTCTGTTATTTAATATTCCTTTACCTTCTATATTTGCTTTCTTCTGATTATTGAAAGCTGTTGCGTCATCTTTAAAATGTTGAATTACTAGACTCTTATCTGTCGTTGCAAAAATAATTTTTGCTTTTCCCTCATAAATTTTTTTACCTTTTTTCATTATTTAAATACTCTTTTAAAGATAAAGTTTACATTTTTAAAGTGTCTAGAATAATTAAAAATTGATTTTAATTTTTTTTCACTAATAATACTCATAACTTTTTTATCATTTGATATTAAATTAAATAAATTTTTATTTTCAGAAAAACATTTTTTTGAATGAGCTTGTACAATTTTATATGATTTTTCTCTACTTATCCCACCTTTTGTAAGTTCTAACATAATTTCTTGAGAAAATATTAAACCCTTAGTTAAATTTATATTTTGTATCATTTTTTTTGGATAAATAATCATTTTGTCCAAAAGATTTGCTAGTCTAGTTAAGGCAAAATCTAATGTAATATTTGCATCTGGTCCTATATTCCTCTCTACACTTGAGTGCGATATATCTCTTTCATGCCATAAGGCAATATTCTCTAATGCAGGGATAGTGTGACTTCTAATAATTCTTGCAAGGCCAGTTAAGTTTTCACTCAATATTGGATTTTTCTTATGTGGCATCGCCGAAGAGCCTTTCTGATCTTTTGAAAAAAATTCCTGCATTTCATAAACCTCTGATCTTTGTAAGTGTCTAATTTCAGTAGCTATTCTTTCAATGCTTCCTGCTATAATTCCTAAGACTGAAAAATAATGCGCATGTCTGTCTCTAGGTATTATTTGTGTAGAGATTGGCTCTGGATATAATTTTAATTTTTTTGCTACATAGCCCTCAACTTTTGGATCAATATTTGCAAAAGTTCCAACAGCACCAGATATTGCGCATGTTGAAATATCGAATATTGCACTAGCAAGCCTTTTTTTATTTCTTTTAAATTCTTCGTAAAATGATGCCAGTTTTAATCCAAATGTAATTGGTTCAGCGTGTATTCCATGACTTCTTCCAATACAGGGTGTAAATTTATATTTTCTTGCTTGTCTTTTTAAAACAGAAAGAATTTTATCAATATCTTTTAATAATATTTCACCAGATTGTTTTAACTGAATGTTAAAAGCAGTATCCAAAACATCTGAAGATGTCATTCCTTGATGAAGGTATCTTGCTTTAATACCAGCCTGTTCAGTAATTGAAGTTAGAAATGCAATAACATCATGTTTTACTTTTGCCTCAATATCATGAATTCGCTTTACTTTTATTTTTGCTTTTTTTCTAACTATTGAAGAAACACCCTTGGGTATAATTTTATATTTTTCCATAGCCTGAGCTGCGGCAATTTCAATATCTAGCCAAATCTTGAATTTATTTTCTTCAGACCAAATGTCTTTTAGCTCTTTTCTAGAATATCTATCAATCATTATTAATAAGGAGGTTTATTATAACCTTTACCAGATTCTGTGAAAATTTCATATCCATTTTCAGTGATTCCAACTGTATGTTCAAATTGTGCAGATAAAGACTTATCTTTAGTTACGGCTGTCCACCCATCATTTAAAATTTTTACATCATATTTCCCTGCATTAATCATTGGTTCAATTGTAAAAGTCATACCAGGATAAATTTCCATTCCAGTATTTTTTTTTCCATAGTGTAAAATATTAGGAGACTCATGAAATGTATTGCTAATTCCATGACCACAGAAATCTCTAACAACAGAATATCCTTTCTCTTCAACAAAATTCTGAATCTCATTTCCTATATCACCCAATTTAGTACCCGGTTTTAAAATTTTTATTGCTTTCATCATTGACTCATAGGTAACATCAATTAAATTATTTGCTTTAATAGATGAATTTCCTATCGTAAACATTCTACTCGTGTCACCATAATATTCGTTAACAATTGCAGTAACATCTACGTTTACCACGTCTCCATCCTCTAAAATACGATCAGACGGTATTCCATGGCAAACAACGTGGTTTAAAGAAGTACAAAGTGATTTTTTAAAACCTCTATAAAATTGTGGGGCTGAGTATCCACCGCTATCTTTAATAAATTCATAAGCCAATTGATCAATTTTATCTGTAGAGATGCCAGGTTTGATATAATTTGTTAGCATATCTAATGTTTTTGACGCAAGTTTACCCGCAATTCTCATTCTTTCAAATTTTTCTTTATATTTAATCATGTTCAATTTGTATTTTTTTTTCTATAACAATTTCTTTTGAATTTAATTTACATCTATATGCAATAAATTTTATACCTTTTTTATAAGCTTCAATAAAATTATTATAATAATCTGAATCTATGTCTTTTGCTATTCTAAATTTGGAAATATTTTGAATTTGTACCAAAAATAAAACATAAGGTTTATAACCTCGCTTCAATGATTCTGTTAATTTTTTTAAATGTTTTGTGCCTCTCACTGTTACTGCATCAGGAAACTCAGCAATATCATCATTTCTATTAAGGGTAACATTTTTTACTTCAATTATTTTATCGTCACATAAAAAGTCAAATCTTGTATCATCAGAATATTTAAATTCTGACTTAATTTTTTTAATTGACGAAAATTCTTTTAACAATTTGTTATTTAAACCATGCTCAACAATACGGTTTGCCCTGTGAGTATTTACTCCAATAATCCTTTGATTTTTCCTAATCATTTCGAGGGTAAATTTTAACTTTCTGTTTGGATTGTCTACTTTTGAAATCCAAACTTCATTACCCTTATCTAATAATCCAAGCATAGACCCAGTATTGGGACAATGTGAAGTTAAAATTTTATTATTTACTTCAACATCTACAAAAAATCTTTTATATCTTTTAATTAATTTGCCTTTGATTAAACTGTTGGTAAATTTCATTTTAATTTATTTATATTGAGAAATGACAAATAAAAAAGAAATAACTGCTGGAATAATTATTATAGGAAATGAGGTTTTATCAGGAAGAACCAAGGATATAAACACTAGTACATTAGCTAAGTGGTTAAATTCTATTGGTATTGAAGTGAGAGAGGTGAGGGTAATTCCAGACATACAGTCTACAATAATTTTCACTGTAAACGATTTAAGAAAAAAATTTAATTATATTTTTACAACTGGAGGCATCGGACCAACTCACGATGATATTACTGCTGAGTCCATCTCTAAAGCATTTGGTATAGAATATGGTATTCATAAAGAAGCTTATTCTATTTTAGAAAAATATTATAAACCAGGTGAATTTAATGATGGAAGACAAAAAATGTCAAAGATGCCAACAAAGGCAAAACTTATTTTAAATCCAACAAGTGGAGCTCCTGGTTTTTATGTAGAAAATGTTTTTTGCTTACCGGGTGTTCCTTCTATTCTTCAATCAATGATTGGTGGATTAAACAATATATTAATCGGTGGTGATCCAATTTTAAGCATAACAGTTAGTCTAAGGACAGTTGAAAGTGAAATTGCAAAATCAATTACTAGTATTCAAAATAAAAATAAAGATGTAGAGATAGGAAGCTACCCATTTTTTAAAGCTGGTAAATTAGGTGTTTCTATAGTTCTTAGATCGTCAGACAAAAATAAATTAAATATTTGTAATTTAGAATTATTAGAATTCATAAAATCTAAAGACATCAAAATAATAGAGACAATTTAATGTTATATTTTGCTTATGGAAGTAATTTAAACCATTTTCAAATGAAAAGAAGATGCAAGGATAGCAAGTTTATAAAAAAAATAAATCTTAAAGGTTTTAAACTTACTTTTAGAAGCAAGTATAGAGCCGCTGATATTGAAAAAAAAAATAATTCATATGTTCAAGGTGGTCTTTTTGAAATTTCTAAAAGTGATGAAAAAAAACTCGATATTTATGAAGATTTTCCAAATCTATATATAAAACATTATTTTACCTATTATAATAAAAGAGTGATGACATATACTATGTTAAATAAAACTTCCTTCATGTATCCAACTACCAGATATCTAAACATTGTAAAACAAGGTTACAAAGATTGTAAATTAGATAAAAAAAAATTATTTGAGTCTTTAAAATTTATTTAAATAAATTATTTTTAAATTTTTTTTAAGTTTAAAAAATTGAGTAAGTTTAGTCTATTTACCAGCTCTATGAGTCCGGAAAATAAAATTGTAGAAATTAAGCTATATCCAAAAAAAGGAATAGCTAATGTATAACAAATTATTAATCCTTCAAAAGTGTATCCGTAGGACCCAAGACACCATACTCCAAAGTTTGTGATAATATAAAACACAAAACATCCTACTAAGGCTCCGCATAATCTTATAGAAGTATTTTGATTAAAGAATTTAGAAATATAACCAATTAAAACTACACTTCCCCATGTAAAAAAAGTGGTTGAGTGAAAACCTATTATTATATCTGTTATTACAAAACAAACTAATAGCGCCGGAATAAACCTGATGCCAAGGAATATAGGAACATAAAAACTCAAAGCTATTAAGCTTGTAAAATTTGGGGGGTGAGGAATAAATCTACTAGCAGCTAAAACAAAAAAAATTCCTAAAGAGAATTTTAAATAATTCATAATACTATTATCATATAAATGAAAAAAAATAACTCAACTAATAAATCTTTCTAAAACCAATATTTATGTTTCTTTCCATAGAAGAATACATAAATGCTTGCTCATAGTTATTGTTAAATACATTGTTAATGTCCATATAAATTTCCCCATTATTTAATAAATCATATTTTAAACTGTAGTCGGCAGTAAAATATTCATCTAAAATTACATCTGCGAAGCTGTTATTTCCATTTCCATAATCTCTCACTTCTCCATTATATTTTAAAGACAATATATTCTTTAAATTATTCTTTGTTTTGTAACTTAAATTAACATTTGAAGAATGCCTTGGGACTCTTACCATTGACTCGTCTATACAGCTTGTGCTTCCAACATTTGGATCATCACAATCAGCTCCATCATATGTGTCAGTATAATTATAATTTAAAGAAACATTAAATTTATTTGATTTTTTATATAAAGCTTCTATTTCAATACCTTTACTCTCGATTTGTGCAGTAGTATTTTGAATTTTCCAACCATTAGACTGCCATCCTTCTAAGGCATCGTCATATTCAATTTTATATAATGATATTATAAGGTCCGTATTAATTTCATCTAATTTTGTCTCATAACCTATATCAAAACTTTTACTTTTTTCAGGAGCTAAATCCTCTTTTTTACTAACAACTGTTCCATAAAAGTAATCATAAAGAGTCGGGTATCTTAAACCAGTTCCATAACTTGATCTAATTTTAGAATTTCCATCTATTTTATAAGCCAAAGTTATTCTGCCAGTATTATATGCTCCAGCAGTAGTATGATCATCACGTCTTAAACCGAGAGTACTATACAAATTTTCTGCAGGTCTAAATTGTAAATCTAAAAATTGAGAATATATTGCCTCATCACTCTCTAAATAGTCTGTCGGCCAATCTTTTTGAAATTTTGCTCTATCAAACTCATTTTCTAAACCAAAAACAATTTTTGTATCTAAATCAAAGTTATAATTTCCAATGTAATTTATAGAGTCTCTGTATCCATAATAATTTTTTGAGTTATTTAAATAGTTTTTAGTTGCTCTATCTATTCCTGTATAATTGTAGGAAAGTGTGTGATTAAATTTATCTTTGTTTAATTTTAAGCTTAAGCTGTACGATAGTTCATCATCATCTGTTGAGTTATTTTCATCTGTTCTGCCAGATGTAACTTCATCATAATTTAGAAAAGAGTCACTATATCTTAAACTTCCACTTAAAATACTATCATTATTAATTTGGTATGAATAATTTGCTATTAGACTTTCATTTTTATAACTGTCATCATCATTTGTGGGTTTCTCATCATTCATAGCTGAGATACCATCGGTATTAAATTTATTTATTCCAATAAAATAACTGTGATTTCCATAACTGTTACCCGTTGAAAAATCTAAGTTATCAGTTCTATTTGATCCGCCGCTTAGATTAATTTTTGTTTCTTTATAATCACCTTTTTTTGTAAAAATATTAATTACCCCTCCTATTGCACCACTTCCATATATTGAACTATTAGAACCTCTAAGAATTTCAACTTTATCTATAGACGATGTCATAATATTTGAAAAATAAAATGAGTTATCACTTGAAGATGGATCTGACATTTTAACCCCATCAATGTATACTGTTGAGTATCTTTTAGGCAGACCTCTTAGTTGTACTCCAGATACAGTTCCATAGCCGCCAGATCTAAAATAATTCATACCAGGTAAATTATCGTTTAAAACTTCACCCAAAAAAAATTTTCCATTTTCTTGTATTTCTTTATTATTTAAAGAAGTAACAGATGTACCAACTGTACTATAGGACTGGTTTATTTTACTTGGCGCTATAACTATTATGGGTATATCTTCAGCAAAACTAGTCTTAACAGATAAAACTAAATAAACTAAAATAATACTTAATCTTAAAATCATAAGGCACTCCACTCTTTTTATAATTGGTAAATAATTTACCAATATCTATTTATTTAATGCCTCTGCTAATTTTTCATTGTAGAACTAGACTTTTCCTGGCCATCATTCAACAGCGGACTTTACTGGGTGGCGCTCCGACTTTACGGTTGCAGGTACAGCCAATGAATTTCACACTGATTTCCCACCATGCATTTCAGTATATGTTTTTTCTATTAAATTATTATTTAAAGTCAACGAAAATTGTCAATTTTTTAAATAACTTTAGTAAACATTTATGGTTGAAAAAATTTTAAAAAAACATAATTATCATAGTCTATGAAAGTGCTATTTGTTTATACCAATATTAACGGGTTACATGCAGACAGTTTTGCAGATGGTATTTCTATGATAATGTCTGTTACTAAAAAGGCTGGCCATAACATTAAACAAGTTCAAATATTTGAGAAAAGCGAATACAGTTCATTCAAGAGAGATTTAAATGAATTTAAACCTGATGTAGTAGGTTTTACATCCGTCTCTTCACAATTTAGTTTCGTTGCAGAATTAAGTGAAATAGTTAAAGAAGTATTTCCAAAAGTAAAGACAGTTTGTGGAGGAATTCATCCTACGTTGTATCCAGAGTGTGTAAAAGAGGCTAAGCACTTAGATGCAATTTTCAGAGGAGACTCTGAGGGACCTTTTTTAAATTTTCTCGAGAAGCTTAAAAAAAATGTGTCTTGGAAAGATACAGATAATATTGCTTATTTAGAAAATGGGGAAGTTAAAAAAAATAAATTAGGCCCACTAATGACTCCAGATGAGCTTGATAAATTACCTCATCCAGATAGAGATACATTCGGATACTCAAAAATTCTTGAAAGAGTTGGTCTTGCATCTTTTCATTTTACCAGAGGTTGTCCATTTGTATGCACATATTGTTCTAACATAGGAATTGCAAAAGTTTACGGTCAAAGTAGATATAACATTAGACAAGCTAGCCCAGAACACTCAATCAGAGAAATAGAAGATGTTGTAAAAAAAAATCCTTCAGTTGGAAGTAAATATAAAATTTATTTAACAGATGATATTTTCGGTTTAAATAAAAAATGGAGAAGAGAATTCTTAGCACTTTATAGAGAAAGAATTAAAATTCCATTTATTTGTCTATTAAGATGCGATGTAGTCAACGAGGATTTTATGTATGACTTAGCAAGAAGTTATTGTTTTAAAATTCAATTTGGTGTGGAGTCTGGCAATGATCATGTAAGAAATAATATAATGAAAAGAAGCATGGAAAGAAGTACAATTGTTGAAGCATTCAAGCTTGCTAGAAAGTATAATATTAGAACGAATGCAATAAACATTATAGGTGTTCCAGGTGAAACAAAAGAAATGTTATTAGACACAGTTAAGTTAAATAGAGAAATAAATCCTACAACTAGTAACGTAAATATTTTTTACCCTTATAAAGGTACGCCTTTAGGTGACCAAGCATTTAAAGATGGGATTGTAAATATTGAAAAATATAATGACTTTTCAAATGAAAGAAGAGAGTCAGTAATGGATTACTCACCAGAATGGTTAGAAACTTTAAAATACTTTAGAGATAATTGGATCAAAGAAGTTTATCCTTTTTATAATATAAAACATTACCCATCATTATTTAAAAATACAAAGCAAATTGTAGGATCAATTCCAGTAGTTGGAAATTTTCTCAAAAAACAATATTATAAAAAGAAACATATAAAAACTAATATAGACGCTGTTTCTTCAACATATTATAGATAATTAAGAAATTTTGGGTCTTAATTTAGAAGTAAATATCAATTTTTTTTAATCCATGTTTTCAAAAAAAAAAACTTTTTTTAAAGGTGTAATTGATGTTCTACCTTTAATGATTCCTGTTGTACCATTTGGCATAATATTTGGTGCTATCGGAATTGAATTAGGTTTTGGACCATATTTAACTTATTTAACATCAATAATTATTTTTAGTGGGGCAAGTCAGATAGTAATACTTCAATTATTATCAGCAGGCGCGTCTTCCTTGGTAGCTATAACATCTTCATCTGTTGTAAGTACTAGACATCTTTTATATGGGGCTGTTGTAAATCAATACTTGTATCAATTACCAACACTTTGGAAAATAGGACTATCTTATTTGTTAACAGATCAAGCATTTGCGGTTTCAAATGAATATTTCAAAAAATATAAAGATAATAAATATAAACATTATCATTTGGTAGGATCAGGTATTACTTTATGGCTTATTTGGCAAGTTACAACAATAATAGGAATTATTTTAGGTTCAATTGTACCTGATGAACTTGGTTTAACTTTTACTATTCCATTAACTTTTTTAGCATTATTGGTAAATTATTTAAGAAATTTAGATCATTTAATTGTAATTATTCTATCAGGAACCTGTTCAATTTTATTTTTTGATGCTCCATTTAAATCTTACATAATCATTTCAAGCATAATTGCTCTATTGGGTGCTACAATTTTATTAAAATTTAAAAAATGAATATTTGGGTATCAATTATTATAGCTGGTTTAATTAATTATTTAACAAGATTATTTTCTGTTTTAGTTATTAATCCAAAAAAAATTAATGGAAAAACTAAACAGGTTTTAATATTTGTACCTTCTGCAGTCTTTCCAGCAATAATATTTCCAGCAGTATTTTTTAATCAAGAGGGAAGTCTTGTTGAAATTAACGACGCTAAAGTTATTGCAATATCTGTAGCTTTCATAATAGGTATTTTATCAAAAAATTTAGTTATAACTATTTTATCAGGTTTGTTGGTATTTTGGGCAATCACTTTTATTTAAAAAATTTATCTATTCCAGACTTTCCAACCTCTTTTTTTACTTTTCCAAATTTTATTTAATTCATTTTTCTCTCTAATTGTATCCATACACCCCCAAAAACCATGATGTTTATAAGCTAAAAGCTGATTTATTTTTACTAATTTTGGTAAACAATCTTTTTCAAAAATTGTTTTATCATTTTTTAAATATTTAAATATTTTTTTTGATAAAACAAAAAATCCACCATTTATATATTCAATTGGTTTTTCTTTTATTGCACTAATATTTTGGTTAGAATTTATTTTTAATACTCCCTTTGGATTTTTGTATTTTACTGCTGTTAAAGTAGCAATTTTATGATTGGTTTTATGAAATTTAACTAATTTCTTAATGTTAACATCAGACAAACCATCACCATAAGATAAGCAAAAAAAATTTTCATTTTTAAGATATTTTTTAACTCTTTTTATTCTACCACCAGTCATTGTATTGAGACCTGTATTTACGTAATTAATTTTCCATTTTTCGTTTTTTGTTAGTTTATTTAGCTCATTTCTAAGTAAATCACCTTTATAACCAAGACATATGATAAATTCATTTATACCAAAGAAAGAATATATTTTCATTAAATGCCAAATTATTGGCTTTAGACCAATCTTGACTAGGGGTTTTGGTTTAATCTTAGTTTCCTCAGCCAATCTAGTACCATAACCACCAGCTAATATTACAAGTTTCATAAATTTTACAAATTGTTTGAGACTAGACTTTAGTTTAAAATCAAACTAATTGTTAGTTTAATGTCGATTATTCACAATTATTGTATAACCGGAAAATACTATCATTTTTTAAATGATTTGAACGTAAACGTGGTAATTTCTGGAGCTGAAAATAAAGATTGCAATATTTTTCCACCCGACTGGAATAAAGATAATATCGGTAATAATATATCTTATAAAAATAAAAATTTTGGAACTCTTACCTTTCATTACTGGTTATGGAAAAATAAATTACATACCTACAAAGATGATGATTGGATTGGAATAAATCACTATAGAAGATTCTGGATAAAAGAAGATAGTCATGAAATTGATAATTTAAATTTATCTGAAAATATACTAAGAAAAATTCCAGAAAACAAAAATTTTGATGTTTTGCTTCCAGAAAAAATTTTTCTTGGAAACTTAAAATTATCAAAATTAATCAAACATGGATTTAGAAATATTTTAACAAACCCAGGGTTACTATTTAATAGAAATAAAATATCTATTTCTTTGCATTTTGATTTATTCCATGGTTATAATTTACTTAAAAGATCCTGCAAATTTATTGACGAAGAGGACCGATTAGATTTTTTAAAATATATAAATAATAATACCTCATTTCATCCTCTAGAATTATTTGTTTCAAAAAAAAACATCATAAATAAATTATATGAAAAAACATTTAGATGGATATTTAAATGTGAAAATGAATTTCAAGATTTAAAACTTGAAGGATATGGAAAAGAGAGATTATATGATTTTTTAGCAGAAAGATTTTTTTCATTTTATTTTGAAAAATATACCAAAATTAAATCATGGCCTTATATTTTAATTGAAAATAAGTATTTAAGCTAGATGTATAAAATAGTTAAAAATTGCCAAATTTGTAATTCAAGATTAATAAAATTTCTTGATCTTGGAAAACAACCACTTTGTGATGATTTAAAAAAAAAACCTAATACAAATAAATACTATAAATTACAGATACAATTTTGTAAAAAATGTATTACTGCATTTCAAAAATTTAATATTAATAAAAAAATTTTATTTCCAAAAACCTATCATTATAGATCTGCCAACACAAAAGATGTAATTGATGGAATGAAAGATTTAGTTAAAAAAACTAAAAAAATTAAAAAAAAACTAAGAGGCAAAATCATATTAGATATAGGATGTAATGATGGAAGCTTATTAGATGAATTTAAAAAATCTGGTGCAATAACATATGGCATTGAACCAACAAACGCTTATATCCAGGCGTCTCGCAAAGGGCATAGGGTTTTAAATAATTTTTTTGACAAGAAAACATCTATTAAAATTAAAAAAAAATTAAAAAATATTGATGTAATTACATTTACAAATGTATTTGCACATATAGAAAATTTTAAAGAACTAATATTATCATTAAAAAACATAATTTCTAAAAATACATTGCTAGTAATAGAAAATCATTATTTAGGGGAAGTGATTAAAAAAAAACAGTTTGATACATTTTATCATGAACACCCAAGAACCTATAGTCTAAATTCATTTTATA
>CACMDE010000008.1 GCA_902612345.1 uncultured Pelagibacteraceae bacterium | reverse complement strand
AAAAGGTGGCAGATGTGAAGCATGTGAAGGTGACGGAGTTATTACATATGAAATGCACTTTCTTCCTGATGTTTATATTACATGCGATGAATGTAAAGGAAGTAGATATAATCGTGAAACTCTTGAAATAAAATTTAAAGGTAAAAATATTTCAGATGTTTTAAATATGACTGTTGATGAGGGTTGTGATTTCTTTGAAAATATAAATACCATAAGAGGAAAACTTCTAACACTTAAAAAAGTTGGTTTAGGATATATTAAAATTGGTCAACAAGCTACAACCTTATCAGGTGGTGAAGCACAAAGAATCAAGCTTGCAAAAGAACTTTCTAAAAGATCTACAGGAAGAACGGTTTATATTTTAGATGAGCCTACAACCGGTCTTCATCAGCATGATATAAAAAAATTATTAGAAATTCTCCATACATTTGTAGCTACAGGAAATACAGTAATTGTAATAGAACACAATCTTGACGTCATAAAAACTGCAGATCATATAATAGATATAGGACCTGATGGAGGCGTGAAAGGTGGAGAAATTATCGCAGAGGGAAAACCGGAAGAAATAGTAAAAGTAAATACTAGTTACACAGGTAAATATTTAGCTCCACTTTTAATTTCTAAATATAAAAAAATTGCTTAATATTATAATTCATAGTATATTTAATTATGTCAGGAATACTGCAATCTTTATCTAAAACAATTCATTTTTCATTAGCATTAGCAATAATACTGTTTGCTGGTCTCTATTTTTTAAATGGGGGTTTTGATATTGATACTCTTTTTTGGAGTTGGTTATTTAGATATATTCACGTGGTGGTAGGAATAATGTGGATAGGTTTATTGTGGTATTTTAATTTTGTACAAATTCCAAATATGTCAAAGATACCTGACGAACAAAAACCAGCAATTGGGAAGGTAATAGCCCCATCAGCACTATTTTGGTTTAGATGGGCTGCTCTTCTGACAATATTGTCGGGCTTAATTTTAGCCTATATAAATGGATATGTTCATGATGCAATGACTTTAGGCATAACAAGTGGTGGAGGTAAAAGCACAGCAATAGGTATAGGGATGTGGTTAGGTTTGATTATGGCATTCAATGTTTGGTTTGTTATTTGGCCTAATCAAAAAAGAGCTTTGGGAATAATAGATGTAGATCCAGATACTAAAGCTAAATCAGCAAAAACTGCTATGTTGTTCTCTAGAACTAACACTTTGCTTTCATTGCCAATGTTGTTGTCAATGGTTGCGGCTCAAAATTTGTATTAATTTTTTTCTTCTTCTTTTTTAACTACTGTGTCATGACTGACGTTTAATCTAACTAAAGTAGGATTGGCAATATAAATGGATGAATATGTGCCTACAATTACACCTAAAATCATTGCTAAAGAAAATCCTCTTAATATTTCACCACCAAGAAAAAATATTGATAACAAGGCTAATAAAGTAGTTACAGATGTTAAAATTGTTCTCGATAAAGTCTCATTTATAGATTGATTTGACAATTCAAAAATATTTACATCTGCATATTTTTTTAGGTTATCACGTATTCTGTCATAAATTACAACTGTATCATTCATCGAATATCCAACTATAGTTAATACAGCTGCTACAATTGATAAATTAATTTCTAGGGATAATAAAGAAAATACACCCAATGTAAGAATAACATCGTGAAATAATGCCAATATTGCTCCTAAGCTAAATTGCCATTCAAATCTTATCCAAATATAAAATAACATTGCAGCTAAAGAAAGAGAAATAGCTATAATTCCAGATTTTAATAGTTCTGAACTTACTTTTGGACCAACATTTTCGACTCTTCTAAAGTTTATATCTGGAAATGATTTTAAAACCTCGTTTTTCAAATCATTTATATATTCCGGATTATCTAAATTTTGTTTCTGAAATTTAATAATATAATCTGTATCGTTACCAAAATTTTTTACCGTTAAATTTGGTAAATTTGAATCGCTAAAGACATCTCTTACTTTAGAAACAGAATGATCTGAATTTTGAATTCTAATTTCAATCAAAGTTCCACCCTTAAAATCTACTCCATAATTTAAACCTTTAAAGATTAAAAGGGACAAAGAAATAAAAATCAATATTAATGACAAATAACCAAATTTTTTATAATATCTATTAAATTCAATTGTTTTCATTTATAATAAATTACCCTTATCTTTATTTGCTCTAACATAAATTGAGGTAAATAATCGAGCAATGAAATATACTGAAAAAAGTGTAGTGATTATTCCTATTCCTAATGTTACAGAAAATCCTTTTACTGGTCCAGATCCCATCAAAAATAATATTGCAGCTGCTATTAATGTTGTAATATTTGCATCAATAATAGCAGTTCTTGATTTCACGTAACCACTGTCAAAAGCTAAAATTTTATTATTTTCTTTCCTTGTTTCCTCTTTAATTCTTTCAAAAATTAATACATTAGCATCTACAGCCATACCAACTGTTAGTATAATTCCAGCAATACCAGGTAAAGTTAATGTTGCACCAAATAATGTTAATAAACCAATTAATAATAATAAATTGGTTATTAGTGCAAAATTAGCTATTAAGCCGAAAATTTTATACTTATAAATCATAAAAATTACTACCAAACAAAAACCTACTATTAATGAGATAATTCCAGCTTTAATTGAGTCTTTACCCAAATCTGGGCCTACTGATCTTTCTTCAATAATGTTCATAGGTGCAGGTAAAGCTCCGGATCTAAGTAGTAGTGCTAAATCTGTTGCACTTTGAAATGTAAAGTTTCCAGAAATTTGCCCGGATCCTCCAAGAATAGGTTCTCTAATTGAAGGCGCGCTAATAATTTTTCCATCTAAAATTATTGCCAATTGTTTTCCAACATTTTCTGAAGTAGCTTTTCCAAATTTTTTAGACCCTACTCTATCTAGGGTAAATGATACTATAGTTTCATTATTTTGTGTGTCCATTCTTGGTTTCGCATCAATAAGATTATCACCATTTAATATAATCCTTTTACTAACTATTGCCTCTTCAAGGTCATTATCAAATTTTAATATTTCTGTTCCAAAACTATCTTTCTCATTATTCGATACAAACTGAAAAGTTAAATTAGCAGTCTTTCCTAACAGAGATTTTATTCTAGCTGGATCATCTAACCCCGGTAACTCAACTAAAATTCGGTTATTACCTCTCTTTAATATGTTTGGTTCGTTTGTGCCAGTTTCATCGACCCTCCTTCTTACTATTTCAACAGCTTGATCAAGGGAAGATGAATTTAGCAAAACAACTCCATAATCCGATAAATACATAGAAAAAAAATTTGCATTATTTTCAACAACAAATTGGTGAGTTTTAAATTTTTCAAAATATGGATTTAATTCACTCTCTTTATCTAAAAGAATTTTCTCTACTTGATCAATAGACAGATTATCACTCTCAAACATAATAGTATTATTAGAAATAGAAAAATTTTTTACTTTTAAAGAATTTTCATTAAAAGATTTTTTTAGTTCAATAAGTTTGTTTTGTAAGGTTTGAGAAATAATTGGTTGATTATCTATTTCTAATAATAGGTAAGAACCTCCCTGAAGGTCTAAACCAAGATTAATTTTATTTTTTAAAAAATTGTCATCAAATTTAAATAAATTTGAAAAAGATAAATATACAAAAGCTAATGTAATTAAAAAAACAGTTATAATTTTGATTTTAGAAAAATATAACACTTAAAAAAATTTATATTATTTTTTAACTTCTTGATTATTTACTAATGCTTGTATTCCAGTTGCTTTAACAATTTCAACCTTAACATTATCTGAAATTATAACCTCAACTTTCTCAGCATCAATTATTCTTTCAATTGTTCCAACAATTCCACCAGAAGTGACAACCTTGTCTCCTCTTTTCAAATTTTCAACCATTAACTTATGATCTTTAACCTTTTTTTGTTGAGGTCTAATCAAGAAAAAATAAAAAATTACGAATATTAATATTAATGGTATAAATTGCGCTATTCCTGAATCCATAAATCTCCTAATTAATAAAATTCTTTATACCAAATAATTAAATTTCTCAACTCTTAATTGGTGAAATTTTCTCCATATTATTCATATATGGTCTTAAAGCGTCAGGAATAATTATAGATCCATCTTCATCCTGATAATTTTCCATTACCGCAATTAATGTTCTTCCAATGGCTAGACCACTACCATTTAATGTGCCCGTAAATACATTTTCATTTTTTACGTTTTTATATCTAGAATTCATTCTTCTAGATTGAAATGTTCCACATGATGAACAGCTAGAAATTTCACGATATTTTTTTTCTGATGGCAGCCAAACTTCAATATCATATGTTTTTTCAGCACTAAAACCCATATCACCAGTACATAAAATAATTTTTCTGTAGGGAAGTTTGAGTCTATCTAAAATCATTGTCGCGCAGTTAGTCATTCTTTCAAGTTCTTTCAAACAATGATCATTCTCAACAATACTAACCAATTCTACTTTATAAAATTGATGTTGACGTATCATGCCTTTAGTATCCTTACCATAACTTCCAGCTTCTTTTCTAAAACAAGGAGTTGATGCGACAAATCTTAATGGTAAATCACTAAGTTTTAATATCTGATTTTTTACTATATTAGTTAGAATTACTTCGGCAGTAGGTATAAGAAATTTTCTCTCATCATTTTTATCTAGTTTAATTTCAAACTGATCATTTTCGAATTTTGGCAATTGTCCAGTTCCAAACATTGTATTTTCGGAAGCCATCAATGGAGGTGATATTTCGTTGTATCCATTATTTGATGTATGTATATCAATCATAAAATTTGATAAAGCTCTTTCCATTAAAGCCAATTTATCTTTAACAAAAACAAATCTTGAACCAGTAGTTTTTGACGCCAAATCAAAATCTAACATACCTAATTTTTCACCAAGTTCGTGATGAGATTTTTCTTTGAAACTTTTAGATTTTATTTCACCCTTTGTTTCTAAAACTTTATTAGATTTTTCATCAGATCCTATGGGAACATCATCATTAGGTATATTAGGTATAGATGACAGAATAGTATCTAGCTGATATTTGGCTTTTAATTGATCATCCAATAATTCTTTAATTTTTACAGATATTTCTTTTGATTTTTGAAACATTTTTTCGTCTTTTGATTTAGATATATCTTTTTTTTGTTTTTCTAATGTTTCCTTTTCTTGAATCAAATTTCGATTTTCTTTATCAATATTTAGTAAGTTATCAAGTTTTGCTGTATTATTTCTATTTGATATTTTTTTTTTAAAAGTTTCAAAATTATCTCTTATATATTTAATATCATGCATTTTCTTCTTCTCTTTGTCGTTTTGAATTTTTTGCTTCTATAATATTTACCGATAATATTGACAATTCATATAATAATAATAATGGGATTGCTAAGCCGACTTGAGTAATAGGATCTGGAGGTGTAAGTATTGCTGCAGCTGCAAAAATAATTACAATTACATACTTTCTTCTCTCTTTTAAAAATTTTGCATCAATAAAACCAACTCTGGCCAATAAACTTAGGACTATAGGTAATTGAAAACTTATACCAAATGCAAAAATTAATTTCATTATTAGTGATAAGTATTCATTTACTTTAGCTTCTAATTGTATTGGTAGATTTGTATTTAATCCTGCGCTTTCAAAAGAAAGAAAAAATTTAATAGCCAATGGCATTATTAAATAGTAAACCAACATTCCTCCTAATAAAAATAATATTGGTGTTAATACTAAATAAGGCATAATTGCTTTTTTTTCATGTTTATATAGACCTGGTGCGATAAATTTCCAAACCTGAATAAGAATAAAAGGGCTTGTGGCAAAAAATGCAGCAAAAAATGAAACCTTTAAATAAGTTAGAAAAGTTTCTTGCAGAGCAGTAAAAATTAATCTCCTTTCTACAGCATCATTCTTAACTGCATTAGCATACGGTTCAACTAAAAAACCATAAATACTATCTGAAAAGAAATAACACACTACAAAAAGAATTGCTAAAAAAATAATTGTATGAATTAATCTTTGTCTTAATTCAGTTAAATGACTTATAAAACCTGTTTCTCTATCAGACATCTTTTTTTTCTTTTATATTTTGATTTTGAATAGTTTTATTTTTACTACTTTCATCAATACTTTTTGCATCATCTTGAATAGATGTAACTTCATTTTGAACATTGGAAACATATCTTTTTACTGATCCAATCCAGCTGCCTATTTTTTTTAACATTATTGGAAAATCTCTTGGTCCAACAATAATTATTGCTATTGAAACTATTATTAAAATTTCTAACCAGCCAATTTGTGGCATTGGAGTTAATTACTATCTTTTGTATCTTTATTTTCTTCGGAAACGTCTTTAGGTTGATTGTCTTCAACGGCATCTGAAGCCATTCCTTTTTTAAAGCTTTTAATACCTTTAGCTACATCACCCATTAAACTGGAAATTTTGCCTCTTCCGAATAAGAGGACAACTAAAATCACAACAACTGCTATCTGCCAAAAACCGATGCTCATACGATGTTTATATACTTAATATTTATTTTTTTAAAGGATCTTTTTCAGAATTTTCATCTTCTGACAAAGTGTCTTGGAGCATTTCATCTATATTGGTGTAAATATCTTCCTTTTTTTCATCCTGTTTTTCTTTATAAAACTTTCCCGTTCCAAATATTGATCTTTCAATAGAAGAAATATCAATTAATCCTGCGGCTCCTAATTCGTCAACTGTTGGAAGATCTGAAAGTTTTTGAAGATTGAAATGACTTAAAAAATCTTCTGTAGTAACATATTGAATAGGTTTTCCAGGAACATCTTTTCGTCCTCCTGGTTTTACCCAGTTTAATTCCATTAATATTTCTAATGTATTCGTACCAAATGCAACACCTCTAATATCTTCTATTTCAGCTCTTGTAACAGGTTGATGGTACACAATAATTGATAATGTCTCTATTGCAGCTTTAGAGAGTTTTTTTTCAATAGTTTTTTGTTGTGAAAATAACTTTGATAATTTTTCTGAAGTTCTGAAAGACCATTTGTTTGATAAACAAACTAAATTTATACCTCTGTTTAAATAAAATTTTTGTAACTTCTCGAGAGTTTTTGGTACATTTATTTTTTTTGTTATTTTACTTTCGATAGCATTAATATCTAATGGTGTATTTGATGCAAATATTATTGCTTCAATTTCCTTTTCCTGATCAGTAATCTTATTTTCAGGAAATTTTACAATATTATTTTTTTTTAATTTATTCATTATTGCGTATATAAAGATCTCCAAATATCTTTTCTTGCTTTAATTTAACATTCCCTTCTTTAACTAGTTCTAGAGAGGCAGCAAAAATACCGGCATTGCCTGTTTTCTCCATTTTTTTATTATTCTTAAATATTTTAGGAATCAGATCTTTTAAATTTTTCCAGTCAGAAAGTTCTTTTTGTAGTTCTTTAATTCTATTCATGCCCTCCTCCATTGTAAAAACTGGTAATTTAGGAATATTAATTTGTTGAAAATCTTTTGTAGATATAAATGTTGCATATGCTTTTAATATGTCAAAAAGTTTTAAAGAATACTGCGAAATATTATTTGATTTTATTTTGTTGTTCATTCCTCTCATAAATATATCTCTTCCTAGTCTTTTTCTTTTAAGCATTTGATCTGAGAGAAGTCTTATTAACTCTAATTTTTTGAGCTGTAACTTAAGACTTTCAGCAATTTCAATAGCTTTAAATTCTTCTTCATCGTCCAGTGGAAGAAGTAATTTTGATTTTAAATAAGTAAGCCATGTTGCCATAAGAAGATATTCTGATGCAATTTCAAGATTAAGATTCTTAGTTTTGGTTATATAATTATTAAATTGATCAACAAGTTTTGTTATAGATATGTCTTCTAAATTTACTTTTTGAGATTTAGCTAGTTCCAAAAGTAAATCTAAGGATCCAGAAAAATTTGTAAGATCTATTAAAAACTCATTTGAATCAAAATCCGACATAATTTAGCTTATCTCAAAATTTTGTAAAATTCAGATGTTTTTTTAATTATAAAAGAATTTACCTTTGGAGAAATTTTAGCTAATTTATGCATTTCATTTAAATTGCCGTTACAATGCAAGACTAAGTTGCATCCAGAATTATACGCTTTCTGAACATTTTCAATAAAGCTATATCTTAACGC
Organism: uncultured Pelagibacteraceae bacterium; assembly: GCA_902612345.1. Taxonomy (GTDB): domain Bacteria; phylum Pseudomonadota; class Alphaproteobacteria; order Pelagibacterales; family Pelagibacteraceae; genus Pelagibacter. Next base: position 46,813 of record CACMDE010000008.1, on the reverse strand, counting down.
CTTCATCGAAATATCATCTGATAGGATCAAATTTTTAAAACCAATTTTATGTCTAATATATTTAATTCCTTCTTTTGAGTGTGTGATACAGTTATGTTTATCTATTGCTTCATAAGTTATGTGTGCAGTCATTGCCAATGTAGATTTTTTATTTTTAAATAAGGAAAAATCATTATTTTCTAAATATTTTAATTTGTTAGAAATATATGGAAGTTTTAAATGAGTATCTTTTTTTGATAAACCATGACCAGGAATATGTTTTATAACTGTTCCAACTCTCTTTTGATTAAATGCTTTAATGGTTAAATTTCCTATTTTATTTACTATTTTTTTATTAAATGAATATGAACGATCACCTATAATTTTGTGTGTAAATTTTCTCCTTAAATCAAGAACTGGAACTGTATTTACATTGACACCAATTAAATTTAAAACATAAGAAATCTGATCAATATAAACTTTATGATAAAGATTAAATTTACTTAAATTTTTGGTACATAAATTTCCAAAAAAATTTCCTGTAAAAATAGAAGTATCTACAATATTTTTTAACCTACTAACTCTACCACCTTCTTCATCAATCAATATTGGATATTGTGAGTCTTGAAAAATTTTTCTTATTGATTTTGTTAGCATATTTGTTTGAGCTATACTTTTGATATTTCTTTGGAAAAGTATAATACCCCATGGTTTATACTTTTTAATAAATATAAATTCTTTATTTGATAACTTTGTTCCTTTAATACCACATATAAAAGATTTTCTTAATTTAATCATCTCTTTTTAATAGACCCCAAAAAGAAAAATTTTTTTTTTTTGAATCGTCATCATTGTTTAAATATACAACTATATCATCAGTATCATTTGAAATAATTGGCAATTTAATTTCATAAGTACTAATATTTTTATCAATAGAACTTAAATTTCTAAAAGTTTTTTTCTTGTTTTCGTCTGAAATATAGAATTTTACTGAAAAAAAAATGAAAAAAGAAATTATTAAAATATAAATTAAATACTTAACTTCTTTTAACATTACATCTTTTCTGGAGTTGACACACCAATTATATTCATTCCTGATTTAATAACATTTGAAATAGCTTTTAAAAAAACTAATTTATCATCTGAAATATTTTTTTTTTCATTGATAAATCTTTTTTTTGGTTCATCTTTGCCTAAGTTCCAATAAGAATGGAATAATGAAGCTAATTCATATAAATATGTTGGTATTCTATGTGGCTCAAGTTTATTGCTGGACAAATCTATACATTTAGGCCACTCAGATAATTTTTTTAGAATTTTTATTTCATCATCTGAATAATCAAAATTATAACTTTTAATATTAATTTCATTTTTTATATCTTTTTCTATATATCTGAAAACAGAACATATTCTTGCGTAGCAATATTGCACATAATAAAGTGGATTATCTTTAGTTTTTTCTACAACATCGTTAAAATCAAAATCGAGCTCAGCATCACTGCTTCTGTTTAACATAATAAATCTTGTAGCATCTTTTCCAACTTCCTTAATTAAATCATCTAATGTGATATAGTCTCCTTTTCTTTTTGACATTTTAAAAGGTTTTTTATCTTTAATTAATTTAACCAATTGGCTAACTTTACAAATTAATTTTCCTTCAGTGTTAGATAAAGCATCAACAGAGGATGAAATTCTTTTTATATAACCCGCATGGTCTGCTCCCAATATATTAATTAAATAATCAAACTTTCTATCAAGTTTGTTTTTATGATAAGCAACGTCACTAGCAAAATAAGTCCAAGAGCCATCGGATTTTTGCAAAGCTCTATCTTTATCATCACCAAAATCAGTTGATCTGAAAAGCAATTGCTCTCTTTCAATCCATTGTTCGTTATTTTCACCTACAGGTGCATTAATTTTTCCTTTATAGACAAATTTATTTTGCTGAAGGAATTTAACAACTTTTTCTACTTCATTATTAGCAACAAGATTTTTTTCACTAACAAAACTATCATGTTTAATTCCAATGCTTTTTAAGTTGTTTTTTATCAACTGTAATGCCTCATCGATAGATAAAAGTGTTAACTCTTCAGAAATATTTTCAAAATTCTTAAAGTCTAATTTTTTTTTTGATTGAATTATATTTTGTGCAAAACTAATGATATAATCACCAGGATATAAATCATCATCATTTGGAAATGGTTCATTGTAAACAATTTCCCTTATTCGAAAATAAACAGATTTAGTAAAATTATTTATTTGTTGGCCGTAGTCATTAATATAATATTCTCTAGTAACTTTATGTTTATTGAAAGTTAGTATATTTGAGATTACGTCTCCTAAAATAGCACCTCTACAATGTCCAACGTGTAATGGTCCTGTAGGATTAGCAGATACAAATTCTACTAAATAATTTTTCTTTTTTTCAGATAAATTGATCCCAAAAGTTTCAGAATTTTTAATTATTTGTTCAACAAAATTTGTCCAAAATATTGGTTTAAATTTTATATTTATGAAACCTGGTTTTACTACTTGTATTTCATCTATTTTTTTATCAGATTTTTTTATTTGATCAGCTAATGCTTGACCTAATTCCATTGGTGGTTTTTTATTTATTTTAGACAAAATCATTGCAACATTAGTTGAAATATCACTTTTAAATTTAGACGGTGGAATTTCAGAAGTTATACCATCCATGTTATCAGGCAAAATTAAATCGCCTTTTTTGGATAAATCTAATAGAATTTTTTTTAATTTATCTAAATAATTTTCAAAAATGTTCATTTAAAACTTTTGTATAAGTTAATAGCATATCTGTCAGTCATTCCAGATATAAAATCAGAAATTGCTCTATATTTATCAATTTGAAGTATTTTTTTTGAAATAAATTTTTGCGGATTTTTCTTTATTTCAATAAACAACTTTTTAATTATAAGTTTTCCTTCATTATTTTTTTTCAGAACAATTTTATTATTATACATTTTGATTTTTAAAAATGATCTAATTTCATTTACTGAATGTTGAATTTTATCTGAAAAATCTACCATAAGGAATTTAGATTTATTTATATTATCTAATTTCTTTATTTTGTTAAATTTTAAATTTATATTAGTATTTTTTATTAAATCTTTAATCATTAAATCAATTGAGTCTCTTATAATTTGATATGTAGCAATTTTATAATTATTTTTATTAATTTTGCTTTTATATTTTTTATAAATCTGATTGAAAAAACTAATTTCAATCAATTCGTCTAATTTGAATAAATTTGCATTAATGCCATCTTGTATATCATGATTATTATAAGCTATATCATCTGATATTGCTGATATTTGGGCCTCCAAATATGGATATGTTTTAAAATTAATCATATTTTTAAAATTTTTAATTCCAATTAATTTGTCAACTAAGATTAAATTTTCTACTGGTCCATTATGTTTAAGAAGTCCTTCAAGGGTTTCTATTGAGAGGTTTAAGCCATTAAATTTAAGATATTTATTTTCTAGAAACATAACTATTCTTAATGTCTGCAAATTATGATCAAAACCACCATGTAAATTCATCTCTTCATTTAGAGATTCTTCTCCTGCATGACCAAATGGCGTATGACCTAAATCATGTGCCAAACTTAAAGTTTCAGCAAGATCCTCATTTAAATTTAAATATTTTGAAATTGAACGTGCAATTTGTGCAACTTCCATTGAATGCGTTATTCTAGTCCTATAATGATCACCTTCAGTATTAACAAAAACCTGAGTTTTGTGCTTAAGTCTTCTAAATGATGCACTGTGTACTATTCTATCTCTATCTCTTTGAAAGGGAGATCTATACTTTGATATAGGTTCCTTCATAATTCTTCCTTTGCTTTTGAATAATCCAATTTTTGAGTATTTTTTCATACTTTAAAATAAAATATTAAGTATTATATTAGTATTATCAGTGATCAATAATGATTAAAGAAATTAAATTTACAGATAAAGCACTAAAACAGATAAATAATCTGTTGTCCAAAAAAGGTGAGGGATCTTTTTTTAGAATCGCTATCAAAGGAGGTGGTTGTTCGGGTTTTCAATATGAATTTACTATAGATAATTCTAAAGCAGAAGATGATTTAAACTATGAAAATATATTAATAGACAAAACATCAGCAGATCTTTTAAGAGGTTCAGAAGTTGATTATGTTAGTGAATTAATTGGTTCTCAATTTAAGATTACTAATCCACAATCTAAATCGTCCTGTGGTTGTGGTGTTTCATTTTCTCTGTAATGCTAGTTTCCTCGTGGAATGTAAATTCTGTGCGTGCTCGTATTGAAAATATAAAAAGCTATCTTTTAAAATATAAACCCGACATTCTCATGATGCAGGAAATAAAGACAGAGGATGTTAATTTCCCTTATGAGGAATTTTCATCTTTAGGTTATGAGAGTCATGTATATGGTCAAAAGAGTTACAATGGAGTAGCTATAATTTCTAAAAATAAATTACAAAATATAAAAATTAATTTAATTCAAGATAAATTAAAACAAGCAAGAATAATTTCAGCTGAAGTTAATTTTAAAAATAAAAAAATCCATTTAATTAATATTTATACTCCAAATGGTAATCCAGTTGATACAGAAAAATATGAATATAAAAAAAAATGGCTAGATCATTTAATTAGACAATTAAAATCAATTATAAAAAAAAATCCTAATGTAATTGTAGGTGGAGATTTTAATATTATTCCATCTTCGGAAGATGTTTATAATCCAAAGAGTTTTGAGGATGACGCTCTATTTAGACTTGAAATAAGAAAAAAACTACGAGAAATGATTAATCTTGGTTTCAATGATGTCTACAGACATTTTAATAAAACAAAAGAAGGGTATACTTTTTGGGACTATATGAGGGGTGCTTGGCAAAAAAATAATGGGATGAGAATTGACCATTTTTTAGTATCTAATTCACTAATAGATAAAATTAAATCAGTTAATATTAACAAAGATCCTAGAGGTCGTGAAAAACCTTCTGATCATACTCCAATTGAAATTAAATTAACTTAAAGATTTAATTTTATTAATTAATTCTTCATTAATTTTTCTTGGACCTTTGTCTAGTCTATTTTTGTGTCTTCTTTCTCCTGGTAATCTAACAGTACCCATTGATTTCATTTTTTTAAAAAATTCTTCTGCATGCTTATCCCAATTATTGTTTGAAGTTTTTTCTGGGGAAATTGCTATAATAAATTCTCCTCCACTTGGTGGTCCTCCATCATTATTGTCTTTAGCAGAAGTTTCGTAGCTAAAATTATCTCCTACTAAAGCACCCGCCATCAATTCAACCATCATTGATATAGCTGAACCTTTGTAGCCACCAAAAGGTAATAACACACCTCCATCAGCAATTTCTCCAGGATCAGTTGTTTCTTTTCCTTCTTTAGTTAATCCTGTTCCAATAGGAACTTTATGACCATCCCTTTTTGCAACTTGTACTTCACCCATAGCCATAGATGCGGTGGCCATGTCATATACAACTGGTGTTTTACCAGATCTTGGCCAAGCAAATGAAATTGGATTAGTACCAAATAATGGTTTAATTGCACCTGCTGGCGCTACAGCAGGCTTGTAAGATGTGCAAGCAAAAGCAACTAAACCCTCTTCGGCGAGTTTTTCTGTTTCAGGCCACATAGCAGCCATATGGTGAGAATTAGTAATTGCAAGAACCGCTACCCCATTATCTTTTGCTGCATTAACAAGCTCTGGTAAACTTTTGTTAAGTACTACAGGCGCTAAGCAATTATTTCCTGAAACTTTTATTACTGATTGAGTAATTTTTTTTATTTCTGGTCTACCATTTCCATTAATTTTGCCACTTTTTAATCCACTTACATATGCAGGAAGTCTAAACAAACCATGAGATATTGATCCGTCTCTCTCTGCATTTCTTATTAAATCGGCCAATATAGAAGCTGTTTCAGGATCACAACCATTTGATAATAAAGTTTTTTTTGCCAAATTATAAATTTCATCTAGAGAAAGGTTCACAGTAGTCATAAAATTATTTTACCCTTCCATAAACATCTTGAAATCGAATTATATCTGTTTCTTTTAGAATTGGACCTGTTTGTACTTCAATTATTTTAACTGGTTTATTATAATTATTTTCAATTCTATGTATTGCACCTCTTGGAATAAATACAGAATCATTTGGTTTTTTATAAAATCTTTTTTTGTTGATTGTAATCATTGGTGTTCCATCTGTTATCATCCAATGCTCAGATCTAAAATTGTGCTTTTGAAGGCTTATTGAAGATTTGGAATTTACAGTTAATTCTTTAACCAGAAAGTTTTTGCCCTCAAATAAATTGACATATTTACCCCATGGTCTGTAGTAAACGTTCGATTTTTTAAAATATTTATTTTTACTCTTTTTAAAGATATTAGAAATTTCTCTCCAACTACCTAAATCTGACCAAGGTAAATCAAGTTTAATAGCATTAATTTTCTTTGTTTTTTCTAAAATTGCATAATCAAAAGATTTCTCTATTGATTTAGAAAATTCACTTTTGTTTAAATAGTAAGTATTATTTTTATATTTAGATTTTTTTACAGCCAGGTTACAAGATTTAAAGGTTTTAGGCTGATACTTTTTAAAATTGTTAATAATAGAATCTTTTCTCAGAAAGAATATGCCCGTGTTCCAATAACCTTTTTGTTTGATTATTTTTTTTGCTAATATTGATTTTGGTTTTTCGATAAACTTTGAAACTTTATCTATATTATCTTTTATTTTTTTTGTTAAAAAATAACCATATTCACTAGATGGATTTCTTGGTTTAATACCAAATATAAATATATTTTCATGATTTAAATATGATTTATTTTTATTAATAGAATTATTTAAGATATTTGATTTTTCGACTATATGATCAGCTGCAAAATATATAAGTGGTTGTTTTAAAGGTATTTCATCTATTAATGATGCTGCCAAAATAGCAGGTGCAGTATTTTTTTTCTCTGGCTCTAAAACAATTTTATATTTTTTGATTTTATTTTTTTTTAAATGTTTTCTGACATCTTTTAAATATTTTAGATTAGTACTAATTATAGGATAATCAAAAATTGGGTTTTTTATTCTTTCAAGTGTTTTACTTATAAGCGTCCAACCACCAAAATCTATAAATTGTTTTGCTTGATAATTTTTTTGATCTGGCCAAAGTCTACTTCCAGCTCCTCCACAAAGGATAATGGGTCTAATTTTCATCAAATATCTGCGTAAACTTTCACTTCATTTTTTCCACCTGGATGTGTTGGTGCTCCTAGATATGCTGGGCCAACTGTTTGCGCATACTTCCAAAGTGTTCCATTTCCAAAATTTATTTTTTTAGGTTTCCATTTTTTTTTACGTACAGCTAATTGTTTTTTTGTAAGTCGAACATTTATTGTCCCTTTTTTTGCATCAATATCAATAATATCTCCATTACGTAGAAGTGCAATTGGTCCACCTACCGAAGCTTCTGGACCTACATGTCCTATGCAGAAACCTCTTGTAGCTCCTGAAAATCTTCCATCTGTAATAAGAGCAACTTTTTCACCCATTCCTTGACCATAAATTGCTCCTGTGGTTTGCAACATTTCTCTCATGCCAGGACCTCCTTTGGGGCCCTCATATCTAATAATTATTATATCTCCTTCTTTATATTTTTTATTTTTTACTGCTTTGTATGCTGACTCTTCATTATCAAAACATCTTGCTCTTCCTGTAAATTGAAGTTTTTTAAGTCCAGCAATTTTTACAATACCACCATCTGGTGCTAAATTTCCTTTTAACCCTACTACCCCACCATCAGGCGATAACGGTTTATTATAACTTCTCATAACTTTTTGATTTGGATTAAATTTAATTTTTTTTAAATTTTCTTTCATTGATTTTCCTGTAACAGTCATGCAATCGCCGTGTATAAATCCACCTTCATATAATGTTTTAAGTAACATAGGTACACCACCAGCAAGCCACATATCTTTAGCAACATATTTTCCACCAGGTTTTAGGTCTGCTAAGTAAGGAGTTTTTTTAAAAATTTTTGCTACATCCATTAAATCAAATTTAATTCCTATTTCATTAGCAATTGCCGGAAGATGAAGTGCTGCATTTGTTGATCCACCTGTGGCTGCAACAATTGTAGCAGCATTTTCTAAAGATTTTCTTGTCACTATATCTCTTGGTCTTATATTTTTTGCTAATAAATTCATAACTGCTTTACCACTATCAACTGCATATTTGTCTCTCTTGGTATAAGGTGCAGGGGTTCCTGCTGAATAAGGTAAAGCTAATCCAATAGCTTCAGACACACATGCCATAGTATTTGCAGTAAATTGTCCACCACAAGCTCCAGCACTTGGACAAGCTTTAAGTTCTAATTTTCTAAGTGCATGCAATGACATTTTACCAGAATGATATTTGCCAACACCTTCAATTACATCAACAACGGTTACATCTTTACCATTAAATCTACCTGGCAAAATTGAACCACCATAAATGAAAACACTTGGAACATTAAGTCTAACCATAGACATCATTAATCCTGGTAATGATTTATCACATCCTGCCAATCCAACTAATGCATCATAACAATGTCCTCTAACTGTTAATTCAGTAGAATCTGCTATCACATCTCTTGAAATTAAAGATGATTTCATTCCCTCGTGACCCATTGCTATGCCGTCAGTTACTGTTATTGTACAAAATTCTCTTGGTGTGCCACCTGATTGATAAACTCCTTTTTTGACAGACTGAGCTTGTCTCATTAAAGCAATATTGCATGGAGCTGCTTCGTTCCAGGTTGAAACGACGCCGACAAAAGGTTTTGCAACATCTTTTTCGGTTAAATCCATTGCATAATAAAAAGATCTTTGAAATGCTTTGTCAGGACCTAAGGTTGTATGTCTACTAGGTAATTTTCTTTTGTTAAATTTTTTCATTATAAATTTTCTAAGGTTAGTTGTATTTTTTTAACATCTTTTTCTAAATTATTAAAGTTAGTTTTTTCTTGATCAATAAGCTCTGTTGGTGCCTTTTCTACGAAATTTTTATTTGCCAGTCTTTTATTTATTTTATCCATTTCTTTATTTAATTTATCTAATTTTTTTTTAAGCGTATCTTTTACTCGATCAAGATCAATATCTTCATCAAAATAAATTTTAAATTGTTCACCGTCTAATACTAAAGAAGCTGAAGATTTATCAAGATTCTTAGAAGTTATATTTTTAATTCTCCCTAATTTCATCAAAATTGTTTTATTATTGTTAAAAAAAGTTTTAATTTCACTATTAGTTTTTTCTATTGAAACATCAACGAGTGAACCAGGAGGTACGCCTAGCTCATTTTTAAAAGATCTAATTGATGTTATAAAATATATAATTTTATTAACTTCCAAATATGATTTATCAGTTGTTCCTTTATCCTGTGACCAGTTTGCAAACATCAAGAAATCTTTGCTATTTTTATCTAATTTATTCTTCAACCAAATTTCTTCAGTAATAAATGGAATAAATGGATGTAATAAGATAAGTATTTCCCTAAATATATAAGACGAAACCCTTCTTGTTTCATCTTTGGAATTTTGATTATCTGAATAATATATTGTTTTAGAAAGCTCTATGTACCAATCACAAAATGAATTCCAGACAAATTGATATGCATTTTTTGCAGCCTCATCAAATCTATAATTGTATATATTTCTTTGAATGACTTCTTTAATTAATAAAAATTCAGTAATTATCCATTTATTAATATTTTCATTAATATTTTCAGGTTTATTTACATTTATAAAATCACAACTATTTTGAATGAGAAAGTTATTAGCATTCCAAATTTTATTTAAAAAATTTCTATATCCTTTAACTCTGTCTTCTGAAAGTTTAACATCACGACCAGGGGATGCCATTGACAGCAAAGTAAATCTTAAAGCATCAGCGCTATATTTATCTATTAACTCAAGTGGATCAATAACATTGCCTTTAGATTTAGACATTTTTTGACCTTTCTCATCTCTAACTAAAGCATGTACATATATGTCCTTGAAAGGTTCTTTATCCAAAAATTCCATTCCAAGCATAATCATTCTTGCTACCCAGAAAAAAATTATATCAAAACCAGTAACTAAAACAGTTGTTGGATAAAAATTATCTAGATATTCATTTTTTTTAGGCCAACCTAATGTTGCAAATGGCCACAACCCTGATGAAAACCAAGTATCCAAAACATCTTCATCTCTTTTTAATTCTACTTTTTTATGATAAAAATCTTTTGCTTTTAACTTAGCTGTTTCTTCGTTCTCTTCTACAAAAACTTTTCCATCTGGACCATACCATGCAGGTATTTGATGACCCCACCATAATTGTCTAGAAACACACCAGGGTTCAATATTATCCATCCATTGAAAATATGTTTTAGACCAGTTTTCTGGAAAAAAATTTATCTTTTTTGTTTTTACAATTTCCTTAGCTTTAATAGATAATTTTTTAGCATCAGCAAACCATTGTTCTGTTAAATATGGTTCGATAATCGAATTTGATCTGTCTCCATAAGGAACTTTATTTTTAATAGTTTCTTCTTTAACAAAATAATCTTTTTCAATAAGTAATTTAATTAATTTTTTTCTGGCTTCAAATCTATCTAATCCGAAAAATTGCCGAGGCGCATTTTCATTAATTTTACCCTCTTCAGTAAAAATGTTTATTATCTCTAGATTATTTCTTTGACCAACGTCATAGTCATTAAAATCATGCGCTGGTGTAATTTTTACTGCACCTGTTCCTTGTTCTGGGTCTGCATATTCATCTTCTATAATTTTAATTTTTCTACCTACTATTGGAATTATTACATTTTTACCAACTATATTTCTATATCTCTCATCAGATGGATTTACAGCTATTGCAGTATCACCTAACATAGTTTCAGGTCTGGTAGTTGCAATTGTTATAAATTTTTTTGAATTTTCTATCTGATATCTTATATAATAAATTTTAGAGCTTACTTCTCTTTGATCAACTTCTAAATCTGAAATTGCTGTCTTTAAAACTGTATCCCAATTAACAAGTTTTTTTGATTTAAAGATTAAGCCTTTTTTATATAATTCTACAAAAACTTTTCTAACGGACTCCGATAGTTTCTCATCCATCGTAAACGCATTTCTTGACCAATCACAAGAACATCCAAGTTTTTTTAGTTGATTAATGATTATATCGCCATACTGTTTTTTCCATTCCCATACTTTTTCAATGAATTTTGCTCTTCCAATATGGTCTTTTATAATGCCTTCCTTTGATAATTTTTTTTCAACAAGTGCCTGAGTAGCAATTCCTGCGTGATCGGTTCCGGGTTGCCACAATGTTTCGAAATTATTCATTCTATGAAATCTAGTAAGCAAATCTTGTATCGAATTATTTAAAGCATGACCCATATGTAAACTACCAGTTACATTTGGAGGTGGAATTACAATTGAGAATTTTTTGCTATTTTTTTTTGGTTTAAATAAATTATTTTTTTCCCAATAAGAATAAATCTTATTTTCTACTTCTGTATGAATATATTTATCAGAACTCATTGATTTATGTTTTATAAATTAATCAAATTTAATAAACAATATCCAATTTAAATATTAAAATTATAGACTAATTTGCAAAATCAACTATATAAGGTCATCAAAGGACCTTTCATTATGGCAACGTGGCGGAATGGTTACGCAGAGGATTGCAAATCCTTGTATCCCGGTTCGATTCCGGGCGTTGCCTCCAAAAAAGCATTTTATAAAATTTTATAGAATATATAACTTTGTTAGTAAGGAAGGTTAAATGATTTGTATTTTAGAATTCAAGTGATAAAAAATTCACTATTTTGATTTACAGTTGAACTTAGATGTTATATTTAATTCAGGCTTTTGTAACATTCCTCGGTAGCTCAGTTGGTAGAGCAGTTGACTGTTAATCAATTGGTCGCAGGTTCGAGTCCTGCCCGAGGAGCCAAATTATTATCCAACTTTCGAAATTGCCGAATTTATATTTAAATTTTTAGAAAATTTAGTCTTTTGATCCTCTGTTAACTCAGAATAAAGTTTAACTAAAAAATTATAATTTACATTCATATGCCCTTCTTTAGATTTTTCTAGATTGATTAAATATTCTGAAAAATCCTCAAAGAAATAGTTTATAGGTACTTTTAAATAGTTTGAAAGTTGAAGTAAACGTAGTGAGCTTACTCCATTAGTTCCTTTTTCGTATTTTTGTATTTGTTGAAAAGTTACATTTATTGCTTTAGCAACTTTTGTTTGTGTTAAACCTAATGCCAATCTTCTTAATTTAAGTTTATTCCCTAAATGTTTATTAAAATTATCTTCCATTACTTGACCCCTCAATTAATTTCCGTAGGCCTAAGTTAAGTGTATTTAGAGATTTAATGCAAGAGATAAAATTTTTTATTTTTTGGCTTTTTTATGTAATTTTAAAAGCTGTCAAGCTTTAATTTGTGCATTTTAGACAAGGTAGTTTAGAACTTTTATAAAATCTGACTGAGGAATAATTTAGTTCTATCACTCTTAGGGTTAGCAAAAAACTCTTTTGTTTCAGCTCTTTCAACAATCATCCCTTCATCCATAAAGATAACTTCATCTGCAACTTCTTTTGCAAATCCCATCTCATGTGTAACAACTATCATTGTCATTCCAGCTTTAGCTAAATTAACCATTGCATCCAATACTTCTTTGATCATTTCAGGATCTAAAGCTGATGTTGGTTCATCGAAAAGCATTATCTTTGGCTCCATACAAAGAGCTCTAGCTATTGCACATCTTTGTTGTTGACCTCCTGACAGTTGACCGGGATATTTGAATGCTTGATCTGAAATTTGAACTTTTTCAAGATGTTGCATTGCCAATTCTTCTGCATCTTTTTTTGGCATTTGTTTTACCCAAATAGGTGCCAATGTACAATTATCTAGAATTGATAAATGAGGAAATAAGTTAAATTGTTGAAAAACCATACCTACTTCTGCTCTTATTTGTTCAATATTTTTTGTATTTTCACTCAATTCATTACCATCAACAACTATTTGACCTTCCTGATGTTCTTCAAGTCTATTTATACATCTTATCAAAGTTGACTTTCCTGAACCTGAGGGACCACAAACTACAATTTTCTTATTTTTCTCTACCTCTAAATTAATATTTTTTAAGACTTGAAACTCTCCAAACCATTTGTTTACATCTTTAATTTGAATTATCGGATCGGACATTGTCTTTATCTTTCTGTTTTATATTTAATTTCTAAATTATAACTATATTTACTCATTGCATAACAAATTATCCAGAAAATAATTGCTGCAAAGACATAGCCCTCCATTGCAAATCCCAACCATTCTGGGTTAGTTTTAGCTAAATTTAGCATTCCAACAATTTCTAACAATCCAACCACAAATATTAATGGAGTATCTTTAACTAATGCTAAAAATGTATTAGCAATTCCAGGGATAACAAGTTTTAATGCTTGAGGCAAAATTACAAAAATATGCATTTTCCAATATCCCATACCTAAAGATTTTGCAGCATCATATTGACCTCTTGGTAAAGCTTGTAGGCCCCCTCTTATAACTTCAGCTACATAAGCAGCTTCGAACAAAGAAATAGCAATTATACATCTGACTAATTTATCTACATAAACATCTTGCGGTAAAAACATTGGAAACATAACTGATGACATAAATAATACTGTGATTAATGGAACTCCACGCCAGAATTCTATAAAACCTATACATATGTATCTTATAAGCGGAAAATCAGATCTCCTTCCTAATGCAAGAGCCATTCCAATTGGAAAACAAAATATTAAACAGAAAAAAGAAATTATAAATGTTAAAGATAATCCTCCCCAAGCACCTGTTTCAACCCATACTAGACCTTCGATCATACCAAGTTCAATATATTCTTCAAAGAAAAATACATATTTAAGTAAAATATATAAAGTTATCGGTACTATTAAAAAATAATACAACTTAAATTTATTGGGAATAAAAAATCCTAATATTATTGATACTGCTGCAGCAATAATTCCATAAGAAAAATCAAAGAAAATTCTACCTCCTGAAATAAAAAAATATATAAATAAAAATGAGATAAATGGATAAATTACAACATAATATAAAGTTAAATATTTCTTATATTTTTCAGTTGCAAAAAAACCAACAAGACCTAAAGCGGTTAATGAAATAAAGGACAGGTTTATTCTCCATTGCTCTGCGTTAGGGTACATTCCATAAATAAATCTTCTTAGCCATATTTTTATATATGTCCAACATGCACCTGTGCCAGTACAAGATTCTTTTGAATCACCTGCTATATTAGCATCAATAATAAACCAACTTAAAAAAGGAGGTAATGATTTTATTATTACAAAAATTATTAATAAAGTTAGAACAGCATTAAAATTATTGGTATTTATATTTTTGTTTATAATATCAAGATTTTTAATCCCTGAATGTTCAACTCTTATAAAATAAAGACCTATAAATCCAACTATTAAAGGTAAAACAAAGCTTAAAAAATCAGGCAAGAATGAAGTAGTATTTATTGAAAAAAAAGAATTTAAAAAAACATCTAAAATAGATATAAAAATTAACAATATCCCTGAGTACAGGTAATTATTAAAGTTATCTTTAGTAATATTTACAATTTTCATATTATTTCTCTTTGATAGCTATTTTCTTGTTATACCAATTCATCAATATTGAAATTGAAACACTTAATGTCAAATAAGTTAACATTGTTATTGAAACAATTTCAATAGCTCTTCCGGTTTGCATTAATGCTGTACCAGCAAAAACTAAGACTAAATCAGGATATGCAATAGCAGCAGCTAAAGATGAATTTTTAGTTAAATTTAAATATTGATTTGTAGTTGGAGGTATAATTATCCTTAAAGCTTGAGGCATAATCACAAGTTTTAAAACCTGATTAGGAGTTAAGCCTATTGATGCAGCAGCTTCCTTTTGACCTTTGCTTACACCTTGAATGCCCGCTCTAACACACTCTGCTATAAATGTAGCAGTATATAAAGCTAAGGCTAATGTTAATGCTATTAATTCAGGGGGTAGTCCTAATCCTCCATTAAATCTAAAAGATGTTTTAGCTAACTGAACTAATTCTGGTATTTCAAAGCTTAACTTAACACCACCAATTAAAAAACTTAATATTGGTAAGCCTATAACTAATCCTAATGATATGTATAAAACAGGTATATGTTTTCCCTCATTTTCTCTCAATCTTTTTGAATATGATCTAATTACAATTGTTGCAATTATTGCAGCTAATAATGAATATAAAAAAATATCTAAATTATTCCATACAAAGGCTGGAATAAATAATCCTTTAATAGTTAAGAATATAACTCCAAAAATAGGTTCGGCGTCTTCTGGCAGAGGAAGCGCTCTTAAAGCTGCAAAGTACCAAAAGAATATTTGTAAAAGCAAAGGAATATTTCTGAAAAATTCAACGTAATATGCTGCCGCTCTGTTAATTAATAAATTTGTAGAAAGTCTTGCTATACCAACAATTACTCCTATTATAGTTGCAAAAATTATTCCAATAACAGAAACTAAAATGGTGTTAAGTAAACCAACTAAATAAGCTCTAAAATATGAATGTGAACCGTCATATTCAATTAAAGAAAACTGAACATCAAACGAAGACTCCTGCGAAAGGAAACCATAACCAAAAGAAATACCTCTGTTCTCCATGTTAAGTTGGGCATTGTAACTAAAGAACCCAAACACCAAAGCTACAAAAGCTAGTGTTAATAACTGTGGAATAATTTTTTTGAATTTGGCGTTCACAAAGGATTTATAAATCTTTTAAAAAAAAAGGGCTAGAAAAATCTAGCCCCTTTTTAATCTATTTATTTAAGCAATTATCTTGCTGGAGGAGTATATAATAGTCCACCGTTAGTCCAAATTTCGTTTGGACCTCTATCTGGTAAAATACCTGTGTCAGCAATATTTCTCTTATAGCTTTCACCATAGTTACCAACTTGTTTGATAATTCTTAAACTCCAGTCGTTGTCTAGACCTAAAGCTGCACCCATTTCACCTTCTGCACCAACTATTCTTTTTACAGCAGGATTATCTGAAGTTTTCAATGAATCTGCATTTCCAGAATTAATTCCGTACTCTTCAGCTTCAATCATAGTATTTAAAGACCATCTTACGATATCTTCCCATACTGCATCACCTTGTCTTACAACTGGTCCTAAAGGTTCTTTAGAAATAGTTTCAGGTAATACTATATGATCGTCAGGATTAGACATTTTAGTTCTTTGAGCTGCTAAACCAGATTTGTCAGTTGTGTATGTATCACATCTTCCAGCATCATACGCAGCTACGACTTCATCAGCTTTTTCGAAAGCAACTGGCTCATAAGAAATTCCTTTAGAGTTAAAGAAGTCTCTCATGTTTAACTCGGTAGTAGTTCCAATGTTAGTACATGCAGAAATACCATCTTTGAAATCATTCACAGATGTCATTCCTGAATTTTTTCTAACCATGAATCCTTGACCATCGTAAAAGTTAACTCCAACGAAAGTTAATCCAATGTCAGCGTCTCTTGACAAAGTCCAAGTTGTGTTTCTTGATAAAACATCAATCTCACCTGAAGTCAGTGCAGTAAATCTTTCTTTAGCACTTAGTGGTGTGAACTTAACTTTGTTCGCATCACCTAGTACTGCAGCAGCTACAGCTCTACATACGTCAACGTCGACACCTGTCCAATTTCCAGATGCATCAGCGTTTGAAAATCCAGGAAGACCTTGAGAAACACCACACTTAACAAAACCTTGTTTAATTGTGTTTTTTAGAGTTTTAGATTTCTTTGCTGCAAAAGATTCAGTAGCAAATCCAAATAGGACCGCAACAACTGCTAGCAAAGAAGTTATTTGTTTGATTTTAAACATTATCTCCTCTTAATTTATATTTATTTGTTAACAAATAATCCAAAATTAATTTTGAATTAATTAAATTAAAACAGAAAGTTAAATACTGATCAATCTAAATTTATACAAGTAAATCAATGAAAGTACGACTTTATGGCGCGCCCTGAAGGATTCGAACCTCCGACCCACGGTTTAGAAAACCGTTGCTCTATCCAGCTGAGCTAAGGGCGCAAAAATAGAATTATTACAACATTTAATTTTTAAATACAAATTTTTTAATTAAAATTAAAATAGAAATAAACTCTATTCGACCAATAATCATAAATATAATTAAAATAAATTTTAAAGGAAGAGAAAATTCAAAAAAATTTAAATCTTCCAAACCATACAAGTTTGAGTTGACTGTGTTCATTAAAGTTAAAATAGATAGTTTAAATGCATCGGTAAAATTAATGTTGAATAAAGTTAGCAAACTTACAAGAAGCATAAAAGATAAAATAAAAATTATTACTGTGAAGAAATATTTACTTATATCATTAGATTCAATTTTAACTTTAGAAAACAGAACTTTGTTTAACAAAATATGTTTTGGTTTTGCGTGTGAAACAAGCTCATTTAATGAAAATTTTGTTAATAAAAAAATTTTAAAAAATCTCAATCCAGAACTAGTTGAAACTAAAGATCCACCGATTATTACCAAAACAAAAAAAAGAAAATTATTTTGAGTCACCGAACCAGGTGAAATTCCAATATTTGAAATGCTGCTTATTACTGAAAAAAAAGTAATGGCAAAATTATTATCTTGATTAAAGAAAATAAAAAATAAACCAACTAAAAAAGTAAAGTATATAAGAAGATAATAATCTTCTGTAAAAACTAATAATTCTTTTTTTTTAAGAAAAAAAACATTGTATGGAAGAAAAATCCCAAAAAAAGAAATCAGCATTGATAATGAGAATATATAAATTTGATAATTTGATTGAAATATTTCACTTATATCATTCACAATTAAAAAACCACCTGAGGATATAACTGTTAATGAAAGGTTAAATGCATCAAAAGATCTTAAATTAATAACTTTATAAATTATAAACAAAAATAAAGTTATAGTAGTATAAACTAAAGCAATTTTAATTGATTGCTTAATTATTTCATCAATATCTAATGAAATGAAGTTAGTGAGAATTTTTTTGTAATTCTCATCATAAATATCTATTAAAAAAAGTATTGATATTAAAAAATATAATCCACCAAACCATTGTGATGTTGACCTCCATAATAATAAACTTTGATCTAGATATTTAACATTTTCAAAAACAGTAAAACCTGTGGATGTGAAACCAGATATAGATTCAAAATAGCTATCATAAAAAGATAAATAATTTAAACCAAAATAATAAGGTATTGAAATTATTATTGGTAAAATCAAATAACCTGATGTTACAGCAATAATTTTTTCGTAAACTGATATTTTTTTGAACTCATTTTTTTTGAGAAAATAAAGTAAAGAAAATATTGATGAGATTACAAGTGTATATATATAAATTTCAATGTTGTAATGAATTTCAAAATAGTAAGAATAAATTATATTAAAAAAAGAAAGTAACGACAGAACAAAACAAAAAGATCCTAAATAAATAAAGCTAAGTTTAAACATTAAAAATTATACAGCGCTAATTCTAAATATATTTTCAACAAGAGGTATTTGATCTTTTTTAGCAATAAAAACTATCATATCATTTTTTTTAAATATATAGTTAGACCTTGGTATAATTACTTCTTTTTCTCTCAATACTGCTCCAATTTTAATTTCTTCTGGAAGATCTGCGTTTTTAAGTTCTTTATTAATTAAATCAGATGTTTCAATAATCTCAGCTTCAATTACTTCATATTCTCCATTTAAAATTGAATAAGCTGACTCAATAGTGCCTTTATGTACATGTTTTAAAATGCTTGATACAGTATTCATTCTAGGATCAATAAGATCATCAATGTTTAAAGATGATTGTAAAAGGCTATAATTAGGTTTTGTAGTTAATACCATAGTTCTTTTATTCTGAGAAAATTTTTCCACGAGAACACCTACCATTAAATTATCTTCATCGTCGTTAGTTAAAGCAATAACTGTTTCTGTTTCCTCAAGATTTGCTTCTTTTAAAACTTCTTCATCTAAGCCATTTCCATTAATTATAATAGAATTGCTTAATTCAGCTGCTAAGAATTCTGCACGCTCTTTATTTTTTTCTATAATCTTTAATCTTGTATCATTTGGTGAACTTTCAATATATTTTGCTAAGTTAAAGCCAATATTGCCCCCTCCAATTAAAAGAATTTTTTTTGATATTGGATCATTATGACCAAAAGCCTCTAGAGTTTCTTTAATTTGGGAGGCATTGATAGCTACATAGACCTTATCATTCATTTTCATTACATCATTTTTCTTAAGAAAAATAAATTCATTTTCTCTAACAACACCAAGAATATTTGCATTCAATCTTGGAAATTTTTTAGTTAGATCGTTTAATTTAATATTATTAATTGGGCATCTCTGGTCTACAAGTATTTCGAGTAAACGTATATTGTTATTAGCAAAAGGGACATTATCTGTGGCACCTGGAGACTCAAGTTTTCGATGTATAGATTTAGCAATTTCTATTTCCGGTGATATTACAAAATCAATTGGTAAATTTTCTTTATTAAATAATTGAGAAAATTTAGGGTCTAAATATTCTTGAGCTCTAATTCTTGCTATTTTTTTTGGTGTTTTAAACAAAGAATGGGCTATTTGACAAATTAACATATTAATTTCATCATTTCTTGTTACGGCGATAATCATATTTGCTTCAGCTATATTTGCTTTTTCAAGTATTACTGGTGACGTTGCTTTTCCAACTATGGCTTTTACATCTAGCGTTTCATTTATTTTCTGAATATCATCACTAGATTGATCTATTACAGTAATAGAGTGATTTTGCTCACTGAGTAATTTTGCTATGGTAGATCCTACCCTGCCGGCTCCACAAATAATAATATTCATTTAATTAAATTCTTTTATTCCTAGAAGTTTAAGTTTCCTATGTAAAGCAGACCTTTCCATACCAACAAATTTAGCAGTTTTTGATATATTTCCACTGAATTTTTTTAATTGTGAAGATAAATATTCTCTCTCAAAATTTTCTCTTGCCTCTCTTAAAGTAAATGAAAGATTTTCAGAAATATTAAATTCGTGCGTTGAATTTTTTGATAAAGACTCTTTAATTATTTCATTTATTTTATCTTGGTTTTGACCAGGTGATAAAATAATTATTCTTTCTACTAAATTTCTTAATTCTCTTACATTACCAGGCCAATCATAATTCAAAAGAAAGTTGAAATCTTTAATTTGAATTTTTTTAATATTATAGATTTCTGAAAGTTTTTTCATAAAATAATCAACCAATAATGGTATATCTTTTACTCTTTTATTTAACGGCTCTAGTTTAATATTAAAGACATTAAGTCTATGATATAAGTCTTCACGAAAATTTCCAATTTGAATTTCGTGAGTTAAATCTTTATTTGTAGAACAAATAATTCTTACATTTACATTAATATCATGTTTTCCATTTATTCTTTTAAATTTTTGATCTGTAAGTACACGTAATATTTTTGATTGAGTTTCAAGTGGTATTTCAGTCACTTCATCAATTAATAAAACTCCACCTGAGGCTTTTTCTAATGCGCCATAAATTATTGAACCATCAACAGACTCTTCGCCGAATAATTCTTTTTCATATTTTTCTGAATTAAGAAGTGCTCCATTAATAATTACAAAAGGTTTATTTTTACGATTAGATATGAGATGAATTTTTCTAGCTACAAGCTCCTTACCACTACCAATTGGACCGGTTATAAAAATTCTACTATCTGAAGATGAAAGATGGTTAATTTGATCTTTCAAATTAGTAATATTCTTGCTTTCACCAATAATATCAAATGAGTTAAATAATTTATCGTTTAAAGTTTTATTTTCTTTTTTAAGATTATGATTTTCTACAGCTCTATTAATAAAATTAGTTAACCTGTTTTTATCAAATGGTTTTTGTATAAATTCAAATGCACCCAATCTTAATGAATCTACAGCCATTTCAATATTTGCATGACCAGATATAATAATAACTGGTATATCTTTGTTTTTATTTTTTATATGATGTAAAAGTTTTAAACCTTCGTTATTTTCAGTATTACTTAATTTAACATCAATCAAAGCCACGTCTGGTAGCTTTTTGTCGATTTCAGCTAATGCTTGCTGATAATTAGCAGCCAATCTAGTCTGATAACCAAGGTCTGATATTAATTCATTTAAAATATTTCTTATATCAGGATTATCATCTACAATTAATATTTCATTAGCCATAATTATTTATAAAATTTAATATCTACTTTTGCACCTTCATTTAAATTTGTGAATGTAATAATACCATTATGATCGTTTATTATTTTACTAACTATTGATAGTCCAAGACCTGTTCCATCTGCTTTTGTTGTAAAATATGGTTTTGTTAATTCACTTGTTTTTATATTTTTAAAACCCAAACCTGTATCAATTATTGTTAATGATATATAATCAATATGATCCAGTATTTCTATATCTATATTTTTATTAGAATTAGGCATTTTTTGACCTTTTTCAATCAAACTTTCTACCGAGTTTTTAATAAGATTGAAACAAACTCTACTGATTTGCTCATAATCAAATTTAAATCTAATATTTTTTTTATAATCAAGATTAAATTTAATTTGGCTATCCAATTTTTTTAACAATTCTACATTTAATAAAACTACATCCTTTAAGTCATTATCTTTATAAACTGGTTTTGGCATTCTGGCAAAATCAGAAAATTCATTTACTAAACTTTCAATTTGATTTATTTGATTATTGATTGTCTTTAAATTAATTTCAAATTTTTCTTTGTCCGAGTCTTTAATATCTTTTAAGTATTTTGATCTTAAATTATCTATCGTCAACTGAATAGGAGTTAACGGATTCTTTATTTCGTGAGCAAGTTTTCTAGCTATTGTTTCCCAGGCTTCTAATCTTTCAGTATTAAGTAATTTTTGTTGTTGATCTTTAAGTTTCGTTATCATGGAATTAAAGTTTGAAATTAGTTTTTCCATTTCAATGTCAGTTTTAATATCAGGAACTTTTGTATTTAAATCACCTTTTCCAATTTTTTCAGACGCTGTAATTAAATTGTTTATAGATACAAAAAATCTTGAAGAAAATCTTATTGCAATTGTAATAGATAGAAATAATAATAACGTTACTAAAATAACATAAATTAAAGCAAAAGAAAATTTTATACCAGTGCTCTGATCTTCTACAGTATAATAGAAATTTACAGCTTCCTCAGAGTCTTGTAAATATTTAGATATATCTTCATCAAGATATCTAACAACATATAAAAAAATATTATTATACTGTGGTAATTTAATTATAGCTCCGGAATAGTTTTCAAAAGCATTAATTATTTTTAGTGGACGATCGTCATTTAAAACCATTTTAATTGCACGATCATCTATAGGTATATAATCTGTTCCTTCGGCTGTCATGATCAGTTCTTTCTTCTCATTAATTAAATGCAGTTGATCTAGATTTCTTAATACTCTTTGATTATTTAAATAATTTTGAAATACTGTTTTATTATTTGATAATTTAAAATTTTGATTTAAATCAAATGCTACCAAAATAATATCAGACTCTATTTTATTTCTTTTTTCATTAACATAGTCTTTTGCAAGCTGATAAGAATTATTTACTGCCGTAGTAATTTTTTGATCAAAATATTTATCTAATGCAAAGGAAAAAATAAATAATGAAAATACAGATATTAATATAGATGGTATCAAAGTAAATAATGAAAAAAAAATAATATATTTTCTGTTAGCAATTGAACCTCTTACATTAATATTTGATTTAATAGAACTCGAAATTTCTCTAAAAATTAATATGAAAAATAAAATTAAAAAAATAATATTTGCATATAGGAGATACTTTAAATTTTGCTGGCTTAAATTAACAAAACCAATATCTAAAAAAGTGAAAAACGTTATGAATCCTAGCAATAATGTTGTAAAAAATATTACTAAAATGAATATATTTCTTTTTATGAATTCAAACATAATCTCAAAATATAGTAATTTTTTCTAAAATAAACACATGAATAACTATTTTATAATACTTGCAGCTGGAAAAGGTCGTAGATTCTCTCAAAATAAACCTAAACAGTATTTTAATTATAAAGGTAAGCTTTTAATCGAACATTCAATTGACAAAGCACTTCAATCAAAATTGTTTAAAAAAATTATTGTTGTAATTTCAAAAAAAAACAAAAAATTACAAGTTAAATATAAAAAAAAACAAATAAAATTTTTATTTGGTGGAAAGGAACGCAAAGACTCATCATTAAAAGCAATAAAAGCTATAAAAAAATTGAAACCAACCAATATTCTTATTCATGACGCTGCTAGACCAAATTTTTCAATAAAAATGTTAAAAAACTTGATAAAACATTTAAAAGACAACGTTGCAGTTATTCCATATATAAAATCAAAAGATTCAGTAAAGTATAAAGTTGGAAATAAATACCTAAATCTAAAACGAAAAGATGTTAATTTAACTCAAACTCCTCAAGCATTTATATTTAAAAATTTGTATAATCTAGCAATAAAACAAAAAGAAGATATTACAGATGAGGCGTCACTGTTTATAAATAATAATCAAAATATTAAATTTATACTTGGTGAACAAAAAAATATAAAAATTACTTATTTTGAAGATCTTAAAACTACAAAAAATTTTTTTGGAATAGGTTTTGATATTCATAGATTGATTAAAAATAAAAAACTTTATCTAGGTGGAATAAAAATCCCTTTTCATTCAGGTCTTAAAGGTCACTCCGACGGGGATGTTATATTGCATGCTATTATAGACTCAATTTTAGGGGCTATAAGGAAAAAAGATATTGGTACATATTTTCCTAACGTAAAAAAATTTAAAAATATAAAATCAACAAAGATGTTAAAACCTATTTTAAAAAACCTAGTTAAATCTAATTTTTATATTAATAATCTTGATATTAATTTAATATGTGAAAATCCAAAAGTTTCAAAATACCGATACAGAATAATTAAATCAATATCAAAGCTCACTAATCTAGACAAAGATTTAATTAACTTAAAAGGTAAAACGGTTGAAAAATTAGGTTTAATAGGAAAAGAAAAGGCTATTGCTTGTGAAGTTATAATTTCAATTTCTAAATATGATTAAAAAAATAAATTCTCTATTTGTAACAATGTTTGGTTTAGGTAAAATTACAAAAATACCTGGTACTCTTGGATCATTAGTTACAGCAATTATACTTTACATTTTTTTTCAAATATTTAATTTATCCTCTCAAATAATATTGTTTTGTTTAATTATTATTTTTATTATTTCTTTTTTTGCGGTTGCTGCACATATAAAAAATAAAGAAAATAAAGATCCTAACGAGATAATTGTTGATGAATTAATCGGTCAGTCTATACCAATTTATCTATATGAGATTTCCCATGGCACTGAAAAATCAAACTACGAAGCATTAATTTTTTATTGTGTTAGCTTTGTGTTATTTAGATTTTTCGATATAATTAAACCATTTCCTGTAAATTATTTTGATAAAAATTTTAAAAATAGCTTTGGAGTAATTATGGATGATGTTTGTGCAGGATTTTATGTTGTTTTATCTTTTATTTGTTTTATGGTTTTAAGTAATATTTAATCTAATGAAATCCTTAATAAAAATATTATCTAATAAAAAACTCAAAATTTCATTTGCAGAATCTTGTAGTGGAGGATTGTTAGCAAGTCGTGTTACATCAATTAGTGGTGCATCAAAAATATTTGATTTAGGATTTGTAACGTATTCTAATCAAGCCAAAATTAAAATTTTAAAAATAAATAAAAATATTATAAGGAAATACGGTGCTGTGAGTCATGAATGTTGTTTTGCAATGGTAAATAATTTATCTCAAATTTCAAAAGCAAATATTAACGTTTCTATAACTGGCATTGCTGGTCCAAAGGGTGGCACTAAAAATAAACCAGTGGGTCTTGTCTATATAGGTGTAAAAAAAGGTAATAAAATATACATTAATAAGTGTTTGTTTAAGAGTAAAAAAAGATCCTCTATACAAAAAGCTACAGTAAAAAAAGTATTAAATTTAGTTCTTAGTATCGTTAAATAACTCCTCAGCTCTCTTCTGAAAAGCATTAGCTATTTTTTCTAAACCAAATTTGAATGATGCTTCCATTATGGTGTTTAAAAATTTATTTTTGATTTCAAAATCTATATCAAAGGTTACCTCTGTTTGGTTATTTCGTTCAATAAATGACCATTTATTTGTAAGATGATTTAATGGACCATCTATATTTGTTACATGGATACAGTTGTCTTTTTTGTTAAATTCAACGTCACTTTTATAAGTGTCCTTAAAAGGCCCCTTACCTATTGTAAGATCAGCAATTATTTTTAAAGAATTATTTATATTTTTTTTTTGATGGATTTTTGCATCATAACAAAATGGAATAAATTCTGGATATTTTTCAATATCTAAAACTAATTTAATTAGATCATCTTTTTTGCATTCAATTAATCTCTTAATTGAAGCTTTGGGCATTAATAAATATTTATTCTATTTTGTTGTAGTTTTGCAAAATCTTCATCGGCATGATATGATGATCTGGTTAAAGGCGAAGATGAGACCAATAAAAAACCTTTTGATTTTGCTATTAACTCTAACTTTTTAAATTCATCTGGATGGTAATATCTCACAAGAGGATAATGCTTAACTGAAGGCTGTAGATACTGACCAATTGTTATAAAATCTACATCGGCAGATCTCAAATCATCCATAACTTGCATAATTTCATCATATTCTTCCCCCATACCAACCATAATTCCAGATTTTGTAAAAACTTTTTTATTATTTTGTTTTACATTTTTCAAAAGTTCAAGAGATGCAAAATATCTAGCACCAGGTCTAACCTTTACATACAAACTAGGAACAGTTTCAATATTATGATTAAATACATCGGGATTTGCTTCTAATATTTTTTTATAAGAATCTCCTTTCCTCAAAAAGTCTGGAGTTAAAACTTCAATTGTAGTGTTTGGGTTTTTTAATCGTGTTGTTTCTATAACTTTTTTAAAATGGTTTGATCCTCCATCACTTAAATCGTCTCTATCTACTGAGGTTATAACTACATGTTTTAATTGCAATTTGCGAACTGCATTAGCTATTTTTATATTCTCTAATGGATCAAGTTTTTCTGGTTTACCAGTTTTTACATCACAAAAGGCACAAGCTCTAGTACATGTGTCCCCCATAATCATAAAGGTTGCATGTCTTTTACTCCAACATTCAGTTATATTTGGACAATTTGCTTCCTGGCAAACAGTAACAAGATTACTTTTATTAACTAAAGTTTTTGTTAAAAAAAATTCCTTACTGTTAATTAGTTTAGATCTAATCCAATCTGGTTTTTTTTTTATAGGATTAATTGGATTTTTTACTTTTTCAGGATGTCTAGGTCTAATTTGATTTTTCATTATTTTTTAATACGTATATTTTCTCACCTTTTTTACTATAAATTAATTTTTCTCTTATTAGTATTTCAATAAAATCTTTATCTATATTTTTACTTAATAAAGAATTTTTAAATTCTAAATCAGTTATTGTTTCATTTAATTGCTTTTCTTCAATTTTCAATTGGTTTAACAAATTTTCTTTTTTAATAAGGGAAATAAAACCTCTTTCACCATCTAATAGATTAAAGAAAAAATACAAAAACAAAAATGTCCCAATAACAAAAAGATAATTTTTTTTAATTTTTTCAATCATAACTTGCTCATTTTAGCATTTTTGCCCAAACTCTCTTCTATTCTCAGTATTTGATTATACTTTGCAACTCTTTCAGATCTGCATAAAGAGCCAGATTTTATCTGATTTGAGTTTGTTCCAATTGATAAGTCAGCGATAAATGTATCCTCAGATTCTCCTGATCTATGAGAAATTATTGTGCTAAAACCTATATTTTGTGCAAATTTAATAACCTCTATAGTTTCTGTTACAGTGCCTATCTGATTTAATTTAATTAAAATTGAATTAGATGATTGATTTAAAAATCCAATCTTTAATCTTTCAAGATTTGTAACGTACAAATCGTCACCAACAATTTGAATTTTATTACTAGTTTCATTCATAAATTTATTCCAAGACAACCAATCATTTTCAGCAAAAGGATCTTCAATGGATTTGATTTTATATTTTTTTATCATTTTTTTATAATCTAAAATTGATTTACTAACAGTCTCAAATTTTTTTGAATGTATAGCGTATTTATTTTTTTTAAATAATTCATTTGCAGCAACATCCAAACATATTGATATATGTTTTCCATTTATAAACCCTGATTTTTTTATAGCTTTAACTATTAAGTTTAAAGCTTGAGAGTTACTACTAATCATTGGTGCAAATCCACCTTCGTCTCCCACTGATGTAGATAAATTCATATTCTTTAATATTTTTCTTAAATTATTAATTACCAAAAAACACATTTTCATAGCTTGAGTAAATGATTTTGCACTATCAGGTCTAATCATAAATTCTTGAATTTGAAGTCCATTATTTGCATGCGCACCTCCATTTATAATATTCATCAATGGATAAGGTAATGAAAAATTATTTTTAACTAAAAAATTTTTATACAGTGGAATTTTCTTTATTTTAGAAGATAATTTTTTTACTGCCATTGAAACCGCAAGCATACTGTTTGCTCCAAGTTTAGTTTTTTGTTTTGTACCGTCTAATTTTAAAAGAATATGATCAATTTTTTCTTGGTTATGTACATTATGATTTTTTAATTTTTTTGAAATTATAGAATTGATTATTTTTACAGCTGCAAATACACTTTTCCCATTATAATCAGTTCTATTTTTATCTCTTTTTTCATAAGCTTCAAAACTTCCTGTTGAAGCACCTGATGGACAAATTGATGATGAACTAATTTTTTTTGAAAAAACTTCTGCTTCTACTGTTGGATTGCCCCTGCTATCAAAAACTTGTCTTGCAATTACTTTAGTAATTTTACCCATCAAAAATTTTTAACTAATTTATCAATTTCTATAATTTGAGTTAAAAGATCTTCTAGCTTATTCAAAGGAACCATATTTGGACCATCTGATGGTGCATTATCAGGATCTTGATGAGTCTCAATAAATATAGCTGCTACACCAACTGCTGAAGCTGCACGGGCTAAGTACTCTACAAATTCTCTTTGTCCTCCACTCTTTTCTCCAAGTCCACCTGGCTGTTGCACTGAATGCGTAGCATCAAAAACAACTGGATACCCATTTTTGATCATTATTGGAATTGATCTCATATCGGATACCAGTGTATTATATCCAAAGCTAGCACCACGTTCTGTAACCAGAATATTATCGTTTCCTGAATCTGAAATTTTTTTTGTTACATTGACCATATCCCACGGGGCTAAGAACTGGCCTTTTTTTACATTAATTATTTTTTTTGTTTTTGCAGCTGCAATCAATAGATCTGTTTGTCTGCATAAAAAAGCAGGTATTTGTAGAATATCAACATGTTTAGAAACTACCTCACAATGTTTTTCATTATGAACATCAGTTAAAATTGGAACATTCAATTCTTTTTTAATCTTATCAAATACTGGCAAAGAACTTTCTAATCCCGCTCCTCTTTTTCCCTTAAGACTAGTTCTATTTGCTTTATCAAAGGATGTTTTGTAAACAAAGCCAATTTTCAGTTTTGATGCAATTTCCTTAATTTTGCCTGATATATCCATTGCATGTTGTTCGGACTCAAGCTGGCATGGTCCAGCAATTAAAGTTATTTTTTTATTATTACCTATTTCAATACCGTTACAATTTACAATTTTATTTTGCATATTTTTTTTTAGCAGCTTTGATAAAAGATGAAAATAAAGGATGTGGATTAAAAGGTCTAGATTTAAATTCAGGATGAAATTGTACCCCAATAAACCACGGGTGGTTTTTGAGCTCTATGATTTCAGGAAGTCTATTATCGGGGGATAAACCTGAAAAAATAAGTCCATTTTTCTCAAATTCATCTTTATAAGAAATATTAACTTCATATCTGTGTCTGTGTCTTTCTTTAATTATTTTTGATTTATAAATTTTTCTAATTAAAGTATTTTCTTTTAATTTTGCATCATATGACCCAAGTCTCATAGTGCCACCTAAATCTTTGTCAGTTCCCTTGATTTTTTTACCATTTTTATCCCATTCATTCATTAATCCAACAATAGAAATTCCTTTTTTATCAAATTCACTTGAAGTTGCATTTTTTATTTTTAATTTATTTCTAGCAAATTCAATTATTGACATTTGCATACCATAACAAATTCCAAGAAATGGTATTTTATTAATTCTTGCAAATCTTATAGACTCAATTTTACCACTTGTGCCTCTTTTTCCAAATCCTCCTGGTATTAAAATTCCTGAGATATTTTTTAACTTCGCTTTTATTTCCAAAGGTTTCAATTTTTCAGAGTCTATCCTAACAAGATTTACTTTAATATTATTTGCTATTCCACCATGAGTAAGTGCTTCATCCAAAGATTTATAAGCATCTTTTAATTCAACATATTTTCCAATAATGGCAATGTTGACTTGTTTTTTAGTGTTAAGAATAATTTTATTTATTTTTCGCCATGGAGCTAAATTGCTAGAATTTTTTGATTTTATTTTAAAATAATTTAATACTTGAATATCTAATTTTTCATTAGCAAAGCTAATTGGTGCTTCGTATATTGTTTTAACATCAACTGTCTCTATAACATTTTTGATATCTACATTACAAAATAAAGATATTTTTTTTCTATGTTCTAAGGGAATTGATCTTTCAGATCTACAAATAATTATATCGGGCTGAATACCAATACTTCTCAACTCTTTAACAGAATGTTGAGTTGGTTTCGTTTTTATTTCGTCAGATGCTTTTAAATATGGAACTAAAGTTAAATGAATAAATAATGCATTTTTTTTTCCTACATCATTTGCAAGTTGTCTTATAGCTTCTACAAATGGTAAGCTTTCAATATCTCCGACTATTCCACCTATTTCACAAATAATAAAATCTTCTTTTGATGTATCATGTTTGATGAATTCTTTTATTCTATCTGTAATGTGTGGTATTACTTGAACAGTCTTACCAAGGTATTTTCCTTTTCTTTCTTTTTTTAATACATCATTATAAATTTTTCCTGTTGTTATATTGTCAGTTTTCTTTGCTGTTATTCCAGAAAATCTTTCGTAGTGACCCAAATCTAAATCTGTTTCAGCACCATCATCTGTTACAAAAACCTCTCCATGCTGAAAAGGACTCATTGTTCCAGGATCAACATTTAAATACGGATCTAATTTTCTTAATCGGACTTTAAATCCTCTAGATTGTAATAGATATGCTAGCGAGGCTGAAGAAAGACCTTTACCTAAGGATGAAACCACGCCGCCAGTGACAAATATATATCGCGCCATGGAATTATGTTATAGACCGATATTATTTAATTTCAAAGAATTAATTATTATTTTCAGGAATTTTTGGTGTCTCTTCTTGATTTTCCTCTATTTTATCCAGCACTGAACCTGTAGGTTCGAGTTCGCTTCTTGAAATTATAGTTAAGGAAAGACTGCAAATTATAAATAAAGTTGCAATTACCGCTGTTGATTTTGTTAAAAAATTACCAGCAGATCTTGAAAACATAAAATTATCCTGAGATATACCAATTCCAAGCGCTCCACCTTCAGATTTCTGAATTAGAACTAAAACTACTAAAACAGCAGCCAAAATGATGTTTATGACTAGCAAAGTATTTTCCATGCGAACTAATTAATTGTTTTTTTTATTATATCAATGAATTTTTTTGAACTTTGTGAGGCAGAACCTATTAAAAAGCCTTTAATACCAATTATATTTTTAAGATTTGATATATTTTTGTTATTTACAGAGCCTCCATAAAGTATGGGTAATTTATATCTGGTTTTTTTTGATATTATTCTTTTTATTTTGCTAACATTAAATTCTAGCTCTTTATCTTTTGGTATCACTCCTGTTCCAATGGACCATACAGGTTCGTAGGCAATCAAAATATTATTAAAATTTTTTATACTTTTAAGTCCTTTATTAATCTGTCTCTTTAAAACTGAAAAAGTAATTTTCTTTCTTTTTTCTTTTAAGGTTTCTCCAATGCAAAATATAACTTTTAAATTTTTATTTAAGGCTGAGTGAATTTTTTTATTTATATCTTCATCTGTTTCACCGGCAATCCTATTTTCTGAATGTCCTAGAATAACATATTTGCAACCGAGTTCTTTTAACATTTTCGGACTTATGGAGCCTGTAAATGATCCATAATCTTCAATGTGATGACAATTTTGTCCTCCTACATAAATTTTTGTATTTTTAAATTTATTAATAAAACTCTGAATAAGGGTAAAAGGTGGAAAATATATAATTTTAGCATTTCTATACTTTTTTAATTTACTTAAATTAATTAATTTATTTAAAGAATTAAGAGATGATGTACTTCCGTACATTTTCCAATTAGCAATAAAATATATATTATTTGTCATAAACGATATTTTAATCTATAGATTTGTTTTTTAAAAAATCAATAAATAAAGATTTTTTCGTATGATTAGTAAATTTAAAAGCCTAACAAACTCTAAAATTTCATGGGTAATTGTAGCTCTTATTGCAATACCTTTTGTATTCTGGGGAATGGGAGATGTATTTACAAGAGGAAATACAAACAATGTTGCTAAAATTAACAATAATACAATTTCGGTTACTGATTTTATAAATCATGTTAATGAATCTGGATTAAATGAAAATTTAATTAGAGAAAATCTTGATAATAATATTTTTGAAGAATTATTAAGTCAGCTTATATCTCTAGAACTAATGAAAATGGAAATTGAAAATCTTAATCTTAATTTTTCAGATCAAACGTTAAAAAATAAAATTATAAATAACAAAAATTTTCTCGATGATAAAAATAATTTCTCAAGAACTAAATATGAAAAATTTTTATTAGAAAATAACCTTTCTGCAGCTCAATTTGAAAATAGGTTAAAATCAAATGAGCTTCAAAAAATTTTGTTTAATTATATCAACGGTGGATTGGTCGTACCCAAATTTTTGATTGATAAGAGATTTGCTAACGAAAATAGAATAATTGAAGTTGATTTTGTAAACCTTCAAGAAAAATATAAGAAAGATTTTAGCTCTGAGGAAATAGATGAATATATATCTTTAAATGAAGATAAACTAAAAAAAGATTTTATTAATTTTAGTTATGTCAAAATAACACCGAAAAATTTACTTGATACTGATGAATATAATGATGAGTTTTTTAAGATTATAGATGATATAGACAATAAAGTTTTAAATAATGAAAAAATAGATTTGATAGCTAGTCAGTACAATTTGAAACTAGAAATAATTAATAATTATTATCCTTATGATAAAGAATTTGAATTAATTTATTCAAAAAAAAATAATATCGAGCAAGTAAATTTAATCGATAATAATGATCATTATATATTATTTAAGATAAACAAACTTGAAAATAGGTTACCAGATATAAATTCAAATCAATTTAGAGAAGAAATTAATTTAAGCCTTAGAAATCAGTTCAGATTTGAATACAATAAAAAACTTTTAGAAGATATACAGAATAAAAATTTAAAATATGACGATCTAAAGAGTTTTTCCAATACAAAGTCTGCAGAAAATCTATCAATAAACTCAATTAATGATAATAGTAAGTTTTCAACTGATGCAATTAAATTAATTTATTCTTTACCAGAAAATTCCTTCGTTCTTATCAACGATGCTTTGAATAATATTTATTTAGCCTATATTAAAAAAATTAATTATAGTGTTGAAATTACACAAGATGATTTAAAAAATTATTTATTAAAATCAAATAGTGAAATTAGAGATACTCTTTACTCAAGTTATGATATTTACTTAAGTGAAAAATATGAAATTAAAGTATTTCAAAATACTATTGAGAGATTAAAAAATAATTTTAGATAATGCTAAATAAAACAATTTCTGAATTTAAAAGAGATCATATAAATAAAAAAAATCAAATTTTATTTCACACAATTAATTCAAATGGGATTAAAGAGACTGAAAATTTAATTAATAATTTTTTAATTGAAAAAAATAGTTTTATATTTGAATCAGTTGAAAAAGCTAAAATTAAAGGCCGATATACAATATTAGGGAGAAGCCCAGATTGTATTTGGGAATTTCAAGGAAATAAATGTAAACAAATCATTAATAATAAAATTAAAATATTAAAAAATTCTCCAAAAAATATTATTGATCGAATTATTGAAAATTTTAAATTTGACACACCTAAAGAATTACCTAACATATGTTCTATAATTTCTGGATATTTTTCTTATGATATAATTCGTTATATTGAGAAAATTCCTAACAAATGCAGGGACGATCTAAACATTCCAGATGTTAGAATAATTAGACCAAAATCACTGATTATTCTTGATAATCTTAAAAAAAAAATTCACTTTATTAGAAATTTTTTTAAGGAAGAGAAGGTTAAAAATTATTTTCAAGCATATGAGAATTCTAAATCTGATATTGAAAATTTAATACTTCTTGCAAATAATAAAAATTATTATGAGAAAGAAGAAAAAAAATTAAAAGTAAAAATTAAATCAAATATTAGTAAACAAAAATTTTTGAATAATGTTATTAAAGCTAAAAAATACATCAAAAAAGGTGATATTTTTCAAGTTGTTCTAAGTCAAAGATTTGAGGCAAAATTACAAAAGGATCCTCTTGAAGTTTATAAAAAACTTAGAGTTACAAACCCTTCTCCTTTCATGTATTTTTTTAACTTTAAAGATTTTCAAATCATAGGAGCAAGTCCTGAAATACTTGTAAGATTAAGAGACGGTAAAATAACTATAAGACCTATTGCAGGAACAAGACCTAGGGGTAAAAATAAAAAACAAGATATTTTTTATGCAAAAGATCTATTGAAAGATAAAAAAGAACTAGCTGAACATTTAATGCTTTTAGATTTGGGCAGAAATGATGCTGGAAGAGTTTCCCAAATTAATACTGTTAAAGTTACTGAAAAATTTAAAATAGAAAGATATTCTCATGTGATGCATATAGTTTCAAATGTAATTGGAAAATTTAATAATAAATATAGTAAATTTGATACTTTGTTGTCTGGTTTTCCGGCAGGAACTGTATCTGGTGCTCCAAAAATACGTGCGATGGAAATTATTGATGAGTTAGAAACTACTAAAAGAAAGGTTTATGCTGGTGGAATAGGATATTTTACTGCAGCAGGTGAATTTGATACCTGTATAGCTTTAAGAACAGCTGTTGTTAAAGATGGTTTATTATATGCACAAGCTGGTGCTGGAATAGTTGCAGATAGTGAGCCCATAAAAGAATATATTGAAACTGAAAACAAAGCTAAAGCTTTAATAAAAGCAATGGAGTAAATAAGTGTCAAAAATACTTTTAATTGATAACTATGATAGTTTTACATATAACCTTTATCATTATGTTTCTTCATTTAATAAAAATGTTGATGTTAAAAGAAATGATATAGTAAATTCAAAAGATATAATTAAAAATAAATATAAAAAAATAATAATTTCACCTGGACCTGGAAATCCTAATCAAGCAGGAAACTGTTTAAAAATTGTAAAAGAGTTTTATAACAAAATTCCAATCTTAGGAGTTTGTTTAGGTCATCAAATAATTGGACAAGTTTTTGGATCAAAAATTGTTCAAGCCAAAAAACTTATGCATGGAAAAACAAGTGTAATAAAAAGTAAGAAACTTGGTGTATTAAAGGGAATAAAGAGTAAATTTACAGCTACTAGATATCATAGTCTAATTGTAGACAAAGCTAGTTTATCTAAGGATTTAATAGTAACAGCTACAACAGATAACAACATAATAATGGGTTTAATGCATAATAAATATCAAATTCATGGTGTACAATTTCATCCTGAAAGCATTAATACGAAAGTTGGTATGAAAATTATAGAAAATTTTGTTAAAATATAAAATGAAAAACTCTCTTAAAAAATTAAAAGATAAAATTGATCTTAATTTTGAAGAGACAAAGGACATATTCACAAAAATAATGAACGGAGAAATCTCTGAGGATGAGATTTATCAATTTCTAACACTGTTATCTAATAAAGGTGAAGTATCAACTGAAATTGCAGCTGGTGTTTATGTTTTAAGAGATAAATCTACAAGAGTTAATGTTGCGGATGCAATCGATACATGTGGCACTGGAGGTGATGGAAAAAATACTCTGAATATTTCAACTGCATCTGCACTTTTATTGGCTTCCATGGGTATTAAAGTTGCAAAACATGGAAATAAAGCAGTTTCATCAAAATGTGGTTCAGGAGATGTTTTGGAAAAATTAAATATAAATATTAATTTAGATGCAAAATCTGTGGAGAATAATATTAACAAATTTAATTTTGGTTTTATGTTTGCTCCAAATTATCATTTGGCGATGAAATATGTTGGACCAGTAAGAAAAAAAATTGGCAAAAGAACTATATTTAATATGATCGGTCCGTTAAGCAGCCCTGCACTAGTTAAAAAGCAAGTTGTTGGTGTTTTTGATAAAAAGCTTTTAAATATTTTTGCAAATGCATTGAAAGATTTAAAAATTACAAACGCATGGATTGTTAATAGTGATGACGGACTAGATGAAATTTCACCCTATGCAACTACTAATGTTTGTCAATTAAAAAATGGAGAAATATCAAATATTACAATTGATCCACGTCAATTAAACATAAAGACTAAAGGTTTTGATACTATCTTAGGTGAAGATTCAAATTATAATTCAAAAAAAATTATTAATATTTTTAAAGGTGAAGATAATGATTTTTCAATTGCAGTATGTTTAAATGCTGCAGCAGGATTGATCGTTTCTGAAGATAAAAATAACTTTAAAGAAGCCTATCAAAAAGCAAGAGATCATATTTTGTCAGGAAAAGCTTTCAACCATTTAGAAAAAATTCAAAATGGCATCTAATTCTCTAGATAAAATCATAAATAAAAAAATAGAAAAATTAAATTTATTAAAAAATAAATTAAAAATAGAGGATTTAGAACACAAAATTGATAAATTTGATAAATACCTAGATTTTAAAAAAAAAATACATTCAAATTACTCAAATGGAAAATTTTCTATAATAGCTGAAATTAAAAAAAAAAGCCCTTCTGCGGGTGTTATAATTGAAGATTATAACCCTGTGAATATAGCTAAAATATATGAGAAACATAAAGCAACATGTTTATCAGTTTTAACTGAAGAAGATTTTTTTAATGGTAGTTTAGAACATATTTCTAAAATTAAAGAACAGGTAAATCTACCTGTATTATGTAAGGATTTTTTTATTGATAAATTTCAAATTCCATTAGCAAAAAGTTTCGGCGCTGACGCTATACTTTTGATTGTTGCTGCTTTAAGTCAAAATCAACTAGAAGAACTCTATAATACAGCTTTAGAATACAAAATGTCTATAATAATTGAAGTTCATACTGTTGAAGAGGCAAATAGAATTGCTAGTTTTAAAAATGCAATAATAGGTATAAATAATAGAAATTTAAAAACACTTAAAACTGATTTAAATATCACTTTTGAAATTTATAAAACTTTAAATAGCTTTAATGGAATATTGGTTTCTGAGAGTGGTATAAAAAATAAGGATGATGTTTTAAAAATTTCCAATCAAACAAATATTAAAACTTTTCTAATTGGTGAATCATTATTAAAAAACTTAGAAAGTAACTCAATATTTTCAGTTCTTTAGTCAAAAACCCTTTATTTATAAGCCTTTTTTTGGTTGTATTTAAGCAAGAACTTTTATAGAACAAAGATGTACTTGATTTGTTCTATGCTAACAAAAAAACAAAAAAACCTGTTACTTTTTATAAATAAAAAAATTAGAAATAGTGGTGTGTCTCCTTCTTATGAGGAAATGAAATCTTCTTTAAATTTAAAGTCTAAATCCGGTATTCATAGACTAATTAGTGCATTAGAAGAACGAGGATTTATTAAAAGATTAGCTCATAAAGCTCGTGCATTAGAAGTAGTAAAATTACCAGAAACAGCTTCTGCAAATGATATTTATAATTCTTTTTCACCCAGCGTAATTAAAGGTGGATTAAGTGAAATGAATAAATCTAAAAAAAATGAAATATCTGTATTAGGAAGTATTGCAGCTGGAACACCAATAGAAGCAATTCAGAACGAAGTTTCTAGAATTCCCCTGCCTTCAAATATTGAAAATAATGGTGAATTTTTTGGATTGAAAGTAAAAGGTGATTCAATGATAGAAGCTGGTATCAATGACGGTGATACAGTAATAATTAAAAAAGCTGATAGAGCAGAAAATGGAAAAATTGTAGTTGCTCTAATAGATGATCATGAAGCAATGTTAAAAAGAATAAGAATCAAAGGAAAAACTGTTGCATTAGAAAGTGCTAACAGAAATTACGAAACAAAAATCTTTGGCCCAGACAGAGTTAAAGTCCAAGGCGTTCTAATATCTTTATATAGAAACTTTAACTAAAATAGTCTACAAAATATATATGAAAAAAGTTGCAACTCGTTTTGCACCCTCACCTACGGGACCATTGCATATTGGAGGAGTTAGGACTGCTCTGTTTAATTGGCTTTATTCAAAAAATAAAAATGGATCTTTTTATTTAAGAATTGAAGATACTGATAAAGAAAGATCAAAAGATGAATACAAAATTCAAATTATAAATTCACTTAATTGGATTGGTGTACAAAATGATGGGGAAGAATATATTCAATCAAAAAAGATTGATGATCATATAAATATTGCAAATGAATTATTAAAAAATGGACATGCATATAAATGCTACTGCTCAAGTGAAGAAATTGAAGAACAGAAAAAAAGAGCAAAGCAAAAAAAAATTCCATATATTTATGATAGAAAATGGAGAAATAAAAGTGAAGCAGAAGCTCCTAAAGATTTAAAACCTACTATTAGATTTAAAAGTAAAATTGAAGGAACTACAATATTAAAAGACTTGGTGCAAGGTGATGTAGAAATAGAAAATAATACTATTGAGGATTTTATTATTTTAAGAAATGATGGAACACCAACATATAACTTATCAGCATGCGTTGATGATCATCAAATGTATATTACACATATAATTAGAGGTGATGACCACAAAATTAATACATTTAAACAAATGCAAATTTATTTAGCAATGAAATGGGAATTGCCATCCTTTGCACATATACCTCTAATACACACAACAGAAGGAAAAAAACTATCAAAGAGAGATAAAGCATCAACATTAGATGACTATTCAAAGATAGGAATTATGCCAGAGGCATTGCGAAATTACCTTTTAAGATTAGGTTGGTCATATAAAGATAAGGAAATTTTTACCATAGATGAAAGTATTAAATATTTTAATTTAGACGGAATTGGAAAATCACCCTCTAAGCTAGATATGAGTAGAATTTTGTCTATGAATGAACACTATATTAAAAATATGAGTGAAAATGAACTTTACAGTCAATTTGAATATTATTGTAATAAATATAAAAATAATATACCAAACGAAAAATCAGATAAAATTAAAAAATCATTAAACTTTCTTAAAAACAAAGCTAAAACTTTAGAAGATATTTATAATAACTCGACATATATAATTGAAGATGTGGTCAGTTTTAATAAGGATGATCTTAAATTAATAGATGATAATGCTAAAAAAATTATTTCAGAATTTTCAAGCAATATTGATAAATTAGATAAATTTGAAAGAATTAACTTAGAGCCAATTGTAGAAAACCTGATAAAATCAAATAAAACGAATTTCAAAGGTGTTGGTCAGCCACTTAGAATTATATTAACAGGATCGAAATTTGGTCCTGGTATATATGATATAATTATTTCTCTTGGAAAAGAAGAAGTTAAAAAAAGATTAAGCGCCAAGATAACTTGAGATAACAGCAGAAGCTTCTTTAGATGAAGAAGTTTTAGATCTAATATCATTTAAGGTATTAGTAATAAGATTTATTTGCTTATCCATAAGTTCAGGATTTTTAAGAAAATAAACAACAGATCTAAAAATTTCTTTTGCATTACATTCTTTTTGAATAAGTTCAGGAATAATTTCTTTCTGATTTATTATATTTATTATATTTGCATATTTTGTTTTTACTAAAGACTTAATAATCATAAAATTTAAATAATTCATTTTATAAATTATTATTGATGGAATTTTAAAATTGCAAATTTCTAATGATACAGTCCCAGATTTAGCTACAGCAAATTTTGAATTAAATAAGATTTGAGATTTAATATTTTCATCTGATATTACATCAAGGTTTTCAAAATTAAATTTTTTTAATTTTTCCTTAATTAAATTTTTATTTTGATCAGTCGAATGAAATACAAAATGATATTCGTTAAACTTATTATTCATAAGTATTACAAAGTCTATCAATATTGGTAAAAGAATTGATATTTCTGACAATCTACTTCCAGGAAATAAAGATATAATTTTTTTATCATTTTTAATTAAGTTAGATAATTTTGTTTTAATATTTTCTTTATTTTCAAGTAAAGGGTGGCCAACAAAAGTATTTTTAATATTTTCTTTATCAAAATATTTTTTTTCAAAATTAAATAATAATAGAACATGATCTAAAAATTTTTTAAATTTTTTTATTCTCCCTTCTCTCCAAATCCACACTTGTGGAGCAACATAATGGATTGTTTTAATATTAGGATTGATTTTCTTTACTTTTTCAGCAACTCTTAAAGTAAAATCAGGACTATCTACACTAAAAAGAATATCGGGTTTAAATTCAATTATCTTTTTAACAGTTTCATTAATTTTACTTCTTATCTTAAACAAATTAATAAATACATTAGTAAAACCTATATAAGTTATCTCCTTTAAATCATATATTGATTTAATACCTAGTTTATTTAAATGTGTACCTCCTACACTTAGGTAATCTATGTTATTGTGACTTTCGTTTAATTTAGAAATAACTGTAGAGGCTAGTTTATCTCCTGAAGGTTCTCCAGTTAAAATAAAAATTTTCTTCATTTGATACTAATGAACATTTTATATTTATTTGCATAATTAATGCATGCTTTTTTTTCTAAGAAGACATGTTGTTTATTTTTTAATACTATTCCTTTAAGGCCAGCATTCTTGGTTAATTGAAAAGTTTTTAACCCAACAGTTGGTAAATCAATACGTAAGTCCTGTTTTTTTTTTGGATATTTAACTAAAACGCCATTTTTTTTAAAATTACTAGATTTACATTTTTTTAACATTTGTTCAGTTCCTCCTTTACTTTCAATTGCTATTACTTTATTATTTCTTACAATAGTTCCCTGACTAAAATTATATTTTCCTAAGCTGTTTAATGTTCTAATTGCTTTTTTAATGTTTTTTTTGTCTTCACTACTAGGTTTTATTTTCGAATAATTACCTTTTTTTAAAGTCAATTCAGGATTAAATGTCAGCGAACTAATAGTTTTTATATTTTGCTCATTTAAAATTTTTATTACTTCTTTAAGTATGGCTGCATCCCCAAGATTTGATGCTTTAACAATCCTTGGAATATAATAAATTCCTTTTAAATCGAGCTTAAGTTTTGAGAAATTAGGTTTTGTAACTTTTCCAGCAAATAACACTTTTTTACATTTATTTTTTTTAAGAATTTTAATTATTTTACCGAATTGTCCGATTGAAACTTTATAAGAGTTTTTATCTTTTTTAAATTTTGTTGATTTTTTTGTTAAATCTATAATTAAATATTTAATGTTTTTTTTCTTTATTTTCTTTAGTATTTCTATTGGAAAACTAGTTTCACCAAATATTAAGCCAATCATACTACTCCTTTGAAAAAGGTGTACAAATAGATCTTTTCTTATCCTTATTTATGAATTCAATAACATTTTTTACCAACGGATTTTCCTTAAAAGCTCCATTAAGTTTACTTAAATTTTCTGTAAGATTTTTAGTTGCAAATATTTCTTTATAAGCTTCTGAAAGGCCCAATATATATTTATTTTCAAAATTTGCTCTTCTTAGACCAATTAAATTTAAACCTTGTAAATAATTTCTATTTCCAACTGATAATCCATAAGGAATTACATCATGTAATACTCCTGTCATTCCTCCAATCATTGCCATCTCTCCAATTCTAGTAAATTGTTGTACTGCTGAATTTCCACCTATCACAACGTTATTTTCAATAGTTACATGTCCGCCTAAAGGCACATTATTTGCTATTATAACATTACTCCCAACATTACAGTCGTGTGCAATATGTGATGAAATCATAAAAAGACAATTATTACCAATTTTTGTAATTCCTCCCCCGCCAACTGTACCTGGATTAACTGTAACATACTCCCTGAATTTGTTGTTATCTCCTATTTCTAATAACGTTTGTTCACCATCATATTTTAAATCCTGTGGGTCATTACCAATTGATGCAAATGGATAAAAAATATTTCCGCTTCCTATTTTCGTATAGCCAGAAATATTAACATGAGAGTGGATCGTAACATTCTCACCTATCTCAACATTGGGACCAATTACTGTAAAAGGGCCAACCTTTGCAGATGAATGAATTTTTGCTTTTTTATTTATAATAGCAGTTTTATCAATCATTTGTTTTCTCGAATAAAATTTTTTAAATCTCTTGCTGGATATCCCATGACCTTTGAGTTATCTGGTATATTTTTGATTACACCACTACCTCCACCAATTTGTACATTATTTCCAATTTTAAGATGTCCAGAAATTCCAGCTTGACCACCTATCATTACATTGTTACCTAATGTTGAACTACCTGCAAATCCAACTTGACCAGCAATTATACAATTTTCTCCTATTTTAACATTATGAGCTATATGTATTTGATTATCTAAGTAGGTATTTTTTCCAATTATCGTATTTGATAGCGAGCCCCTATCTATTGTTGATCCACATCCAATCTCTGCGTTATCTTCGATTATAACTATACCAACTTGTGGGTATCTAAAATTAGAGTTTTTGTCAGGAAAAAAACCAAATCCTTTTTTTCCTACAACACAGCTATCTAAAATATGAACATTGTTTTTAATTATTGAATTACGAATGATCACGTTTGATCCTATAGAACAATTATCACCTATAGACACATTTCTTTCGATGATAGAGTTGTGACCTATTAAACAATTTGCACCAATTTTTACATTTTTACCAATTAGAACATTTTTGCCATGTTTTACCTTATTTTTATAAACAGTTTGATCAATTTCAACAGCGGTATTGTCATAATTATCATTTACAGAATCAGGATAGAAAATTTTTGTAATTTTAGCTGTATGCAATAAAACTTTATCTGTTATTACAAGCTTACAATTTGTTGGTAAAAATGATTTGAGGTTTT
Organism: uncultured Pelagibacteraceae bacterium; assembly: GCA_902612345.1. Taxonomy (GTDB): domain Bacteria; phylum Pseudomonadota; class Alphaproteobacteria; order Pelagibacterales; family Pelagibacteraceae; genus Pelagibacter. The sequence continues at coordinate 4,257 of CACMDE010000008.1, read as the reverse complement.
CTGTGGTTAAACAATAAGATGCCTTAGTAATTTTAGCCAGATCATTATATTTTTTCGAATGAAAAAAGGTGATTTCTCCATTTTTAGCGGAGTTAAGATCTTTAATATCAAATATTTTTTCAGTAGGAAATGATTGATTGTCTAAATTAATTAATTTTAACAAATCATTTATTTCATAAGGGCCTGTATTTTTAAAAAAAGGATTTGACATTAATAAGTTTAATATCAAAACTTATTTTAAATGCTTATCAAGATTTATTGCTAATTATTTCCTATCTACAATCGTTGCAGACCACTGTGCATCAGCCATTTTTTTTCCATCAACAAAAGCTTGGCCTTTGTATTTCCAAACTCTTCCATGAGATCTTATGGCTTCTATATTTAATTCTAATCTACAATTAGGAATTACTGGATTTCTAAATCTAGCTTTTTCAACACTCATTAAAAAAACTAGTTTATTTTCATATTCATTCTTATCTATTCCTGCAGCTGTTAAAGCAGCGGCTGCTTGACCAAAGGCTTCAACAATTAAAACACCTGGCATTACAGGTTGACCAGGAAAATGTCCTTGAACAAAGAAACTGTCTTTTTTTACATTAACAATCGCTGTAGCTGAAAATAATTTTTTTATATTTATAAGTTCGTCAATTAAAAGCATTGGCTCTCTATGTGGAAGAAGATCAATGATTTGTTCTTTATTAAGTTTGTTAGTCATTTTTAATTTCAAATTTTTTGATTTTCTTATCAACTATTTTTATCAAATCATCAGTTACATCTAAATTTGATTTGCCGATTAACATTTGTTTGGATGATATTATTATATCTATATTATTAGTTTCTGCAAATTCTTTTAAAATAGTATTTATTTGATTCATGAAAGATTTGCTTACTCTATCTTTATTACTATTTATTTTAATAAGTTTTTCTTTATTAACATTATTAATAGAGTTTAGCTCATTTCGTAAATTTTGAACTTCAATTGTAAATTCTTCCTCATCTAAAATATTTTTTTTCGATATAAGAGATTTTTCTTTCTCTAAAATTATTTTTTTATCATTATTAATTTCATTTGATAGTTTCTGATTTAATTTTTCAAAATGATTTATTATTTTTTTTCCAACAATTGAATTTTGAAGTATATAATCTAAATTAGCATAAACAATGTTTTGAGAATAACTGTAGGTAGTTACATTGACTAATATAAATATTAGAAAAAAATTTTTATACTTTTTCACTAAAATGTAGTACCTATATTAAATCTTAATTTTTCTGTTGTATCTGTTGAAGCTTTTGTCAGTGGCAAAGCATAAGAAAGACTTAAAGGACCGATTGGTGTGAACCAATCTAAAGCAATTCCTGTTGAGGATCTAATTTTACTGTTATCGTCTACTGAAGAACTATAGTCAACAGCCCATACATTTGCTGCATCTAAAAAGAAACTAAAATCTAAATCTTGTAAATTTGTAAATAAACCTGGTAATGTCGATGCAAAGTTAACAGCCGCTCCATAGTTTCCTCCTACATATTCACCTTGATCTTTTGGACCAATTTTGCCTGGTTCAAAACCTCTAAGTTTTCTCTGAGGAATAAATATTCTTTTTGTAATTCTAGCATCATCGTTCGATAAAGAATTAGCAGTTGCGGTAAAAATAGAAAACGAATAAACATTATTATTATCTGTTTCAAAATATTTTGAATAGTTAACTCGGTTTATTAAAGTGTAATCTTCACTGTAAATTGGTAGTTCTTGAGAAAAAGTAAATAAAAAACCATCTGTAGGATTGAAATTCTGATTTAGCTTATTCAACGAAATAGAATAATCTAAAATAGCGTCAAGATAGTTTCCTTCCTGCTTTTTTTTAGCAGCTGTAGCCTTTGAAGTAGTTGTTAACTGCTCATAATTTGTTTTGAATGTTGGAGAAAACAGGACATTTTTATATTGTTCATAAGAAGTACCAAAACTAAATCCTGTTTTTTTAAGTTCATAACCAAATGTTGATAAGTTATCTTCTTCTTTTCTTTCAAACCCTCTATTAAATGATCTATTAGAATTTTTATAATTTGGCTGATTCATAAAAAATGTACCTGTAATAGACTTATCAGATATCGTTAAATCGGTTCCTAATCTTATACCTTCTCCTAGATAATTATTTTCACTTATACCAAAACTTAAACTGGAACCGCTAGTTCCTGTGCCAGCACCAGCAAAAATTTCACCTGTAGCTTTTTCTTCAACATCAATATTAATTATTTTACTCATTTTTTTATCTGAAGTTTCTACACTTGATTTTACATTTTGAAATAAACGTAGAGCTCTTATATTGTTGTATGATTTATTTACTAACAACTCATTGTATGCGTCTCCTTCATCAGCTAAAAGCTGATTTCTTATTACATTTTCGGATGTTATGTTATTTCCAGTTATATTAATTTTTTCGATATAATACTTTTCAGCATCATTTAAATTTATTGATAAATTTATTTTATTTTTTTTAATTATTTTTTCATCATAAGATGCACTAACAAATTGATAATTATTGTTTAATGCAATCTCATCAATTTCATCTAGAATATATTCTATATTTTTCAAAGAATATGGTTTGTTCTCAAGATTCTTAATTAAATTTTCAAGTTCAATAAAATCTTGTTTATTATAATCAATTGGTAAATTTAAAGCTAATTTATTAAAATAATATTTTTCTCCTGCATCAATATTAAAAATAACCTCAAAATACTCGTCATTAATTATCTGTGCAAATGAGCTATTTATTTTTACTTTATAATAACCTTTATTTTTGTAAAAATTTTCTAGAAGACTTTTGTCTAATTCAAACCTTTTAAGATCTACATTTTTCTTTGACGAAATAAATTTCCAAAATTTATCTTCTTCAGAAACTATAACTTTTCTCAATTTATTATCTTTATAAATTTTGTTTCCTATAAATTTTATTTTTTTTATTAAAGCTTTTTTTCCTAAATCTATCTGATAAATAATATCAACTGTATTATTATCATTTCTTTTAACATTTACTGAAACTTCGGAAAAATAATATCCACTTACTCTTAAAGAATTTAATATTCTATTTTGATCTTCTTTTATTTTGTTTTCGACAAAAGATGATTTTTCTTTTTGCAAAATAATATTCTTCATTTGATCGGTTAATGAAGTTCTTTTAATACCTGAAAATGTTACAGATTGAATAAGAGGATTTTCAGAAACATTTATGAATAAAATATTGTTATTAAAATCAATATCAATATTTTTAAAAAAATATGTTTGATATAAATTTTTAATAATTTCATTTAAATTTGATTGATTAATATCATCATTAATATTGTACTCACTAAACAAAATTATAGTTTCATCGGAGATTCTATCATTTCCTGTAATTTCAAATTTCTTAATTTTCTCAGCATATGAGTAATTAAGATTAAATAAAAAAATAATTATTAATTTAATAAAAAAATTTTTAATCATATTTCATATAATCTTTAACAAATTGTTTTGCTAGATTCCTTACTCTGTAAATTTGATCCACTGATACTGGCTTTACATTACAATATTTTTTAAAAAATTTAAAATTAATTATTTTTAACAAATAAAATGATATGTCTTTATGTTCAATTTTTTTATTTAAAAACATATCAACCAACTCATCATTTATCGAAATAAGTATTGTTTCATATAAGGTATCTTTAGATGGTATAATTTTTAATATTTTTAATACTTTAAATTTTTTTAGGTTTGGATTTGATAGATTTAAATTATTAATTTTATTTAAATCAAGATCTTTAGTATTAAAAAAATTTTTATTTTCATCAGCATATAGTGAATTATATATTGGTATAATCATGTCAGGTTCATGGGCCAAAATTTTAATTGTTCCATTTTTGAAAATAACAATTGAATGAATGTATGAATTTGGGTTTATAACTATTTTTATTTGATTGTAATTTATATTAAAAATTTTTTTTGCTTCGATTACTTCAAACACTTTGTTCATTAAAGTTGATGAGTCTATAGAAATTTTTTTTCCCATTTTCCAATTTGGATGTTTAAGTGCATCAATAATTCTTATTTTTTTTTTAGTTGTTTTTTTATTAAGAAATGGGCCACCAGAAGCTGTAATTATTATTTTTTTAATTTGTTCTTTTGCAATATTATTGGTCAGTTTAAATATTGAAAAATGTTCAGAATCAACAGGTATAAATTCTGTTTTATACTTATCTATTTCTTTTGAAATTAAATTCCAACCA
>CACMDE010000007.1 GCA_902612345.1 uncultured Pelagibacteraceae bacterium | reverse complement strand
ATTAATTCCTGAGTATCCTATTAAATCTGAGGTTTTTTGACCTAATGTTGAACTATTTGGTAAATCATTATCTTCATTTAATCTTAAATTTGTAGCTATTCCTAAATTTACTTTTTCAAAGTTTTTATTTTGTTTTTTATATTCAATTCCCAGTGTCACAGATTCTTCAGCCTCAACAGTTTTATTACTTACTCTGTCAATTTTAAACAAATCTTGAAATGAGATTGATGTTTTTTCATTTTTTAAATTAATTCCTTTGTTGGGACTATATCTAAAAGCTACCAGTGGAGTTAAAAAACTTTTATCTGATTTTGTTTCTTTTAAAAGAGGATATTCTATTTTATATAAAAGTGATGTTAAAATTTTGTAATCATTATCATTTTTATAAGTATTTGATAAATCTCCATATGTATTTACATTTCTAACTAATAAATCTAAGTTAGATTCTGAATTTTTTAATAATCCAAAATTATTTGAATTAAATATAAAATTATTAATGAAATCAGCTTCATCAATATTTGTATTATATTTACGATAACTACCACTAGATTTATAATTTATAGTGTTAAATAAACTATTATCTAAATAAAAATCTTTTGCATATTCAAAATTTGGAAATAAGTATTCGTATTTATCATTATCCGTTTTATTCAAATCTTCAATTACATCAATCGATGTAGAAAAATTATAATCATCTGCCTCAGTTTCAATTATAAATAAAGAATTAAGAGTATTATAACTTTTTATTAATGGCGATTTAATCTGATATTTTTTTAAATAGTTTGAGTTTGACACAGTTTCAATTCTCATTTCATAAAATGAATCATGCACAGAACCCTTTAAATTTCCAAAAAAATGTGTGTTGGATTGTTTTTTTTTGTTAAAACTAAAATCTGTTATAAAATCTGAATTTTTAAAAGCCTGTCTATATTCACCCTGTAAAAATAAATTATCATTTGTATATACCCTAGGTGCAATAGTTAAATCCTTGTCATAATCAATTGCTTTAAAATAAGGTATTTGAGTTGAAAAGCCAAGATTACTACTATTTGTGAACTCAGGAAATAAGAAGCCAGATTGTCTTTTAACAGATGGATCTGGATGAAAAAAATAAGGGAAATAAGCTACAGGTACATCATAAATATCTAGCCAAGCTTTTTTATATTCAATTATTTTTTTCTCTTTTTTATATGTAATTTCATTTGCAGATATAGACCAGGCTGGACATTTTCCATCAATATTTTTACATGTTGTAAAACTACTTTTTTTCATTTGAGTTTCAAACTTGTTAGAAATTATATATCTTCCAATTAATCTTGGGTCATTTTCTTTATTTCCAAATATATCTTTATTTAATTTTAATTCAAAATCCGATCCTGCAATTTCATTTGAATTTAAATTAATAAATCCTTTGTTAAATTTTAAAATATTTTTACTTTCATCTGATAATTTAATTTTTTCTGCCTTTATATGTCTTTGATTTAGATTAAATTCAAAATTAGATAAATCAAATGAACCTCCATAATTATCTTTAATATTTGTTTTGTTTTTACTATAAATAATTTTCTTTACTTCATTATAAATAATATTTTTTGTTGTAATAAAATAGTTGTTTTGGAAATTAATATTTGATTCTTCAAAGCTTTTAATTAGATTTTTTCGTTTATAAAAAATTATTTTATTTGATATAAATTCAGAGTCATTAGCAAAATCATTTAAAATTACATTATCTGTAATTTCCAATATTTCTGTATTACGATTGAAATTAGAGTTTTGTCCTACAATTTTATATTTAGGATTATTACTTTCATCATATGAAAATATTACCACATTGCCACTTACTTGAATAATTTGATCTATTTTATTATAATTAGCTCTGTCTCCAAAAATTTCTAATTTTTTCCCATCACTTATTTTTACAGACCCTGAAGCTATAATTTGATTACCCTTTTCTTTAATATCTACTTTCTCTGCATCAATAACAATATCCTCAGCCAAAACTATATTGCACGAAAAAATAAACAAAAATAATACTAAAAAATTTTGTAATTTATTTTTCATTGATATTAACAATCCCTATTAAGCAAGTTAAGAATAAAATAATATTTGGTAATAGCACAGAAAGAATTATCGGTATTTTATTATTTGAACCAAGCAATTCAAAGAAATAAAAAATATAATAAATGATTACTGATAGCAATATACCCACAATTAGCATAAAAGTTGGAGACTTTTTAAATTTGATATTAAGCATTAAAATCGAGGACATAATTGCAAAAATAACTAAACTGAATGGTAAAAAGATTAATTTATATAAATGTAAATCAATATCTGAAACATTGAGACCTACACCTTTAAAGTCATTTTTTTGGTTTATTAGTTCAATAATATTAAGAGACTCTAGATTAGAAAATAATGAATTTATTTTTATATAATCAAAGTTAGTTTCTATATTGATTTCTATATTTTTTTCCCTTTTTCCTTTATTATCTATTATTGTAGCACCTTTTATATTCCAAATATTACTAGTTATTATGGCCTTATTTGAGACTATATTCCTTTGTATACTATAATCAGAGTCATACTCAGTTATTAACAATTTTCTTAAAATATTTTTCTCAATTTTTTCTGCATGAATTATCATAAATTTTTCTTCAATTTTATCTTTAATCCATAAACCGTTTTCATTGATTACAGCTAAATATTTATTATCATTTGTATATTTATTTTTAAATTCTAAATAATTGTTTTTCATAGATGAAGAAAATAAGTGAAAAACAGTAATTAAAATTAAACCCACAACAAAAACTAACAAACAAATAAATGATATTATTTTTATATTATTAATCCCATTATTTTTGAAAATTAATAATTCATCGGTATTTTGAAATTTTATAAAAAAAAATTGAGTAGATATTAAAATAATAAATGGAAAAATTTCAAATAGAACTGAAGGTAAATTAAGTATAGTTAGTAAAACAGGATAACCAATTCCTATTTGGTTACTGCTACTAAAAAATTTGAGCTCCTCAAGTATATTCATTATAAAAATTAAAGCAGAAAAAATTAGGGTTAGATTTACAAATCTAGTAAGAAAAATATAAAATATATGTTTTATATAAATTTTATTTACCATAAACTTAAGAATATTTCCTATTAAAATTAATCAATACCATTAAAGCTAAAATAAAAATTAATAATGGAATTAATAAAATTATTATATTACTTATTATTGACAAATTTAGAAATTCAGAATTTAACTCTGAAAGAACTATACAAATTATTCCAAATAAAAAAACAAATATTTTTTGTAATGAGTATTTTGGATTTTTATCATTTAAAAAAATTAATATACAAGTCACTAATGCTAAAGCAATGATATAAATTTGTTTGAAAGATCTATTAAATATTTCTTTTGCACTTTTAATTGAAGAGTCTCTAGTACAATGAAAATTTGGAAGACTATAATCTTTTTTATTTCCGAGGAAAAAATGTTTAATACAAGAATTTAATATATTTGAATTTAATTCCTGTAACTTTGGAAAAGTTGTAGATTTTGTTTTAAAATTTGAAATATTAAACGTTGTATTATTAAACTTTATAACTTTTGTTTCCCCTCCATTTGCCCCCGATATATCTAAAATTTGTCCAAAATTTAAACTTAAGTATTTAGTGGATCCTAATTCAATTATTTTTCCTGACTTTGCTGATATTATCTGTGTATTTAATTTGTTGATACTATCTTTTAAATAAATATTTTCCATATTACCATTCTCATCAATACTTTCTACAAATATGGTAAAATCTTTTACTGTATCTATAAATTTTTTTTCAGTAATTAATGATGAGAATAAATCTATATTAGAATTTCTTATAAAATCTTTAGAATAACTTTGAGACTTAGGAATTAAAAAATATACAGATGCTATTTGAATTATTGTAAATACTATAGATACTTTTACAATGAACTTTACAAAATTAAATTTACTAATTCCATTCGTCCATAAAATTAACATTTCATTATTCGACTGGTATTTTTGAATAATATAAAAAAGACTTACAAAGAAAGAAAATAAGATTAGCTTAGAAAAAATTTTTGGAAAATTTAGAAGTATAAAACTAAAATATACTTTAAATCCGTGGCCATCTTGAGAGATAAAGTCCAAATAGTTGACTGATTGAATTACCCAAGTAATTAAAGATAAACTTAAGGATACAATTACAAAAAAACTCGTTAAATCGTATAAAAATTTTCTAAAGATTATTTTTTCCATTGAAATTTTCTTTTTTGATACATATAAGCTACAACCTATACTATATTTAATACAAATGAGTTTAAAAATAAATTATTTAGATAAGAAAAAACCCTCAATCAAGAATAAAGCTATTTTTGTTCAACAAAATATAAAAATAAGTGAATTTAAAGGTGAATTTGAGGATAAAATTAATCAAAAAATTCTAAATTTAATAAAGCAAAATAAGAACCTTAAAGAGAATAAAATATTCTCAATAAATCAGGACTTTAACAGTAAAATAATAGTTATCTTTTTGTCAAGATCAAACAATGAGCTTGAATTTGAGAAACTTGGAGCAAATTTTTATGATTATTTAAAAAAAAATGATGTACATGATATTTATATCAAGTTACCGCAATTCAAATCTGTCAGAAATGAAAATTTAAATTATTTTAGTTGTTTTATACATGGTCTGAAACTTAAGTCTTATGAGTTTAATTTATATAAATCGAAAAAAAATAATAAAATTGTTAACGTTAATATTCATAAGTCAGATCTCTCTTTAAAGGCTAAAAAGTTAGATGCAATTCTAAAAGGTATTAACTTTACAAAAGATCTAGTATCAGAACCTGGAAATATTTTACATCCTGATGAATACGCTAAACGGCTATCCAAATTAAAAAAAATTGGGCTTAAAGTTACAATATATGATGAAAAAAAATTAAAACAAATGGGATGTAATGCTTTGATTGGTGTTGGACAAGGAAGTATTAGGGGTTCATATTTAGTAACAATGGAATGGAATGGAGATAAATCAAAATCTAAGCCACTTGCATTTGTTGGAAAAGGTGTTTGCTTTGATACAGGTGGAATTTCTTTAAAGCCTGCAAAATTTATGGAAGATATGACTTATGACATGGCAGGATCAGCAGTTGTTGCAGGTTTAATGAAAAATTTCGCAATAAGAAAAGCAAAAATTAATGCTGTAGGCGTTGTTGGACTTGTTGAAAATATGCCAGGTGGAAATGCTCAAAGGCCTGGAGATATAGTCAAATCATATAATGGAAAAACTATTGAAGTCTTGAATACTGATGCGGAAGGAAGATTAGTACTAGCTGACGCTCTGGCATTCACTGAAAAAAAATTTAAACCAAAATTTATTATTGATCTTGCTACTTTAACAGGAGCAATTATTGTTGCACTTGGTTCAGAGCATGCGGGATTGTTTTCTAACAATGATAAATTATCTGAACAACTGCATAAAACAGGAATTAAAGTTGACGAAAAAGTGTGGAGATTACCTTTAAATAAAAATTACGATAAATTAATGGATTCAAAAAATGCGGATATGCAGAATATCAACTATGTAGGAGGCGCAAGTTCAATTACAGCGGCTCAGTTTCTACAAAGATTTGTAACAAAAAATACACCTTGGGCACATTTAGATATAGCTGGCATGGCATTTTCAAAATATGCTGGTGCACTAAACTCAGGAGGAGCGACAGGATATGGTGTAAGGTTATTAAATAAGTTAGTGGAGGATCATTATGAGTAATGTAGAACAAACATTATCAATAATAAAACCTGATGCTGTTGAAAGAAATTTACATGAACAAATAAAAAATAATTTTATTGAAAATGGATTTGATATTAAAAATGAAAAAAAAATTAAAATTTCTAAAAGCGAAGCTGAAGAATTTTATAAAGTACACCAATCTAAACCGTTTTACGATGAACTTTGTAATTATTTATCCTCAGGACCGATTGTTGTAATGATTCTTGAAAGAGAGAATGCTGTTACTGAAAATAGAAAGTTAATGGGAGCTACAGATCCAACTAAAGCAGAAGAGGGGACTCTTAGAAAAAAGTATGGAATTTCCATAGATAAAAACTCTGTTCATGGTTCAGATAGTATTGAAAACGCTAAAATTGAAATAGATTTCTTCTTTAAATCTTAGATATAATTTTACTTATAGCTTTTGGATATAGTTTATTTTCTTCTTTCAAAATTTTCATTGCAAGGCTTTTAGGGGTATCTTTTTTCAAAACTTTAACTTTTTTTTTCATAATAATTTGACCAGAATCTAATCTTTCATTGACAAAATGAACAGTGCAACCAGAAAATTTTTCTTTATTTTGAATTACTCTTACATGTGTATTTAAACCTTTGTATTTAGGCAATAAAGATGGGTGGATATTTAAAATTGGATTTTTAAACTTTTTAATAAATCTCTTTCTTAGAATTTTCATAAATCCAGCTAAAAAAATATATTTAATATTATTTTTTTCTAACAATTTAATAATTCGATTTTCAGTTAAAACTATATTTTTAAAATTAAAAATTTTTGTTTTAATTTTCTTTTTTTTAGCAAATTTAATACCATCAACACCATGTTTATTGCTTATGACAATTTGGATATTTATTTTTGATAGTTTTGTCTTAGAAAAATTATATATTGATTTAAAATTAGTCCCACGACCTGAAATAAAAACAGCACATTGTATTTTATTTTTACCAATTAATTTTACCATACAATGAAACTTTTGATTTTCCATTAATTATCTCTCCAATTACATATGGAGCATAATTTTGATGAAAATATTTTTTTATTTTATTAAAGTTATTTTTTTTAATTATAATTATAAATCCAACACCACAATTAAATGTCTTTAACATCTCATTGTCAGAAATATTATTTTTTTTTAACCAAGAAAAAACCTCTTTTATCTTAATTTTATCTAAATTTATTTTAGCACATTTGCCATTAGGTATTATTCTTGCTAAATTATCTTTTATTCCTCCACCGGTTATATGTGCACAACCATTAATTAACTCTAAATCAATTAATTTTGTTAACTCTTTTACATAAATTTTAGTAGGTTCTAATAACCACTTCTTTAATTTCATACTCTGTTTATATTTTATTTTATTTTTATTTAGCAGATATCTTACCAAGGAAAATCCATTTGAATGCAAACCAGATGATGGGATTGCAACAACTAAATTTTTATTTTTTATATTTTTTTTTTTAATAATTTTTTTTTTCTCAGCTAAGCCTACACAAAAACCAGCAATATCAAATTTTCCCTTAGAGTATGTTCCTGGCATTTCAGCAGTTTCACCACCAACCAATTCACATCCACTGATTTTACATCCATAATTAATACCTTTTAAAATATCTTGTAATTTTTTTTGAACAATTTTATTTATTGAAATATAATCTAAAAAAATAAATGGTTTACCACCTTGCACTAAGATATCATTTACGCTCATTGCAACTAAATCAATACCTATAGTATCAAATTTGTTTAGTTCATTTGCAATCTCAATTTTTGTTCCAACTCCATCAGTGCTCGCAATTAGATGAACATTTTTTAGTTTAGACGGTATTTTTGTACTAGATCCAAAACTTCCAATATTATTTTGTTTCTTATTTTTGTTATGTTTTGAAGTTATTTTGGATATAAACTCTACAAATTTATCTGCAGATCTAATGTTAACTCCACTCTTTGCATATGTTAAGTTATTAGGCATATAAATTATGAAAAAAATATCTAAAATGTTTCTATACAATTTTTTTATACTATTTTTTATTTATTTATTTATTTTTTCCACAAATATTGTCCATGCAAATATATATAAAATTGAAAATATTGAGATTTCAGATGAATATAATACCAATTTTAATAAAGATAATATAATTGATAAAGCTTTTCAAAGAGCATTTCAAATATTGATAAGCAAGATCACAATATCAAAAGATTATAAATTGATCAAAAATCAAAATCTTAGATTAATAAAAAGTTTTGTAGATAGTTTTTCAGTCGTAAACGAAAAATTTGAAGATAACAAATATTATGGTATTTTTGAAATAAGTTTCGATAAAAATAAAATTTTAACCTTTTTAAGAAGTAAGAATATTTTTCATTCAAGAATGATAGAAAAGAAAGTTTTATTTATTCCAATTTTCATAGATTCTGAAAAAGGTAATTTAATGTTGTTTAATGAAAATCCTTTTTATAAGAATTGGTATTACGAAGAGGATAATGACCATCAATACTTGCTAACATATATATTACAAAATGAAGATTTAGATGATTATAAATTAATTCAGGAAAGAATAAATTTTATAGAAAATTATGATTTTAAAGAAATTATTTCAAAATATGAATTAAATGAAAGTTTTATTATTTTTATTGTTTTTACAGATAATAATAGTTTTAAAACTTTTTCAAAATTAAGTATCAATTCAATTGAATCTAATTTTAAACAGGAATTTCAAAGATTTAGTCTTGAGGATCAGGATAAAGTTAAAGAACTTATAAGATTAATAAAGATTAAATATGATGATGAGTGGAAAAAAATAAATTTAATTAACACCTCAATTAAACTTAATATTCAATTAAATGTGAGTTCTAAAAATATATTTATGGTAGAAAAAATTGAAAGGATATTAAAAGAAATTGAATTAGTTGAAAAATATTATATTAGCAACTTTGATAACCAGGTAACCTCATTTGTGATTCTAAGCAACAGTACGCCAGATAAACTAATGAAAGAATTTCAAAAATTTAAAATAAATCTTTCTTCAAAAAATAATATATGGACTATAAATGAATAAATTAAATCAAACTTTATTAAAATTTGAACAAAAACAAAACTTTGCTTACGATGATTTTTTTGTATCAAAGTGTAATTATTTTGCATTTAGTTTAATTGAGACATGGCCGAAATGGGAAAAAAATATCCTAAATATTTATGGTGAAAAATATTCTGGTAAAAGTCACTTATCTGAAATATTTAAGAAAAAAAATAAAGCAATAATTATTAAAACAGATGAAATTAATAATGAATTTTTCAATAAAATAAGATTTCATGAAAATATAATTTTAGATAATATGAATTATATATCTGATGAAAAAATACTTTATTCTTTAATAAACTTTGCTGAGCAATATAATAAATATTTAATAATTAATTCAATTAACCCAATAAATTCAATTAATTTTTCTCTACCAGATTTAAAATCTCGGTTAAAAAATTGTATATTTGCTAGAATTGATCAGCCTGATGATGATATGATTTTTGCATTAATTTTAAAACATTTTTCTGACAGACAAATAAAAATTGAGAAAAAAATTATAGAATATATAACTAAAAGAATTGAAAGGTCGTATGGTAAAATATTAGATTTTATATATAAAGTAGATCAGTTTAGTTTAATAAATAAAAAACCAATTGATTATAAATCAATAAAAATAATTTTAGAGGAATAATTGAATAAATACCGCACACATAACTGCAATGAATTAAATAAAAAGCATGTTAATAAAAATGTTTTACTATCAGGATGGGTTCATAAAAAGCGAGACCATGGCAATCTATTATTTATTGATTTAAGAGATAATTTTGGATTTACACAATGTATTGTAGATAAAGGTAATAAAAATTTTTCTAAATTAGAAAAAATTCCTCTTGAAACTGTTATAAAAATTGAAGGAAATGTATTAGAAAGAACGCCTGAAACAGTAAATAAAGAAATTCCCACAGGACAAATAGAGATCAAAATTAATGCAATTCAAATTCTAGGAAAGACAAAAGAGCTTCCATTGCCAGTCTTTTCAGATCAAGAATATGCTGAGGAAATAAGACTTAAGTATAGATTTTTAGACTTAAGGAGAAAAAAAATTCATAGTAATATTATTCTAAGATCCAAGGTTATTTCATTCATAAGAAAAGAAATGGAAAAATTAGGTTTTAATGAATTTCAAACACCAATTTTAACGTCATCAAGCCCAGAAGGGGCAAGAGATTTTTTAGTGCCCAGTAGACTAAATCCTGGCAAGTTTTATGCTTTACCACAGGCACCTCAGCAGTTTAAGCAATTAATTATGGTTTCGGGTTTTGACAGATATTTTCAAATTGCACCTTGTTTTAGAGATGAAGATGCAAGAGCTGACAGAAGCCCAGGTGAATTTTACCAATTAGATATTGAAATGTCTTTTGTAGAACAAGATGATATTTTTGAAGTTATAGAAAAGCTGATGGTAAGTCTTTTTAAAAATTTTTCAAAAAAGAAAATGATGTTTGAAAAATTTCCAAGAATTCCATTTAAAGAGTCTATGAATAAATACGGGACAGATAAACCAGATTTACGAAACCCTCTATTAATTCATGATATATCAGAAATTTTTAGTAGAGAAGATATAACTTTTGAAATATTTAAAAGATTATCAAAATCTGGATCGTTAATTAAAGCTATAGTCACAAAAAAAACTATTAACAAACCGAGAAGTTTTTTTGACAATATTGATAAGTGGGCGAAAGAGCAAGGGTGGAATGGGTTAGCATACCTTTCTATTGAAAAAGATGGAAATCAATTAGCTGGAAAAGGTCCAATTGGTAAATTTTTCTCATCAGATTCTTTAAAAAAGATAATGAAAATTACTAATGCTGAGATTGGTGATAGTATTTTTATGTCTTGCAGCAAGGAAAATGATATCTATGAAATTATGTCTAAATCTAGAAATAAAATTGGTGAGGATCTTAACA
The DNA here is from genome assembly GCA_902612345.1 of uncultured Pelagibacteraceae bacterium. GTDB lineage: Bacteria > Pseudomonadota > Alphaproteobacteria > Pelagibacterales > Pelagibacteraceae > Pelagibacter. Next base: position 60,829 of record CACMDE010000007.1, on the reverse strand, counting down.
TAATTGATAAAGCAGCCTTTGCTTTTTGTTGGATAACAGACTTTCCAATTTTTGAGCTTGATAAAGAGACTTCAAAAATAAATTTTAGTCACAATCCATTTTCTATGCCCCAAGGAGATCCAAATAATCTAGATTTATCTAAGCCTTTAGATTTAAAAGCATATCAATATGATATTGTTTGTAATGGAGTTGAGCTGTCGTCAGGTGCAATTAGAAATCATATACCAGAATTAATGTATAAGTTATTTTCTATTGCTGGATACGATAAAAATGTAGTTAATGAAAAATTTAGTGGGATGATTAATGCATTAAGTTATGGAGCACCACCTCATGGAGGTATAGCTCCTGGAATTGATAGAATTGTAATGCTTTTGGCCGATGAAAAAAATATAAGAGAGGTTACAATGTTTCCAATGAATCAAAATGCTCAGGATCTAATGATGAATGCCCCTTCAGATATTAATGAAAAACAGTTAAAAGAATTAAATTTAAAAATCTTAAATAAAATTGACTAATTTATTTTTTCTTACCTTTTAAATTAAGTTTTATATCTGAAAGATCTACTAATTTTTCTCTATAATTATTTCTAACAAAGCCTTTACTAGTTATGTCTTTTACTAATTTTATAAATTGGTTTTGTTCATCGTTATTTTGATCTGTCTCGCTATTAGAATCTTTATTTAAAATTGAAGGTGTATGAGCAAGATCCTCTCTATTAAGGTATGAAATAGCCAATTCTCTAAAAATATAGTCAAGTATTGAGGAAGCACTTAGTATTCTGTCATTCCCTTGAACTTTACCTGAAGGTTCAAATTTTGTACCTATAAATGCACTTACGAATTCATCCAGTGGTACTCCGTATTGTAAGCCTAATGATATTGCAATTGCAAAGTTATTCATTAAGGCTTTAACTAATTCTCCTTCTTTTGAAGTATCAATAAAAATTTCTCCAATTTTTCCGTCTTCGTATTCTCCTGTATGAAGATACACTTTATGATCGCCAATAGTAGCCTTTTGTATATACCCCTTCCTTCTATCTGGCATACCAAATCTTTTTGTAACTTTTTCTTTAAATGCGTTGTTTAAAAAAGTATTTTTTGGGGAATTATTAAGATTTTCATTATTTTGTGTTTCAAGTGATTCTTTATATTTTATTTCTATATTTGCTGAATTTTTTTCCAAATTTTTAGTATTTCTTTTATCAAATTTAACATCTAAAATTTCAAATTCTCCATCATCTCTTTTATCAAGTTGATCGAGCTGATTATTACTTATATCATCTAAATAATGCTTAACTTTAAAGCTACATGTATAATAAGTTTCAACTATATATTTTGCCATATAAAAATCTTTTAAGTTTAACTATTTAATGTATATACATAATTCAAATTTAGTCTAATTTTTTTTTTACAATTAGAAATTGAAAATAATTATGTTGACATTCATTAAAGAAATTTTGACTTGGTGGAATCGCCAAACTTTTGGAACAAGATTGCAAACAATTTTTTTTGGAAATTTTGTTGGAGAAGATGAGTTCGGAAATAAATATTATGAAAACAAAAAAAGAAAAAAAAGGTGGGTTATTTACAAAGGTGAAATTGAAGCTACTAAAATTCCTGTAGATTGGTATTCGTGGATACATTCTATTAAAAATAAAATAGAGGATACTCACGATCTAAAAAAATATGACTGGCAAAAAAAACATTTACCTAATCAAACTGGAACAGAAAAAGCTTACAATCCACAAAAAAATCAGAATGCAAATAAAAAAAAATATAAATCTTGGAATAGCTAATCTTTTACTTTTATTAGTAATATTTATAAATATTTCTATTTCTGATGCACAAGACACAAGTAATGATCAATATAATGTAGTTGTCGAAATAAATGTTTTAGATAAAGTGAGCTCAAAAAATACAATATTAAAATTTAATATTGGAGAGGAGAAAAAATATCAAAATTTACTTATTAAAGTTTTAAAATGTGAAAATTCTAAATTTGATGACGATCCTGAAATAACTGCATATATACAAGTTAAAGATTTAAATATCTCCAATAATGAAAAAGTTTTTGTATTCAATGGATGGACTTTTTCTTCAAGCCCTACATTAAATCCATTTGATCACCCTGTATATGATCTGTGGCTAAGCTCTTGTAAAATTATATAATTTTTTCGTTATCTAACCAAGTAACATTAAAGTCAGAATTGATAAATTTTTTATGATTTATTAATTTTTTATGAAGTTCAATAGTTGTTGTAATGCCTTCAATAACAAACTCATCTAAAGATCTATTCATTCTTTGTATTGCCTCTGTTCTATTTCTTCCATGACATATTAGTTTACAAACCATACTGTCATAATAAGGAGTAACTTTATATCCTTGATATATTGCCCCATCAACCCTTGTACGAAAACCAGATGGCTGATGACACATACCGATAGTTCCTGGAGATGGTTGAAAATTTTTTGACGGATCTTCAGCATTTATTCGACACTCAATTGCATGACCTCTCGGTTGTATATCTTTTTGCACAAGAGCAGTATCTCCAGAGTAAGCTATCCAAATTTGTTCTTTAATAATATCAATGCCTGTAACAACCTCAGTTACAGGATGCTCAACTTGAACTCTTGTATTCATTTCCAAGAAATAAAATTTTCCATCTTCGTAAATAAACTCAACCGTGCCAGCTCCCTCGTATCCAATTTTTTCAACCATATTTAAAGTTTTCTTAAACAAATCCTCTCTAGTTTCTTTGTTCAGGACAGGACTAGGTGTTTCTTCAATAAGTTTTTGATGTCTTCTTTGAACTGAGCAATCTCTCTCATACAGATGAATAACTCTATTTTTCCCTGCTAAAATTTGAACTTCAATATGTCTTGGATTTTCAAAAAATTTTTCTATATATACTTCATCATTACCAAAGTATTTTTTTGCTTCTGATTTTGCTGTAAGAAAAAGATTTTCAAATTCGCTTTCAATTTTGACTATTTTCATTCCTTTACCACCTCCTCCTCCTGCAGCTTTTATTAAAACTGGAAGCCCTGTTGATTTCAAAATTTCTTTAGCATCTTTAATATCTTTTACTCCACCCTCAGATCCTTCAATAACAGGCAGGCCATACTCCATTGCTATTTTTTTTGCCTGAATTTTATCTCCCATCATCTTTATATGTTTAGAACTAGGTCCAATAAACTTAATATTATTTTCTTCTAAGATTTTCGCAAAATTATAATTTTCTGATAGAAATCCATATCCAGGATGTACAGCCTCTGCATTAGTTAATTCTATTGCAGACAAAATAGCTGGTATATTTAAATAACTATTTGCAGGTTGATGAGAACCAATACATATGCTCTCATCAGCTAATTTTACATGCATACTTTCTCTATCAACATCAGAGTGAATTGCTACAGTAGAAATTCCCCATTCTTTGCAAGCTCTAATTATTCTTACAGCTATCTCACCACGGTTTGCTATCAAAATTTTTTTAAACATTTACTCGATTATTATTAGAGTTTGACCAAACTCAACTGGCTGACCATCGGATACACACACTTCTTTTACAATACCATCAAAAGTACTTGGAACATGATTCATTGTTTTCATTGCCTCAACAATCATAATTGTATCACCTTTTTTAATTTTTTTACCTACTTCAGCAAATAATTTTCCTCCTGGTTCTGGCGCAAGATATGCTGTTCCTATAATTGGAGAAGTAACTTTATTTCCAGAGGTTTCTTCTTGAATTGTTTTAACATTACTTCCACTTGATACTACTGGAGCAGAGGATATAACTTCAGTATTTGATTTCTTAGAAACTTTAATTTTTGTATCTTTGTATGAATATTCAATTTCGTTTAAGTTAAACTCATCTAAACAATCTCTTAATTCTTTAATAATTTTTTTATTTATTTCCATTTTGGATCATTTCATAAATTGAATTTATGGCTAAAATATAGCCATAGGTACCTAGACCACATATAATACCAGTTACCACATCACTTATGAGAGACTTATGTCTGAATTCTTCTCTATTATGAATATTAGAAATATGTAATTCTATACATGGTTTTTTAAATAAACTTAAAGCATCTCTAATAGCCACAGATGTGTGCGTGAAAGCTGCTGCATTTATAATCATCCCATTAAACAACTTTCGAGAGTCCTGTATTTTAGTTACTATTTCTCCCTCAATATTTGATTGATAAAATTCAACATTTATTTTAATTTTTGCAGCCTCTAATTTACATCTATCTAGTAATTCTTGATAGGTTTCTGTTCCATATATTGATTTATCTCTATCACCTAACAAATTTATATTTGGACCGTTAATTATTATGATATTATTTTGCACAAATTATTTATAATACATGGCTAGAAAAAATAAAATAAAAATAAAGTTAAATGGTAAAATAATTAGCGTCGATAAAGGTATAAATTTAGGTATCTTAATAAATAAATTTAAATTTCCTCTAAATAAGATTGCTATTGAAAAAAATAACTTGATTGTCCAAAAGAATAAAATTAAAAAAATTATTTTAAAATCAAATGATAAAATAGAAATTGTTCATTTTATTGGTGGAGGATAATGAAAGAAAAAGACTATTTTAAAATTTCAAATAAAAAATTTACCTCAAGATTAATTGTTGGAACTGGAAAATATAAATCCTTTAATGAGTGTGCTAAGGCAGTAAAAGCATCTGGGGCTGAGATAGTTACAGTTGCTGTAAGAAGAGTAAACATAATTGATAAAAATAAACCTTTATTAATGGATTACTTAAATCCAAAAAAAATAACCTATTTACCGAATACGGCTGGATGCTTTAATTCTAAAGATGCATTAAGAACACTTAGATTGGCTAGAGAAATCGGTGGATGGAAACTTGTAAAATTAGAAATTTTAGGTGACAAAAAAACTTTATTTCCTGAAATGATTGAAACATTAAAATCAACTGAGATTTTGAGTAAAGAAGGTTTTGAAGTTATGGTATATTGTAACGACGATCCATTAATGGCAAAAAGATTAGAAAATGTTGGAGCTGTCGCAATTATGCCTTTAGCTGCTCCCATAGGTTCTGGATTAGGAATTCAGAATAAAATGAACATAAAATTGATTAGGCAAAAAATAAATGTACCATTGTTAGTTGATGCAGGAATCGGTCAGGCATCAGATGCCACAGAGGCGATGGAATTAGGTTGTGATGGAGTTTTGATAAATACAGCAATTGCAAAATCAAAAAATCCAATTTTGATGGCAGAAGCAATGAAATTTGCTGTTATATCAGGTAGGAAATCATTTTTATCTATAAGAATGAAAAAAAATTTTATTGGCAGTCCATCTTCACCAAAGAAGGGCATTATTTAGATTTTTTTTTATATTTTTTGAAGAATTTTTTTTTTGTTTTTTTCACAAAAGTTTTATTATACTTTTTCTTTTTATCCTCAAATTTAATAACATTATTTTTGCTATAAATAATGTTTTCAGATTCAATCGTTTCAATAAGTTTATTATTTTTAGCTTTAAATTCTAATTTATAATCATTTATGCCAAAATCTAAATTTTCTTTAAATGTAATTTTTACTTTATTTTTATTTTGAAAAAAAACTATATCTTCTTCACTATTTTTTGAGAGAAAATCTATAATTTTTTTATTTAAGTTTATGATTATCTCTTTTGATTTATTTTCTAAACATTTAATCTCAACTAATTTTAATATTTTTAAAGCTTGAGATTCATTAGTCAAAGACATATTCCATTTGACGTTACTTTCCCTTAGTCTCTGTCTAGACATTTCCAACAAACCAAAATGAGTAATTCTACCAATTTGAATTCTAGCTCTATCTTTTCTACATTTTTCCTTTAATTTTCTCTCAACCTGTCTTCTATTAGAAAAGTTATGCATATCAATAAAATCAATAATTATCAAACCAGATAAATCTCTTATTTTAATTTGTCTTGAAATTTCTTCTGCCGCTTCTAGATTTGTATCTAGAGCTGTACTTTCAACATTCCTTTGTTTAATAGATTTTCCAGAATTTACATCAATAGAAACCAATGCTTCTGTAGGATTAATTACGAGATATCCGCCCGATTTAAGCTTTACTTCGGTTCTGTAAATTTCATAAAGTTTTGATTCAATATTATTTTTAAAAAAAAGTGGTATTTTTTCTCTATATTTTTTCACTTTTTTTATCTGTTTAGGCATCAGCTGTTTTATATATATTTTTGCTTTCTGGTAACCTTCATTACCTTCCACAAAAATACTCTGGACATCATCGTCAACCATATCTCTAATGCTTCTTTTAATAATATCACTTTCCTCGAAGATTATAGAAGGAGCCAAAGAATCCATTGCTTTATTTTTTATTTCTTCCCATACTTTAATAGAATTTTTTAAATCATTATCTATATCATTTTTTGTTTTATTTGAGCCGGCTGTTCTTACAATTAGCCCCATCTCTTTAGGTATTTCAATGACATTTAAAATTTGTCTAATTTTTTTTCTTTCTATTGGGCTAAAAATTTTTCTTGATATACCACCACCTTTAGGAGTGTTGGGCATTAAAACTGTATATTTACCAGCTATAGATATAAAAGTAGTTAATGCAGCTCCTTTTAATCCTCTTTCATCTTTTAGAACCTGAACAAGAATTACTTGATTTGGTTTAATAACCTCTTGGATTTTATATCTCTTTTTTTTTATTGAATAATTATTTTGATTTATTTCAGAGTTTTTCTCGCCAGTTTGATTTTCCTCATCAGAAATTTCTAATTTATTTTCTGGTTCAAGAATTTTTTCTTCTAAATCTTTTTCTTCCAGATCTTTTTCTTGAATTTCACTTTGCTTTTGTAATTCAATCCTAGTTTCCTCCTCCTCTTTTTTTATTATTTCAATATCGCTTTGTGGGATTTGATAGTAATCACTTTGAATATCATTAAATGATAAAAATCCATGTCTTTCTCTTCCAAAATCTACAAATGCAGCTTGTAAAGAAGGTTCTATTCTGCTTACTTTTCCTAGGTATATGTTATTCTTTATTAGACTATTATTTTTACCTTCGTATTCGTAGTCTTCGATTTCATTTTCAGATTTAAGAACAACTCTAGTTTGATTTGGATGCGAGGCATCAATAAATAAGTTTTTTGGCATATATTTGATTTTATTTTATTCATTTAAATTTTGTTTATATAATTTGTGCCTTAACATTAACAAATTCATAGATTAAATAAAATAGAAATGATTAAGCAAATAAAAAAAATCTTAATTTTAACCATTTTTTTGTCATTTCTCACTTTTATAGGGATAGTAAGTATTTTATGGTATTATTCCAATGATCTACCTGATTATAAATTTTTAAAAAATTATAAACCACCAATTTCAAGCAAACTTTATTCAAATGATGGACAATTATTAAGTGAATTTTCGTCAGAAAAAAGGATATTTGTACCTTTTAACTCCATACCCATATTAGTTGTAAATTCGTTTTTATCTGCTGAAGATAAAAACTTTTTTAAACACCCTGGGGTTGATGCCAAAGGTGTTTTGAGAGCTATAATAAATAATATTTCAAATATTCTTTCTTCGAGAAGACTTGAGGGTGCATCTACTATAACACAACAGGTCGCAAAAAATTTTCTCTTATCCAATGAGGTATCAATTGATAGAAAAATAAAAGAGGCCATCCTTGCTTTTAGAATTGAGAGAGCTTTATCAAAAGAAAGAATTTTAGAATTATATCTTAATCAAATTTATTTAGGCGAAGGAAGTTATGGTATTGCATCTGCCAGTTTGCAATATTTTGATAAATCAATTAGCGAATTAGATTATTCAGAAGCAGCATTATTAGCTGCATTACCAAAAGCTCCAAGTAGATATAATCCATACAAAAATATTGAATTAGCTAAATTTAGAAGAAATTTAGTTTTAAAAAATTTATATGATAATAAATATCTTAATAAAAATGAATTTGACAAATTATCAAAACAAAAAATAATTTTAAAAAAAAGAAAATCTGTTTATCTTGAAAACTCTAATTATTATATTGAAGATATTAGAAAATTAATTGTTGATGAATATGGTTTTGATAAAGTTTATAAACAAGGCTTCACTATAAAAACTCCATTAAATTTAGACTTGCAAGAACAAGCTACGAATTCACTTAGAAATGGTTTAGTTGAGTTCGATAAAAAAAAAGGATGGAGAGGACCATTGTTAAATATAAAATATACAACAAATTGGTATAAGAATCTTAATGATTATAAATTAGAACAGTCAATAGGATGGAATTTATCTATTATTAAAAATATTAATCGTTTTTCAGTTGATATTGAAACTATGGAGGGAAATCAGGGTGTAATTGAATTTTCATCAATTAATTGGACAAAAAAAAATTTTGAAGAATTATTTAAAATTGGAGATGTAATTTATGCACAAAAAATTAAAAATAATAAATATAATTTAAAACAATTACCTAAAGTTAATGGAGCTATTGTTGTTATGGATCCATATACTGGCAGAATATTAGCTTTAAGCGGTGGTTTTAGTTTTAAAAATAGTGAATTTAATAGAGCAACTCAAGCATTAAGACAACCTGGTTCAGCTTTTAAACCTTTTGTTTACGCATTAGCTTTAGAGAATGGATATACTCCTGCAACACTAATTTTAGATGCACCAATTGTCTTTGATCAAGGGGAGGATTTAAAATTATGGAAACCTGAAAATTATGGAAAAAAATTTTATGGACCTTCTACTTTAAGGATTGGACTTGAGAAGTCTAGAAATTTAATGACTGTGAGAATTGCACAGAATCTTGGTATTAAAAAAATTGCAAATTTTTCTAATGATTTAAATATATATGATAATCCCGAGGCACTTTTATCTTTATCATTAGGATCAAATGAGACAACTTTGTTAAAATTAACCACTGCTTATTGTAGTTTTGTAAATGGTGGTAAATTAATTAATCCAAAATTTATTGATAGAATTCAAGATAGCCAAGGGAACACAATTTTTAATTCTGAAATACGAGAATGTGAAGGTTGTACACAAATTTCTTATTTAAGTGAAACGACCCCTAAAATTAAAAATAATTTTAAACAAATCATAAGTAAAGAAACAGCTTATCAAATGACATCAATCTTAGAAGGAACTGTCAAAAGAGGAACAGCAAAAGGTCTTAAAGACTTGAATTTGGACCTTGCTGGTAAAACTGGAACAACTAACAAAAATACAGATACATGGTTTATTGGATTTTCGTCTAATTATGTAATTGGCGTTTATGTTGGATATGATGAACCTTCTTCATTAGGTAAATTCGAAACCGGCGCAAGAACAGCAATGCCAATATTTAAGAACTTCGCAAAAAATACAATAAAAAAGGAAAATGCAAGACCATTTAAAGTGCCCCAGGGAATCAAAATGCTTGTTGTGAATTCAATTACAGGAGAAAGAGCATCTTACAATGATGATTCAATCATAATCGAAGCTTTTAAAGAAAAAGATTTAGTTAATAATAAGATACAATATGGTAATGTAGAATATATTTCAAAAAATAATATTTATAAATTTTATTAATGGAAAACGAATTTCAGCTACAAAAAATTGAGATAGAAAAAATAAATCTAAGAGTTAAGGAGTTTCTTTGATAAAAAGGAACTTTTTAAAAAGATCGAAGTTTTAAATAAAAAAATTGAAAATCCAAATTTCTGGAAGAATAAAAATGAGGCTGAAAAAGTTCTTAAAGAAAAAAAATCTTACGAAAATTTGACTGAGGCTTATAACTCACACATCTATAAATTAAAAGACCTTTCAGACTTATTTGATTTGGCCAATGAAGAGAATAATCGTCAAATACTTAATGAAGTAACTTCACAAATTATAGAACTCAAAAATGATGTAAAAAAAAATGAAATTAGATGTTTTCTATCAAATGAAAATGACCGGCTAGATTGTTTTTTAGAGATACATGCTGGCGCTGGAGGAACAGAAAGCCAAGATTGGGCTGAAATGTTGAGAAGAATGTATATTAGATGGGCTTCTAATAAAGATTTTAGTTTTCAGTTAATTAGCGAACATAAAGGGGATGAGGCAGGAATAAAATCTTCTACAATTAAAATTTCTGGAGAATATTTATATGGATATTTAAAAAATGAGTCTGGGATTCACAGACTTGTAAGAATTTCACCATTTGATTCAGGAGCTAGAAGGCATACAAGCTTTGCAAGTGTATGGGTTTATCCGGTATTAGATGACAATATTAAAGTAGAAATTTTAGAGAAAGACTTAAGAATAGATACATATAGATCTAGCGGAGCAGGTGGACAACATGTTAATACTACAGATAGTGCAGTTAGAATAACACATTTGCCAACAAGCATTGTAGTACAATGTCAGAATGAGAGATCTCAGCATAAAAATAAAGAAACATGCATGACAATGCTAAAAGCACGATTATATGAATATGAGTTAGAAAAAAAAGAAAAACTAGATGAAAATATTGAAAAATCAAAATCTGATATTGGCTGGGGCCATCAAATAAGATCTTATGTATTACATCCATACAGACTGGTGAAAGATAATAGAACTGGAGAAGAAAGCACTGACCCAGATAAAATATTAGATGGCAACATAGATAGCTTTATAGAAAGCAGTCTTTACAAATTAAATGTTTAAAAATCTTATTAGAATTTTTTTATTTTTATTAATTATTACAATAATATTTATCACTTATCTTAGTGTTTATGGCATAAAAACAAAAAAATTTAATGAGATGATTAAATCAGAAATAATTAAACATGATAACAGGATAAATATTGACCTAAATGAAGTCTTTATAAAATTAAATATACAAGAAAAAAGCTTATCCTTAAATTCAAGAAATCTAAATTTCTATATAAATAATGAAGTTCAGAGAATTAAAAATGTTGATTTGTTAGTTGATATTATTTCTATAATTAAACAGAACAACAAAATAAATAAAATTATTATTAATTCAGAAAAAAATGAAATTATAGATCTTTTAAAATTTATTCGAGCTTATAAAATAAATATACCCACTTTGTATTTAGAAAATATTGTTAGAAAAGGTAAAATTACTTATAAAATTATAGCAAGTGCTCAAGATCAAAAAGTTTATAATTTAGAATTAAAAGGAAAAATTTCTGATGTAAATATAAACATACTAGATAAAGAACTAATTGAAAATGTAAATTTTAGCTTAAATTACAAAGATCAATTTTTACAAATTAAAAATTTAAAATTAAACTATAAAAAAACTAATTTTATTAGCAATAATATTACAGCTTTAATAGATAAAAATTTAATTAAGATTAAGGGTGATTTTAAAAATAATATAAATAATAATTTAACACATGCATTATTTGATTATGATATGAAGAATTATCTTAACGACGAAGCTATCTTTCCCTCAAAATCTATATTTGAAATAGATTTTACAAAAAAGTTTAAAATTAAAAATTATAAACTTCAGACTGATATAGATATTAAAAATGTAAAGCTTAATTTGAAAAAAATAAATCTCAAAAATTATATATCAAATTTTAATAACGAAATTTTTTTAACAAATGGAAAGATTAATTTTTTAATTAAAAATAAAAATAAAATTAATATGAAAGTGAATTCGAAATATATAATTAGTGAAAAATCAAAACCAAAAAAAATTTCGTTTAATTATTCAAAAAATAAAAACATTGAAAAATATGAATTAAATGCTGATTTAAATGAAAGTGAAATATATATAGACTCGATCAATTATCATAAACCTCAAAGTGAGGAGCTATTTGTAAATATTTTAGCGACTAAGAATAAAAATTTATATAAAATTAATAACTTAAAATTTTATAGTAGCAATAGTAAATTTTTAATTAAAAATATTGAATTTTCCAAAAATTTTAAAATTGATAGTTTTGAATTAATAGATTGTACATTTTATAATAAGGATAGATACTTAAATGATATATTAATTAAAAAGTCTAAAAATAAAATTTATTTAAATTCTAATAATTTTGACCTTAGCTCATATATCGAAAAAAGCCTCAAAAGCAGGAAAAAAAGTAATTTTTTTGATATTTTCAAAAATCTTAATACCTCGATAAATATTAACATTAAAAATGCAAAAATTGATGATGAGCATAATTTAAAAAACTTGAAAGGTGTTGCTCTAGTCGAAAATAATAAATTTAATAAAGCGAATATTTTAGGAAATTTTAATTCTGTTGATAATTTTACTTATACTATTCAGAAACTTGATGGTAAAAAAGTTACCACTATATATTCAGACGTAGCAAAACCTTTTGTTAAAAAGTTTAAATTTATTAAAGGTTTTGAAGATGGTAAAATAGATTATACATCTACAGAAATTAAGAATAATTTTTCGAAGTCGGAGCTTAGAATTTATAACTTTAAACTTCAAGATATGCCAGCGCTGACAAAGCTTTTATCTTTAGCTTCTTTGCAGGGAATAGCAGATTTAGCTACAGGACAAGGCATTAGATTTAATGAATTTGAAATGTTTTTTGAAAATACAGATGAATTAATTAATGTTAACGAAATATATGCTTTAGGACCAGCGATTTCTATTTTAATGGAAGGGTACGTTGAAAAAAATAAATTAGTTAGTTTAAGGGGGACATTGGTTCCAGCTACCACAATTAATAAAACAATAGCCAAAATTCCTTTGTTAGGTAATATCTTGATAGGAGAAAAAGCTGGGGAAGGAGTTTTTGGTGTCAGCTTTAAAATAAAAGGCCCACCAGACGATTTGGATACTAGTGTTAATCCTATAAAAACTTTAACTCCTAGGTTTATTACCAGAACTTTAGATAAAATAAAAAAATCTAATTAATTTCTATTTTATAGTGTTTTTTCTTACCTATGGATAGCTTAAAAAAATTATTATTTGATAAGTTAATTTCAGAAAATGACAAATCTTTTTCAATTTTTAAATTATTTATTTTAATACCACTATTTTTAATTAATCTTTTTATTTCACTTTTAGAACTTTCTAATTTTGCAATTAAAATAATATCTGATAAATTTTTCTTTTCAATTTCTGCTTTATTCAATTTTATATTAGGCAAACCTTCATCAGAGGAATTGTCACTAAATATTTTTTTTGCTTGCTGAAAAGATTTGTTTGTTTCGTCTTCACCATGGAGCATTGATGTTGCTTGATTTGCTAATAATATTTTTAGATCATTTATATTTTCTTGTTTCCTTTTTTTTATTTCATCAACTGGAATATCTGTAAACATATTTAGAAATTTTTCTAAATCTCTGTCATCAACGTTTCTCCAAAATTGCCAGTAATCATAAGATGATAATAATTTTTTATCTAACCATACAGCTCCAGTTTCAGTTTTTCCCATTTTAGCACCCGATGCCATTGTGATTAAAGGAGTTGTAAGTCCAAAAACCTCCTTGGATGAGTGTCTTTTAATTAATTCTACACCATTAACTATATTTCCCCATTGATCTGATCCACCTATTTGGAGCATACAATTATATTTAGTATTTAGCTCTAAAAAATCATAAGCCTGTAAAATCATATAGTTAAATTCCATGTAGCTTAAAGACTGTTCTCTTTCTAATCTTAGTTTAACACTGTCAAAACTTAGCATTTTATTTATTGTAAAATGTTTCCCTATATCTCTTAAAAAAGAAATATAGTTTAAATCCTTAAGCCAATTATAATTGTTTACAAATATTGGTTTTGTTTCTTTATCATTTGAATGTAAAAAAATTTTTAAAATTTTCTCTATATTTTGAATATTTTTTTCAATTGTTTTTTCATTAAGTATCTGTCTAGTTTTATCTTTTCCTGAGGGATCTCCAATTCTGGTGGTGCCGCCACCTAATAAAACAATAGGTTGATGTCCATGCTTTTGAAGTAACCTTAAACACATAATTTGAAGTAAGCTTCCAACATGAAGACTCTCAGCTGTACAGTCAAAACCTATATATGCTTTAATCTTTTTATTATTTAGAATTTCACTTAATTTATCGTCATCAGTACATTGATAAAAGTATCCTCTATCATGGAATTCTTGTAAAAATTTATTCATATAGATAAACTAACTTATACTTATTTATATTTAATCAACAATCAATATGGATAAAATTGTAAATGCATTAGGCTTAATGAGCGGAACATCGATGGATGGAATTGATGCGTCTTTAATAAAGTCTGATGGTGAACAATATCTTGATATTATAGGCAATTTATATCTAAAATACGACTTGGAATTGAAAAATTCTCTAGAGAGTTTCAGTAATAAAATAAATAGTATTGAGGATGTAGAAAAAAATTTTCAAGAATATAAAACTCTTGAAAGAAAAATTACAATTAAACATTCAGAAATCTCATCTAAAATTTGTAAAGAATATAATGTTAATCCTAGAATAGTTGGATTTCATGGACAAACAATTTTACATAAGCCCAACGAAAAATATTCAATTCAAATAGGAAATGCTTCTCTTCTTTCTCAGATATTAAAAAAAGATGTAATATTTAATTTTAGACAAAATGATATTCTGCATGGTGGTGATGGTGCACCATTAACACCTATTTATCATCAATTACTTAAAAAAAAATTAAATATTAAAAAACCAGTCGTTTTTTTAAATATAGGAGGTATCGCTAATTTCACTTATATTAGCAACGAACATTTTTTAGCAAAAGATATCGGACCTGGCAATTGTTTAATGGATACGTATATAAAAAAAATAAAAAAACTTAATTACGATGAAAACGGAAAAATAGCTTCTCAAGGAAAAATAGATTTAACATTAATTAATAATATTTTAGATCATGAATATTATAATTCTATTAAAAAGCATTCATTTGATAAAAAAGATTTTGATATAAATTTTGTTAAAGGTCTTTCATTAGAAGATGCTTTGGCGAATTTAAATTATTTTACAGCAAAAGTCATATCTGAAAATATTATGAAAGAACTAAAAGGAGAGTTTGAAATAATCTTGTGTGGAGGTGGTAGAAAAAATAATACATTGATCAAAAATTTGGAGAATTTAGTTAATAAAAAAATTATAAGAATAGATGAGTTTGATATTGATGGGGATTATATAGAGTCCCAAGCATTTGGTTATCTAAGCATTAGATCTTTATATAAAAAAATTATTTCATTTCCAAGCACCACTAAAGTATCAAATCCTATAACTGGAGGTGAATTAGTAAGTTTTTCTTAAAATAATGCAGACTCTTTTAAAATGTACTTATTAATGGATTTATGTAAACTTTCTTCAGATTTAGAAAAGAAATGATTTGCATCTTGAATTTGAATGAACTCAACATTTATTCCTTTTTGATTTGAAAGTCTATTTTTAAGCTCATTAATTGATTGCATAGAAACTAATTCATCTTTTTTTCCATATACAATAGCACCAGAAGTTGGGCACGGACTTAAAAAACTAAAATCGTAAACATTTGGTTGAGGAGAAATTATCATAAATCTATTTATTTCAGGTCTACGCATTAATAATTGCATTGCTATCAAAGAACCAAAGGAAAAGCCTGCAATCCAACATTGACTATTATCAAAGTTTTCTCTTTCAATCCAATCTAAGGCTGCAGCGGCATCTGCTAGTTCACCTTGACCATTGTCAAATTCACCATCACTTTTTCCTACACCTCTAAAATTTACTCTACAAACAGAAAATTCATTTTCCATAAAAACATTAAAAGTTTCTAAAACGATTTTATTATTCATGGTCCCACCATATTGGGGGTGAGGATGTAAAATTAGTGCGATGGGAGAAGTTTTTTTTTTACTTTTATAATATTTAGCCTCTAATCTACCCGCAGGCCCTGGTATAAATAATTCTAAAACTTTATTTTCCATTGTTATTGATTATTAATCTCAAAAAAAAATTATATTTTTCTATCAAAATAGAGCGACAAATTGCAAGAACTAAAATTTATGCTAAACTTGACTATTTTAGTCGGGTATATATATACATTGCATAAAAACTAAATAAATATGCGGTTAAATACAAAATCAAGATATGCAGTTATGGCTTTGGCTGATATGGCCAGCTTTAAAGCCAATAAACCTATTAGTCTAAGAGATATTTCATTAAGACAAAGTATTTCATTAATGTACTTAGAACAAATTTTTTTAAAATTAAAAAAGCATAACATAGTTCAAAGTGTTCGAGGATCAAGCGGTGGATATATTTTATCAAAAAACCCGAATAACTTAAAATTGTCAGAGATTTTCTTGGCATTAGATGAAAACGTGAAAACAATTGGTTGTGATAAGGACTCAAAAAAAGGATGCAATGGAAGATCAAGTAAATGTATCACTCACAATTTATGGGATGAATTAGATTTACACATAAATGCTTTTTTCGAAAATAAAAAATTAGAGGATTTGATAAGAAATTAATTTATGAGAGAAAAAGAATTAGAAAAATTAAAAGATTATAAATACGGGTTTTCTACAGATATAGAAAACTTTAAAGCACCCAAAGGTTTAAATGAAGAAGTAATAAAATTTATCTCAAAAATAAAAAAAGAACCAAGGTGGTTATTAGATTGGAGACTTAAAGCTTTTGAAAGATTAAAAGTTCTTAAGGAACCAGATTGGCAAAAACCTAAATACCCAAAAATAGATTATCAAGATTTATACTATTATTCAGCACCCAAGAATTTTAAAGAAAAACCAAAAAATTTAGATGAACTTGATCCAAAACTTTTAGAGACTTACAAAAAACTTGGAATTCCTTTGCAAGAACAAAAGAGATTGAACAATATAGCAGTAGATGCAGTATTTGATTCAGTTTCAGTAGCTACAACTTTTAAAGATAAACTTACTGAGAAAGGTATTATTTTCTGCTCTATATCTGAGGCAGTACAAAAATATCCAGAATTAGTAAAAAAGTATTTAGGAACAGTCATACCAATAAGTGATCATTTTTTTGCAACTCTAAACTCGGCAGTATTTACTGACGGTTCATTTGTTTATATTCCACCAAATACCAAATGTCCTATGGAACTTTCAACGTATTTTAGAATTAATGCATCAGATACTGGACAATTCGAAAGAACTTTAATTATTGCTGATAAAGGAAGTTATGTAAGTTATTTGGAAGGTTGCACAGCCCCAATGAGAGATGAAAATCAATTACATGCTGCAAACGTTGAACTTATAGCTTTAGATGATGCTGAAATAAAATACTCAACTGTTCAAAATTGGTACCCTGGTGATGAAGATGGCAAGGGTGGAATATATAATTTTGTAACTAAAAGAGGTCTTTGCAAGGGGAACAATTCAAAAATTTCATGGACGCAAGTAGAAACAGGTTCTGCAATAACTTGGAAATATCCGAGTTGTATTCTTCAAGGCGATAACTCAATTGGTGAATTTTACTCAATTGCAATTACCAACAACCATCAAAAAGCTGATACCGGTACTAAAATGATACACATCGGTAAAAATACAAAAAGTAAAATTATTTCAAAAGGTATAAGCGCAGGAAAATCAGATATGACATATAGAGGTTTAGTTGACATTTTCAAAAAAGCAAAAAATTCAAGTAATTATACACAATGTGACTCTTTATTAATGGGTAACAAATGTGGAGCACATACCATCCCTTATATTAAGAATAAAAATTCAGACTCTACAATTGCGCATGAGGCTACCACTTCTAAAATAAGTGAGGAGCAGTTGTACTATTGCCAACAAAGGGGGTTAAGCTCTGAAGAAGCTGTAAGTTTAATTGTTAATGGTTTTTGCAAAGAGGTTTTGCAACAGCTGCCAATGGAGTTTGCAGTCGAGGCTCAAAAGCTTGTTGGGATAAGTTTAGAAGGAAGTGTAGGTTAAATGCTAAAGATCAATAATTTAAAGGCTAATGTTGAAAAAAAATGTATTTTAAATGGTTTTAACCTTGAAATCAAAGAGGGTGAGGTTCATGCAATTATGGGCCCAAATGGATCAGGAAAAAGCACATTATCAAACATTCTCTCAGGCAAAAAAGGGTATGATGTAAGTGGTGAAATTTTATACGAAAATAAGAATCTTTTTGATTTAGAGATTGAAGAGAGAGCTCATAAAGGCATTTTCCTAGCTTTTCAATATCCACTAGAAATTCCTGGCGTCAACACAAATACTTTTCTTAGAACATCGCTAAACTCAATTAGAAAAGCGAGAGGTGAGAAAGAACTTGATGCAATTGAATTTTTAAATTTAGTAAAAAATAAATCAAAAGAATTAAAGTTTAGTGAAGAAAAGTTAAGTAGACAACTTAATGTTGGTTTTTCAGGTGGAGAAAAAAAGAAAAATGAAATTCTACAAATGTCAATTTTAAATCCAAAGCTTTCGATCTTGGATGAAACAGATTCTGGATTAGATATTGATGCTCTTAAAATAGTTGCTGATGGAGTAAACTCTTTAAGAAAAAAGAATAATTCTTTCTTAATTATTACTCACTATCAAAGATTATTAGATTACATTAAACCTGATTTTGTACATGTATTAATGAATGGGAAAATAATTAAGTCTGGTGGACCAGAGTTAGCTTTAGAACTTGAAAAAAAAGGATATGAGAATTTTAATTAAATGGAAAAAAAAATTATAACAGATTTTGAAAATACATATAAAAATTCATCTTTAAATGATGAGGCAAAATTTAGAAAAGAATTTTTAAATAAATTTATTGAAAAAGGTTTTCCATCAAAAAAATTAGAGAGTTGGAAATTTTCTGACTTAAATCAAATAATTAATAAAAATATTGAAAATTTAATATTTTACAATGACACAACAAAATCAAACAAAATTGATGAGTCATTATATTTAAAAAATTTAGAACATAACAAAATAGTTTTTATAAATGGAAAACTAGAAGAAATTAAATTTGAACATGAAGATAGTAATAAGGTAAAAATTTCTAAAGAAACCAAAATAGATAATAATTTATTTAAAGATAATGCGCTTATAGATCTAAATAATGCTTTTGCAATTTACAATTATAAAATTCATGTTGAAGATGGTTATAATGTCAAAAAACCTGTAGTAATTTACCACACAACCAATAGTGAATTAAATTCCACAAATATAAATATTCAGCTTAATTTTTTATTAGGAGAAAATAGCTCTCTTAAACTTATTGATACATTCAATGATATATCAGATAAAAACTTTATAAATATTTATTATAATTTTAAATTAAAAAAAGATTCTGTTCTTAAAAATTTTAAATTAGATAATCTAACCAATAATAACATTAAATATTCATTCAATAATATTGATCAAGAAACTAATAGTGTTTCAGAAACATTTATTTTATCAAATGGATCTAAATTTTTTAAAAATGAAATAAATTGTAATCTAAAAGGAAAATATTCTTCCGCTTTTGTTAATGGTATATTTTCTTTAAGTGAAAATAGACATCATGAAATTAAAACCAATATTAATCACTTAATTGAAAATACTAAAAGTTATCAGTTGATTAAAAGTGTTTTAGATAATTCATCAAAAAGTGTTTATCAGGGAAAAATATATGTAGATAAAGATGCTCAAAAAACTGATGGTTATCAATTAAGCAAGGCAATTTTGCTAAATGAAAATTCAGAATTTAATGCAAAACCAGAGTTAGAAATTTATGCAGATGATGTTAAATGTTCTCACGGATCAGCTTCTGGTAGTTTGAACGATAATTCAATCTTTTATCTTAGATCTAGAGGCTTAAATTATAAAGAGGCTAAAAATCTTCTTATTAAAGGATTTTTGCTAGATGTGATTGAAAAAATTACAGACGAAGAAATAAAAAATATTATTAAATCTACAATGGGATTATCAACATGAATATTGAAAATATAAAAAAACAATTTCCGATATTCAATAATAAAGTTCATAATAATGATCTTGTATATTTAGACAGCGCAAACTCCTCTCAGAAACCCCAAGTTGTTGTTGATAGAATTTATGATTTTTATACAAAAGAATTTTCAAATGTTGGAAGGAGTGTTCATTATTTAGCAGTTGCAGCTACGAATTTATATGAAGAGACAAGAAGTCTGGTGCAGAAATATATAAATGCAAAAGATCCTAATGAAATTGTTTTTACAAAAGGCGCAACAGAGGCAATCAATTTGGTTGCTAATACTTTTGGACAAAAATTTTTAAAAGAAGGTGATGAAATTATACTTACAGAACTTGAACATCACTCGAATTATGTACCATGGCATTATTTAAGAAGATCTAAAGGGGTTCAAATTAAATTTGCTGAGATAAACTCAGACGGGGAAATTTCTCTTGAGAGTATACAAAAATTAATATCACCTAAAACAAAGATGATAGCCATTACACATTTATCAAATGTAACTGGAGCAATTTTGCCAATAAAAGAAATTACACGACTAGCTCACTCAAAAAATATACCAATTCTTATAGATGGATGCCAAGGTGCACCACATCTCAGAATTGATATGCAAGAAATTGGATGCGATTTTTACGCAATCTCATGTCATAAAATGTATGGGCCAACAGGATTAGGAATTCTTTATGCAAAGAAAAAATGGCTTGAAGCTCTACCACCTTACCAAGGCGGAGGAGGTATGATAAGCGAAGTTAAAAAGGATGGTATTACGTTTGGTGATTTGCCAAACAAATATGAAGCGGGCACTATGGCAACAGCACAAGTAATAGCATTTGCTGAGTCAATTAAATTTCTAAATCAAATTGGTATTAAAAATATTGAAAAACATGAGAATGAACTTACTAAATATGGCGAAGAAGTTTTGAGGAAAAATAATTCAGTTACATTAGTGGGTAATCCCAAAAACAAAGGTTCAGTTTTATCATTTACCTTAGATGGAATTCATGCACATGATATTGCAACTATTTTAGACGAAGATGGTGTTGCAATTAGAGCTGGACATCATTG
This sequence comes from uncultured Pelagibacteraceae bacterium, assembly GCA_902612345.1. Lineage (GTDB taxonomy): Bacteria > Pseudomonadota > Alphaproteobacteria > Pelagibacterales > Pelagibacteraceae > Pelagibacter. The sequence continues at coordinate 39,899 of CACMDE010000007.1, read as the reverse complement.
TTGCCAAATTCTTCATGATAAATTGGGTTTAGCTGCTACCGCAAGAGCATCTTTAGGAATTTATAATACAAGAGAAGATATTGATAAATTGAATGAATCAATTAATAAATGTAAGAAAATATTTAATAAATAATGGACTTAAAAGAATTATATCAAGAAATTATTTTAGATCACGGAAAAAATCCTAGAAATTTAAGAAAGACAGAAAATTTTAATAAAGATGCTAAAGGACATAATCCTCTGTGTGGAGATAAAGTTCATGTTTATCTCAAATTAGATGAGGATAAAAAAGTTCAGGATATTTCATTTGAGGGTCAAGGATGTGCAATTTCAATGGCTTCAGCATCAATTATGACTGATTTGGTTAAAGGTAAAGAAGAACATGAAGTAAAAGAAATAGTTCAAGATTTTTTAGAAATGATTAAAAAAAAAGATAAACTTAATAATAAAATCTTAGAAGAAAATGAAAAAACCAAACTCATGTGTTTGTCTGGTGTGAAAAAATATCCAATGAGAGTAAAATGTGCAACTTTATCTTGGCATACATTGACATCTGCTATAGATAATACACAAGAGGAAATAAATAGTGAGAACATTGACTAATGCAAATTAAAGAAAAAGTAATTACCGAAATTAAAAAAATTTATGATCCAGAGATTCCAGTTAATATTTATGAATTGGGATTGATATATGACGTAACAGTAGATAAAGACAACAAAGTTTATATAAAAATGACTTTAACTTCACCCAATTGTCCAGTAGCTGAAAGTTTACCTAATGAAGTCAAAAATAGTGTAAAAGAGATTAAAGAGGTAACAGAAGTAGATCTTGATTTAGTTTGGGATCCACCTTGGGATAAATCGATGATGTCGGAGGCAGCAAAACTAGAGTTAAACCTATGACAAATCCAATAATAAAACTCAGTGATAATGCTGCTAACAAAATTAAGGAGATAATGTCTGGTGCTCAAAAAGACTCAATTGGAGTTAGAATTGGAGTTAAAGCTGGCGGTTGTGCTGGTATGTCTTACATCATGGAATACGCAAAAAATTCAAATCCAAACGATGAAGTAATTGAAGATAAAGGAGTAAAAGTTTTTATCGATGCTGGTGCTGTTATGTACTTACTTGGAACAGAAATGGACTATAAAACTGAGGAATTTTCGTCATCATTTGTATTTAAAAATCCAAATGAGACCGAGAGATGTGGATGTGGGGAATCCTTTAAAATCTAGTATTAGTTTAGTGCATATCTGCATTGCGTCAAATGCATATCTATGTTATCTTTAATGAATCATGAGAGACTTAAAACATCTACAATCAAATGCAGCTAAGCTTGCTCAAGATTTAAAAGAAAAAGTATTATTTAGATCTCAGAGAAAAGCAGTTAATGCTGGTGCAAACGGAACTTTAGAATACACAATCAAAGAAGGTGTAAATAAATCTAAAATTGCTGATGCCCAGCTAATTAAAAATAAAAAGTAGTTTTTTATTTTTATTAATTAGCTACTGTAATACATCTGAAACTCAATCGGATGTGGAGTGTGTTCCAAATTATATATTTCCTCAAATTTTAGAGATATGTAAGCATCGATTTGATCGTCAGTGAATACATTTCCTTGTTTCAAAAACTCTCTATCTGTATCTAAGCTCTCCATTGCTTCTCTAAGCGAACCACACACAGTTGGAATATTTTTAATTTCCTCTTCTGGTAAAGTATAAAGATCTTTATCAAAAGACTCACCTGGATGAATTTTATTTTTAATTCCATCTAAACCAGCCATCAACATTGCGGAGAATGTTAAGTAAGGGTTTCCTGCTGCATCTGGAAATCTTATTTCACATCTTGCACCCTTTTTACTTAATGTAATAGGGATTCTACATGATGCAGATCTGTTTCTTGCAGAATATGCTAAAAGAACAGGAGCCTCAAATCCTGGTATTAATCTTTTGTAACTATTTGTAGTAGCATTTGAAAAAGCATTAATTGCTTTTGCATGTTTTAAAATTCCACCAATATAATGTAGTGCTGTTTCTGATAATCCAGAGTACTTATCTCCAGAAAATACAGGAGTATCACCTTTCCAAATTGATTGGTGAGTATGCATTCCAGAACCATTATCCCCTTTTACAGGTTTTGGCATGAAAGTAGCTGTTTTACCAAATGAATGGGCAACCATCTGCACTACATATTTATATAACTGAACGTTATCCGCTTGGTTAACTAACGTACCAAATAACATTCCTAATTCATGTTGACTTGGAGCAACTTCATGGTGATGTTTTTCAACTGTAATACCAACATCTCTCAAACCTTTTAAAAATTCACCTCTCATATCTTGAGCACTATCTACTGGTGGTACAGGGAAATAACCACCTTTAACACCTGGTCTATGACCCATGTTACCATTTTCATATTTTTTTCCAGAATTATATGGGCCTTCTGTACTATCAATTACGAAACCAGTTTCATTCATTTCGTTTTTAATTCTTACATCATCAAATACAAAAAACTCTGGTTCAGGACCAAAGTAAGCTTTATCACCGACTCCGGTAGTTTTTAAATAAGCTTCAGCTTTTTTTGCAATTCCTCTAGGATCTCTTTCATATGGATCTTTTTTAACTGCATCTAAAATATCGCAAAACAATACAAGAGTATTATGAGAAGTGAATGGATCAACTACTTTTCTACCTAGATCAGGTTTTAAAATCATATCGGACTCGTTTATTGCCTTCCAGCCAGCAATTGATGAACCATCAAAAAATACACCATCGTTTAACATTCCTTCATCAACAACTGTTGAGTCCATTGTTAAATGTTGAAGTTTTCCTCTTGGGTCCGTAAACCTCAAGTCTACGTATTCAATTTCTTTATCTTTCATCAATTTTAAAACATCACTTGCACTCATTTTATCTCCTGTGTAAATTCTACAAGTGAATACCAAAAACTACAATAATAAGAACAAGATTATACCGATAACAGCTATGCAATTTGCTCATAACTGTGATAATTAGATATGAAAATTATTAAGAATTCCCAGAGTATTTGGGTAAAAAATTTCCCTCTCAAAAATAAAAAAAGTCATAAATACAGTAGAGGTCAATTAATAGTTGTATCAGGAGAAAATCAGATGATAGGAGCGTCCATGTTAAGCGCTGAGGCAGCTCTTAGGACAGGCGTAGGTTCTGTAAAAATGCTTTGCACAAATAAAAATTTCAAACTCTTTGCTTTAAAATTTCCCTCGATGTTAAAAAAAAAGGTAAATAGTCTAAATGAGTTTAAAAACTTCGTTAATAAAAATAAAAACTCTGTATATTTAATTGGACCTGGGTCTGGCGTTTCAAAAATTACGATGCAAAAAACTTCATATCTACTGAAAAATGTTAAATATGTTGTCATAGATGCAGATGCCCTCACTTCATTTAAGGGAAAAACAAATCGTCTCCACAAGCTTTTAGATGAGAATAAAATAATAACTCCGCATATAAAAGAATTTAGAACAATTTTTCCTCAATTGAAAAATATTAAGAGTCATAAAAAATTAATTCTATCTGCTATAAAAAAAATAAAGGCTACAATTGTTTTAAAAGGAAGCCACACATTAATTGCAAATCAAAAAAAAATAATTCTCAACAATAAATCCTCAAACGAACTTGCTGTAATTGGTACAGGAGATGTTTTAGCAGGTTTAATATCGAGTTTAGTAGGTGATAAAAAAATGAGTCCAATTCAGGCTGCATCAGCTGGAGTATGGATACATAGCAAAACTGCGCTTAAATTAAAAAAAGGACTTATTGCAGAGGATTTAATAAAAAACTTAAAGATAATAATAACAAATATATATGGAAGATATTCTAAATAAAGAACCAGTTAAAAGAGTCCAAAAAAAATTAAATGAATTTAGCAATGATTTAAAGGCTATTGTTTTAAACTCATCTGCTAGAACTGCACAAGAAGCTGCAGAAAGTTTAAATACAGAAGTTGGATCAATAGTAAAAAGTTTGTTATTTAAAACAGAAGATGCTTTTGTACTTTGTTTAGTTTCTGGAGACAAGAGATGTTCTTTAAATAAATTAAAAAAAATTAAAAATCAAAAAGATATTTCAATGGCAAACGCAGATGAAGTTAAAGAAGTTACAGGATTTACAATTGGAGGCGTTTCTCCAGTCGGACACTTGTCGCAAATAGAAGTTTTTATTGACGAAGGGTTGAAAAGATTTAACCATATATATGCTGCAGCAGGCCATCCAAATTGTATCTTTAAAATAGATTTTGACAACTTAAAAAAAATCACTAAAGGTTCAATTAAAAATATTACAGAATGACATCTCCAAAAACCATAGACTATTTTTTATTATCAACATTAGCTTTAATTTGGGCTTCCGCATTTTTTAATATTAAAATAGCAACATATTCTTATGGACCTATTACAATCGCATTTTTAAGAATTTTATTTGGAGCAATACCAGTTGTAATTTTATGTTTAGCTAAAAATATTAAAATTGAAGCATTTTCAAAAGATTGGATTTGGTATGCATCAATTGGTATTATAAATTTAGTTATTCCTTTTTTCTTAATTGCATACGGTGTTCAAAAAGTACAAAGTAATCTTGCAGCAATACTCATGTCATCAACTCCAATAAGTGCTACAATATTAGCTCATTTTTTTGTTGATAAAGAAAAAATTAATTTATTTAAAATAATTGGTATATTGTCAGGTTTTTTGGGAGTAATTTATTTATTTTCAGATAATTTATTAATTACAAATTCCAATTTCTTTTATGCTCTTATGATTTTGTTAGGGTCGACTTTTTATGTTATTGGCGGAATTTTAACCTTAAAGATCAGTCATAAAAAAAACGAAAACGTTACTGCCTCTATTCTTATTTGGGGGACTTTAATAGTATGCCCAATCTCACTTTTTTTTGAGCAACCTTGGAATTTATCACCCAGTTTAGACTCAACATTGGCTTTGATTTATTTAGGAATTTTTCCAACTGGTGTTGCGTGGTTGTTAAGATTTGCTATTTTGAAAAAAAATGGTTTAGTATTTCAAGCCCAAGTGGCTTATCTTATTCCAATTTTTGGTGTAATTCTTGGATATTTCATATTAAATGAACTTATTACATCAAAAGTTATAATTGCTCTAATTGCTATAATTGTTGGTATTTATTTTGTAAAAAAATCATCTAACTCTAAAAATTTTTGGGGAAATTAGTTATTTCAAAGAGGCTAATGCCTTTATATGAGAAGGATTTATATTACAACATCCACCTAAAATAGTCGCCCCTTTATCCTTTATTTTTTTGGCAAAATCACAAAAAATTTTTGGTGTTATTTCATTTCTACAACCCAAAACATCATTAGGGTTTGGCCCTATTTCATTATGTTCAGCTTTATTAAAACTATTAACTGGAGTTGGTTCATCAACTTTCCAAAGGTTTGCTTTAAATCCAAATGGAATTTTGGAATTTTTCATTTCTGTACAACTGTCATTAATTATTTCTAAGGAAATACACGCCCCTATTAAACCTAACCAATTGTTTGTTTTGTATTTTTTTACAATTTCAGAAGGAGTTTCTCCTGAAACTAATTTTCCATTTTTTTTTAAGTGCAACCCAACAAGAACAGGCATGTTCATTTTTTCAGTAATTTCGCATGCAGCTTCAATTTCTTTAGCGCTTGACATTACATCTAAATAAAAAAAATCAACATATGGTTGAATTATTTTTGCTTGTTCATAAAAATCTTTTTTAATATTGCTAATATCTCTTTCATCAGCAACATAAGTACCATTTTGTGGAGGAAGACTCCCAGCTATTAAAATATTTTTTTTTGATAATTCTCTAGCTTTGTTAGCTAATTCACAAGCTTTCTCATTAATATATTTATATTTATGGTCAATTTTATTTTGAATTAACCTAAATTTTCTACTACTAAAATTATTAGTTACAATTACATCTGCACCTGACTCAATAAAAGAAAGATGAACATCAATCAACAACTGATGATATTTTTCATCTACAACCGCACTTGTCGACCATAGAGTCCCCTTAGAAATTAACCCTCTCGATAATAATTCTTGACCCAGGCCTCCGTCGAGTATTTTAACTTTTTTAAAGTAATCTAGATCCATGTTAAATAATTTTAATACCTATTCTTACAGCCACAAGAATTACCAAACAAGATGTAATTAACGCTAAAAATCTTGTCGGTAAAATTTTTAAATTTAGATAATTTCCAACCTGACCGCCAATCAGTACAAAAAATAATAAATACCAATATTCTATAACATTGTTTAATACATATGGTTTAGTTAATTGACCAATAATACCTGCGAAGGAATTAATAAGTATAAATATTGAAGAGGAAGTTACTATATGTTTTGGCAATCCAGCTTTTAACAAAAATAATATAGGACTTAAAAATATCCCTCCCCCAATACCAACGATTCCTGATAGGATGCCAATAACAGATCCAATGAACAATGAATATATATATTTTATTTCTTTATATTTATTATGATTGTCATCATAAGATTTAAAATTAAATAGTAACAATAAACCTGAAACAAGAAGTACGAAGAATAATAAAATTTCAAAAATATATTTATCTATTTCTAAAGTTCCTCCAAGAAAAGCCATAGGCACAGATCCGATTAAATACGGTGTTAACAGTTTGAAATTTAAGTTTCCTGCTTTAATGTAATTAAAAGAATTTCCAGAAACTACGACTATATTGCATCCCAACGCTATAACTGGAAGGATATAATATGGTATTTCCCATATGAGCAACAAAGCAAGATATGTTGATCCTCCGCCAAAACCAACACTTGAATATAATATTGCTGTAACAAAAAATAAAATTGGTAATATAATCATTTATAAATTATGTCTGTAAATATAGCACTTTTAACGGTTACTGATACCAGAACATTAGAAACTGATAAATCTGGAAATATCTTAGTTGAGAAAATTAAGAAAGCTAACCATAATTTAGTAGAACGAAAAATTTGCAAAGACAACAAAGAAGATATTAAGACTATTATAAAAGATTGGACAAATAAAAAAGATTTAGATGTGATAATTACAACAGGTGGGACTGGTTTAACGGGAAGAGATATTACTCCTGAAGCATTGGATGAAATAGCGGACAAGCATATACCAGGATTTGGTGAAATATTTAGATATTTAAGTCTAGAAACTGTAGGAACTTCATCAATCCAATCAAGAGCATCTGCAGTTCTATCAAATGGTAAATATATATTTGCATTACCAGGTTCATCAGGAGGAGTTACTGATGCATGGGATAAAATTTTAGTTCATCAGCTTGATGTAAATCATAAACCATGCAATTTTGTAGAATTGTTCCCTAGACTTAAAGAAAAATAATTTATTTTCTTGTTGCAATAAAAACACCAAGTGAGGCAATTACAAAACCACAAATATCTATATAACTTAAACTTTCATTTAAAAATAACCAAGCAATAAAAGCTGAGGTAGCAGGTATTAGAAAAAATATAGAGACAGTTTTACTTGCTGAATTATGTTTAATAAGAAACATTAATATTGTAAATGCACCAAAAGAAACTAGTAAAATCTGATGAGCCATTGCAATAATAAAAGTAGTATTAAAATTTATATAAGGCTCTACAAAGAATATAATTATTAATGTATGAAAAAGAAAACCTCCAATTGCTTGATACATATTATTCACTGGTAGAGAAACATTTTGACTTAATTTTTTTTGCCAAATAGTGGATCCTGTAATTGCAAATAAAGCAATAAATGTAGCCACAGCTCCAGAGACCGGAATACTTTCACCAATATCAAAACCTAACACAAGAACAGCCCCAACAAATCCTAATGCAATCCCTAACCATTGTTTCCATCCAATTTTTTCATTTAGCAATGGACCGGCAAAAATATTTGTTAGAATTGGTTGTAGTGTTACAATTAATGCTGCAATACCCGTCGGCATTCCCTTAGATATAGAAAAAAAAACACCACCCAAATATAATCCGTGAAATAATACTCCTGTTAATAGAGACTCAGCTAAATTTTTTTTTGAAATTATAATTTCTTTTTTACTTAAGTATGAAAAAATTAAAAAACCTATTGCTACAATTAAAAATCTAAAAGCTAGAGCTGAGAAGGGCTCACTATTATCTACTATCGGTTTTGTTGTAATAAATGCAGACGACCAAAGTAAAATAAATATAAATGGAAATAACCTAATCATTAAAAAGAAAAATATTTATTTTTGATACTTTTCTTTCCATTCAGTGTAGGGCATTCCATAAACATGCTCCCTTGCATCAGGGTCAGTAATTTCTATCCCTTTTTTTTTAGCTTCTTCACGATACCATTTCGATAAACAATTTCTGCAAAATCCTGCCAAATTCATTAAATCAATGTTTTGAACATCTTTTCTGTCCCTTAAATGATTTATAAGTCTTTCAAATGCTTTAGATTGTAATTCTTTTTTTGTATTTTCATCCATAAATATTGGTATATGTTTATTCTATGAAATTATCTGGTTCATATCAAATCAATTTAAAAAAAGAAAAAGTATGGGAAGCTTTAAACGATCCTGAGATCCTTAAACAATCAATACCTGGATGTGATGAATTTATAAAGAATTCAAATACGAATTTTTCAGCTAAAGCTACTAACAAAATAGGTCCATTTAACGCGTCTTTTAGTGGAGATATAGAATTACAGAACTTAAAACCACCGCACAGTTATAAAATAACTGGTTCAGGGAACTCACCAGTTGGTTTTGCACAAGGAGAGGCTGATGTTAAATTAGAAGATAGTGATGGTGGAACAAAATTAATTTATTCTGTGGACGCACAGGTTGGTGGAAAAATCGCTCAAGTTGGTTCACGATTGATAGATATGACAGCAAAAAAAATGGCTGATATTTTTTTTGGTAAATTTTCAGAACTGATTTCACGTGAAACTCCTCAAGCTAAAAAAGATGAATCCAACCTGGATGAAGAAAAGAAAAAAACCCAAAGTGAAAAAAAATATATTTACATAATTGTGGGAATAATTGTAGGTTCAGCAGCGATTGTATTGTTTTTTATTAATTAATTTTTCTACTCTTACTAGAATTTATTTTAATAAGTGAGTTGAACAAAGAGCTTCTTAATGTTTAAATCTAATATAATTGTAATAAATTATGTAAAGGGGAAGCATGAGAAAAGTTACACTTGAGATAAACGGTAAAAAAGTTGAGAAAGAAGTTCAAGATAGCACTTTATTATCTACATTTTTAAGAGACCATCTAAATTTAACTGGCACACATATTGGTTGTGATACTAGTCAATGTGGAGCGTGTGTGGTTCATGTAAATGGCAACTCATTAAAAAGTTGTACCGCATTAGCCGCTGATATTGATGGTTCTAAAGTTACTACAATTGAAGGATTAGCAACAAATGGAAAAATGCATCCTATGCAAGAGGCATTCAAAAAGCTACATGGTTTACAATGTGGATTCTGTACACCTGGCATGGTTATGAGTGCAGTAGATCTTTTACAAAAAAATAAAAAACCTTCTGATACAGAAATTAGAGATTGGTTAGAAGGTAATATCTGTAGATGTACTGGATATCAAAATATTGTTGCAGCAGTAAAAGAAGCAGCAACAAAAATGTAATAATTTAGGAGGTTTTAGTAATGGCAAGTTTAGTTGGTTCACGAGTTGAGAGGAAAGAAGATAAAAGATTTTTAACTGGAAAAGGAAGGTATACATCAGATATCAACCTTGCAAACCAAACATATGCTATTTTTGTTAGATCTCCACATGCAAGAGCTCAAATTAAAAAATTAGATATTTCAAAAGCACAAAAATCTTCTGGTGTTGTAAGTATTTTGACAGGATCTGAAATTGCCGAAGACAAAATTGGAGGTTTAATTGCTGGTTGGGCGATTAGAAGTGAAGATGGAACAGAAATGAAGTGCCCAGCTAACCCTCCGTTAGCAAAAGATATTGTTAACTTTGTTGGTGATCCTGTAGCTGTCGTTATAGCTGAGAGCTTAGAAGAAGCAAAAGCTGCCGCTGAAAAAGTTTCAGTTGATTACAAAGTGCTTAAAGCTGTTACTAGTACTGCAGATGCAATGAATGGAGATACTATTCATGAAGGTATAGATAAAAATTTATGTTTTGATTGGTTACTTGGTGATAGACAAAAAGTTAAAGAAGCCTTTGAAAAAGCGGATAAGGTAATTTCAATAGATATAATTAATAATAGATTAATTCCAAATGCAATGGAGCCTAGAGCTTGTCTTGCTGATTATAATTCAGCTTCAGAGGAAATAACTTTATATACTACTAGTCAAAATCCACATTTGTCTAGACTAATCATGTCTGCTTTTGGCAATGTTTCGCCTGAACATAAATTGAGAGTAGTCGCTCCAGATGTTGGAGGAGGTTTTGGATCAAAAATTAATGTTTATAACGAAGATATAGTATGCAGCTGGGCAGCAAAAAAAATTAATAGAGCAATTAAATGGGTAGCTGAAAGATCAGAGTCTTTTTTAACTGATATTCATGGAAGAGATCATGTTACACATGCTGAGTTAGCTGTTTCAAATGATGGTAAATTTTTAGGATTTAAAAATGAGACAATTGCCAATTTAGGGGCATATGCAAGGGTTTTTGGAACAGTAACTCCTACTTATTTATTTGGACCTTGTGCGACAGGTGTTTATGAAATACCCGCGGCATATAGTAATGTTAAAGCAGTTTTTACAAATACAGCTCCTGTCGATGCTTATAGAGGAGCGGGAAGACCAGAAGCAACTTACACAATTGAAAGATTAGTTGAAAAAGCATCAATGGAACTTGGGATAGATAAAACCGAATTAAGAGTAAAAAATTTTCCAACATCTTTTCCGTTTAAACAAACTTTAGTTCATACTGTAGACTCAGGAGATTATGTTGCTGGTATGGAAAAAGCCAAACAAATGGCTGACTACAGTGGTTTTGAAGCAAGAAGAAAAGATTCAGCTTCAAAAGGTAAACTGAGAGGAATTGGAGTTTCATCTTATTTTGAGGCGTGTGGTATCGCACCATCTGCAGCAGTAATGTCATTAGGTTGTGGAGTTGGCTTATGGGAATCTGCTGAGGTAAGATTTAATCCAACAGGCCAAGTTACAGTTTATACAGGCTCACACAGTCATGGACAAAGTCACCAAACAACATTTGCACAAATTGCAGCTGATGAGTTAGGTGTCCCAATAGAAAATATTGATATTGTTCATGGAGATACTGATAAAGGAACATTTGGCATGGGCACATATGGTTCTAGATCACTTACAGTTGGTGGTATAGCTATTGTTAATGCTTGTAAAAAAATTGTAGAAAAAGGAAAAAGAGTTACAGCAAAAATGTTAGAAGCAAGTCCAGAGGATGTTGAATTTAAAGATGGAGAATTCATCGTAGCTAAATCAAACAAGAAGAAAACAATAGGCGAAATTGCTTTTGCTTGTTACCTACCAGGTGTGAGAGATGAAATGAAATCTCCTTTACCGGAAGGAGAAGAGCCAGGTCTTAAGGAAACCGCATTTTTTGATCCTTCAAACTTTTCTTTTCCGGCAGGAACTCATATTGCTGAAGTTGAAATTGATCCAGAAACTGGAGAGGTTAAACTTGAAAAATATACAGCATGTGATGATTTTGGAAGAATTATAAATCCAATGATCGTTGAGGGTCAGGTTCATGGAGGTTTAGCTCAGGGTATTGGTCAGGCTCTGTATGAAAATGCTGAGTATGATGAGACTGGACAATTGATGACAGGCTCATACATGGATTATACAATGCCTAGAGCAGATAATTTTCCAGAGTTTAATATTGGATATACTTGTACACATGCAACAACAAACCCGTTAGGTGTTAAGGGTTGTGGAGAAGCAGGTGCAATCGCAGCACCACCGACGGTAATGAATGCGGTTATAGATGCATTGGGTGGACAGGAAATAACTATGCCAGCAACTGCAGAGAAAGTTTGGAAAGCTTGTAAAAACTTAAAAAAATCAAATTCAAAAGCGGCTTAGGAGGAATATGAAAGATTTTAATTATCATTCAGCGAAAGACAGCAAGGAAGCTTCAAAATTATCATCATCAAACTCTGCTTTTTTAGCAGGAGGAATGACAACAATTCCTTCAATGAAATTAGGGTTGGCTTCCTACAAAGATTTAATTGATATAAAAAATATAAAAAAACTATCAGGTATTAAGGTTAGTGGAAAATCAGTTACGATTGGAGCAACTACAAAACATGTAGAAGTTGCGAATTCAAAAGAAGTAAAAAAAGCTATACCTTCTCTTGCTAATTTAGCTGAGGGCATAGGCGATCCTCAAGTAAGAAATAGAGGAACAATTGGTGGTTCGGTTGCAAACAATGATCCGTCAGCTGATTACCCATCAGCTTGTATTGCATTAAATGCAACTATCCATACAAGTGATAGAAAGATTGAGGCTTCAAAATTTTTCAAAGGTATGTTTGAAACTGCTTTAAAAAAAGGTGAACTTATTGAGGCTATAGAATTTCAAATACCAGAAAAGTCTAGCTATCAAAAACATCCAAATCCTGCATCAAGATATGCTGTAGTAGGGGTTTATGTTGCTAAGCATAAAAAAGATGTTAATGTTGCAGTAACAGGAGCAAAACCTTGTGTGTATAATGATAAGGATTTATCAAAAGCACTTTCTAATAGCTTCTCTTCGACATCTATTCAAAATATGGAACTAGATAGTTCAGATATGAACTCAGATATTCATGCTTCAGCAGAATATAGAGCTAGTTTAGTTGTAACTCAGGCTAAAAAAGCCGTTGATGCTTGTTAGATAAGAATTATATTTTATCAGATGAGAAATTCATTTGATGAGAAAATTTTAGATGAGGCATTAGATTGGATCAAAACCAATCAAAAAGTAGTTTTAGCAACTGTAATTCAAACATGGGGATCTTCACCAAGACAAGTTGGAAGTCGAATGATAGTAAACGAAAATGGAGATTTTTCAGGATCAGTTTCTGGCGGATGTGTAGAAACTGCAGTTGTTAGAGAATGTATAGATTTAATTAAAGAAAACAAAGCATGTAAAAAAATTGAATTTAAAGTTTCTAATGAAAGTGCTTGGGAAGTTGGACTCGCCTGTGGTGGAGAAATTGCAGTTTATCTGGAACAAGTAAACTAATGAATATAAAAACATTAGAACAAATCATTAAAAATAAATCCTCAAAAGTAGAGTTTGCAATAGTTACAAATCTTAAAAATGGTGAAAGCCAAGTGTATGAACCTGGACAAAAATTATCTGGAGATTTTGACAAATTTCAAAAAGAAGTAGAAAATTTTTTTAAGTCAAAAAAAAATGGAATTATTGAAAACTCAGATATTTTTGTTGAAACATATATAAGACCAATAAAAGTAATAATTATTGGTGCCGTTCACATCGCTCAATATTTAGTTGATTTTGCAAAGAGTTTGAATTTTGAAATTTCTATAATTGATCCTAGGGGATACTTTGCAACTTCACAAAGATTTCCTGATTTGAAAATAGTAAATAAATGGCCTGTTGAAGCGTTTAAAGAAATTGAGACTAATGAAAATACTGCATTAATTGCTTTAACACATGATCCAAAAATAGATGATCCAGCATTACAACATGCTTTAAATAAAAAGTTTTATTACATAGGCGCGCTTGGAAGTAAAAAAACTCACGAAAATAGATGTCAAAGATTAAAAGAATCAGGGTTTACAAGTGAACAAATTAATTTAATACATGGACCGATTGGAATTAAATTAGGAGGAAAATCTGCACCTGAAATAGCCCTATCAATCATTGCTCAATTAGTCTCTGAAACATATAAAAAATGATCACAGGAATATTATTGGCTGCCGGTCAATCAAAAAGACTTAAAAATGAAAATAAATTGTTAAAAAAATTCAAAAATAAACCCCTTATCCATCATGTATTAAAATCAGTTCAAAAAAGTAAAATAAAAAAAATAATTATTGTGCTTGGTCATCAATTTAAAGAAACCAAAAAAATAATTAAAAATAATAAAAAATTTATATTTGTTTATAATAAAAAATACAAACAAGGAATATCAAGTTCTATTAAAAAAGGTTTAAAAAAAATAAACAAGCAAGATAAAGGTTTTATAATTCTTCAATCTGATATGCCATTTGTAAAAACTTCAGACATCAATAAAATTTACAATTCTATAATAAGAAAGAAATATTTAGTTCATGCTTTAAAATATAAAAATAGAATAGGGAACCCAATAGGATTTGACATTTCGATTTTAAAAAAATTTAAAAAAATCGAGGGTAATATTGGTGCCAAGTATATGGTTAAAAGATTACAAAAGAGTACAAATTATATAAAAGTATCAACGGAAAAAGTTTTTAAAGATTTTGACAAAGCCTCAGATTTTAGAACTTGATTTTTTAAAATTTATTCTAAATAGCAAAAGAATAATTAAAATAACTAAGAATATTAATGGTTTAAAAAATATAGTTTTTGATAACCATACAAAATGTAAAACACCGAAAACGCCTATTATGTAAATTAATCTATGAATTTTTTTCCAATTATGTTTTAAAATTCTCATCATTTTATTAGATGATGTAATAGCAAGAGGTATTAAAAGTAACCATGCTGCAAAACCTATAAATACAAATTTTTTCTTTAAAACATCATTAATAATTGGCTGAAAATCAAATCTATAGTCAAGACCCACGTAGCTTAATAAATGTATTGATGCATAAAAAAATACAAATAATCCCAACATTCTTCTATATTTAATCCAAATTGTAGAATTAGTTATTTTTTTTAGTGGTGAAATGGAGAGAGTTAAAAATATAAAAATTAAAGTCCATTCACCAAAATGATTTATTATTTTATCGACTGGCTCTGCACCTAACTTATTATAAAAAATTTGATAAATAATTGAATAAAGAGGCCACAGACATAATAAAAATACAAAAACTTTTGAATATCTAAGCAAGGTTAATAATATTTTCTTAAATCCATATCTTTATAAAGATGAGCAACTTCCTCCTCATAACCATTAAACATAAGAGTAGGTATTCTAGGAGACATTATACCCTCACCAATAACTCTTTCTGTTGCTTGAGACCATCTTGGATGGTCAACAGTTGGATTTACATTTGAATAAAAGCCATATTCTCTTGGTGACGCTTTCATCCATGAAGATGTTGGTATTTTTGCTACAAAAGAAATTCTAACTATTGCTTTTGCACTTTTAAAACCATACTTCCATGGAACCATTAATCTAATTGGCGAACCATTTTGATTTGGAAGTTCTTTTCCATAAAGACCAGTCACCATAATAGTTAATGGATGCATTGCTTCATCAATTCTTAAACCCTCTTTATATGGCCAATCTAGGATTGGATATCTTTGACCAATCATTTGCTCTGGATCTAGAATAGATTCAAATCTTACAAATTTAGCTTTACTGGTAGGATTAGCTTTTTTTAAAAGCTTATTTAATGGAAAACCCAACCAAGGTATGACCATGGACCAACCTTCAACACATCGAAGACGGTATATTCTTTCTTCGACAGGAAACATTTTTTTTATGTCGTCCATGGATAGTGTTATTTTTTTATCTACTTCTCCATCAATTGTAATACTCCACGGATCAGTTATAAAATTTTGAGATCTTTCAACTGGATGATTCTTACCAGTACCAAACTCATAATAATTATTGTAAGTGGTAATATATCTGTATTCAGTCAATTTATTAGATGCATTGGCAGTACTAAATAATGTAGGTGCGAAATAAAAAGCTGATGAGGCTAGTCCTAATTGTTTAATAAATTTTCTTCTATTTTTGTAAAATTTTTCTGGGGTAATTTGAGTGCTAGATATTTTCATTAATTAGCCTCGATAGTTGTTCCTTTTAACCATTCGCTATCTTGATTTTCGTAGTGTTCCTTTTTCCATATAGGTGTTCTTTTTTTAATTTCCTCAATTATATATCTTGATAAAACATAAGCTTGATCTCTGTGTTTACACCCAACACCAATCAAAATACTTTTTTCTTCTAAACTTACATATCCTTTAATGTGTTCAATAAACACAGCTTTATCTTTTATCTTAAGTTTTTCGTCAGCTTCATTATATATTTCTTCAAAACTTTTTATTACAAGACTATCTTTAGAGTCATAGGTTATCCCAGTTACTTTTTTGTCGTCGTTAACATTTCTAACTGTTCCAACAAAATATATTAATGCTCCAAATCTAGATGATTTTAAAAATTCTTCTGCTTTTTTGATTTCAATTTTTTGATTTTTTGAGTCTATTACCTTAGCATGTAGCATTAACCGCCTCCAACAGGTGGTATTATGCCAAATGTTTGTTTTTTATCTATTTTAAAATTGTCTGAGACAATATTGTCATTCTC
Source organism: uncultured Pelagibacteraceae bacterium (assembly GCA_902612345.1). GTDB lineage: Bacteria > Pseudomonadota > Alphaproteobacteria > Pelagibacterales > Pelagibacteraceae > Pelagibacter. The sequence goes on along the minus strand of CACMDE010000007.1, from coordinate 23,452 downwards.
CGAACAAAATGCAGATGACATAACAATTTTTTTAAAGTTTTGATTTCCATTAAACTTATCATCAATCATTTTAACTAGCTCATTTTTTAAATCTTTTATTGAACTCGGTTGTAAGAGATTTAACTCAATAAAATCTTTATTGCTAAATTCTCTAGCTGCACCAAACAACTCTACTGTTATTTTCATAATTTAAATTATATTCTCTAAAAAACCTGGTAATCCATCTGGGTTTTTCCAAACACCGCTTTTTCCACCTTCTTTAATTAATAATTTAACGTTATCAATTTTTAGATGTGGATTTACTATTTTGCTTAAATCGTAAATAGTTATTAATGCTGCGTTTACACCCATTATTGCCTCCATCTCAACTCCTGTTTTAGCAACTGCAGATACTACACAAAAAACTTCTAAAGAATTATCTACTTCATTCATAATTATCTTAGTAGCTGTATGATCTATTGGAAGAGGATGACATAGCGGAATTAGTTCACTTGTTTTCTTAACCCCTAAAACTGCAGCAACCTCTGCAAGAGTTATAGGATCTCCTTTTGGCATATTTTTATCTTTGATTAATTTAAAAACTTCTTTTCCCACATATATTTTTCCAGACGCCAAAGCTCTTCTAAAAGTTTGTTTTTTAGAAGATACATCAATCATATTAAAAGAATTTTTTTGAAAAATTTCTTTTGCCCAATCTTTTAGATCCTCCTGATTTATTAATTTAAATTTACTCAATTATCCTCCAGTAGTTGATAAATTTTTTGTCAATCCTGTTTCACCAAGTTCTAAATAGTGTGACTCTTTTTTAAATTTCATTTGTCCTAGTATTAGGTCTTGTAATTCTTCAGTTTGATCATCTTTTTGTAATAAATGTCTGATGCTTATTCCTGTATTTCCAAACAAACATAATCTTAAATCTCCTCTTGAAGTAACTCTTAAACGATTACATGATCTACAAAAATCTTTTGAGTATGGAGCTATAATTCCAAATTTCCCTTTAAATTCTGGATTGATATAATTTAATGATGGACCCGCATCTTTACCTAAAGTTTGATAAATCCAACTATTTTTATTTAAGTATTCTTTAAAAATTTTTGAGGAAATATGATATTTATTAAAATAGTCCAAGTTATCCCCAGTTTGCATTAATTCTATATATCTAAAATCTACTTTATTGTTTTTAATAAATTCTGCCCAAGACTCAAAATCTTTATCGGATGCATTGATACCGTTTAAAAGGACTGCATTAATTTTTATATTATCAAAATTTAAATCTTGTAAAATTTTAATTCCTTTTAAAATTTCTGGCAGTCGATCATGACCTGTAATAGTTTTAAAGGTATCTCTATCAAGACTGTCAATACTAATATTAATTCCATTTAAACCGCTATCTACTAACATTTTAGCTTTTTGATCTAAATGATAACCATTTGTTGTAATAACAACTTTTTTAATACCAGCTTCACTTTTTAAAATTTTGATTATTTCAAAAAAATCTTTTCTTACTGTAGGTTCACCACCGGTTAGTCTTATTTTACATACACCCAATTTTGATAAAACTTTTGCAAGACGCCTTATTTCTTCTAAGTGAAGAAATTTTCTATTATCACTTTTATCTGGCATATATCCATTAGGCAGACAATACCCACACTTAAAATTACAGACGTCTGTAATTGAAAGTCTTATATATGGAAAAGTCCTTCCGAAACTATCTCTAAGCATATTATTTTTTTAATCTCTAATCATAATCAAAAAAATAAATAACTTCCAGTCCTAGGACTGGAAGTTAAAAGCTTTATTTACCAACAGGTCTATAAGCAGAAGCGGCTTTAGCAGCTTTTTCTGCAGCCTTGTTAAAGTCAACAGCTTCCATAATGCTCATATCTTCAATTGTACCTGTTGATTGCATTAACATTTTCATACCTGCCATAGTTTCAAAATCAGATCCTTCAACAATAGCAATGAAATCATATGCCCCCCTAAGAGTCATCATGTCCAAAAGTTTTCCACCAGCTGCCTCAGTGATTTTTTTTGCAGCTTCACCTCTATTATCTGAAGGATTCTTTACGAAACCAGCAAGACCTTGATTTGAATATTTGCCTAATACAACAAATTTCATATTTTCTCCTTTTTTTATAAATAAATTATAACAAACTAAATTTTTGTAAGATATGATTTATAAGTAAATCTGATGTGAAAGTTTTGTTAAACTAAGTTTTTGCTACTCTATCCATCTCTTTTAATTCAACTTCAAGTTTATCTAATTCTTCTCCTCCAGCCATCATACTTAAAAGTTTTTCCCTTGAAATATCTTTTTTTTGAAATGTACCCATACTTCTTCCTCTATTCAAAACAGTAAAACTATTTCCAACAGGATATGCATGGTGAACGTTATGCGTGATCAATATAACAGCCAATCCCTCTGATGCAGCTTTTACAATATATTTTAAAACCATAGAAGCTTGATGAACTCCCAAAGCAGAAGTTGGTTCATCTAAAACTAAAACTTTAGCACCAAAATAAATTGCTCTAGATATAGCCAAACATTGTCTTTCACCTCCAGACATTGTTCCAACTGCTTGAGATGGATCTCTTACATCAATCCCAATTTGTCCCATTCTTTCTGCTGCAATCTTATTAGCTTTTTCTACATCAAAAGATTTGAAAAATGGAATTCCTTTTTGTGGTTCTCTACCCATGAAAAAATTTCTTGTTACACTCATTAATGAAACCAAAGCTAGATCCTGGTAAACTGTACCTATCCCTATATCTAAAGCATCTCTTGGAGAGTCAAAAACAATCTTTTTATCTTCAAAAATAATTTCTCCTTCATCAGGTTTATGCACACCGGCTAGTGTTTTAATTAAGGTGGATTTTCCTGCACCATTATCACCTAGAAGGCACATTATTTCACCTTTTCTTAACCTCATAGTTACATCTTTGAGCGCAATTACTTTCCCAAAAAATTTACTAATATTATTGAATTGAACTAAATATTCAGACACTATTTATTCTCCGTAACTTTTCTTCTGATATAATTATTAAATACAACCGCAATTAACATCATTGCTCCAAGAAATACTTTAAACCAATCTGTATCAACGTCTGTGTAGAATATTCCCATTGAGACTGTTCCAAAAATAATTGCCCCTAAAGCAGCTCCAATCGCTGATCCATATCCACCAGTTAGCAAACAACCACCTACAACAGCAGCAGCAATTGCTTCTAACTCTTTTAATGTTCCTCGCATAGTATCTGCAGAACCAGCATCCAAAACTTGAATACATGCAAAAATTGTTGAGGCTACAGCTGTACCAATAAATAAACTTATTTTCACTCTTCCAACAGGAACACCTACATTTGTTGCACCTACCTTGTCGCCGCCTGATGCAAATATCCAGTTTCCATATCTTGTTTTCATTAATATCCATGTTGCAAATAATGTTAGAGCAATAAACCATATAACAGAAGGTGGAATTCCTGTTGCAAGTGGCGTTCCATCAGTTCTTAATGCAATTAATTTCATTTTACCCAACCAAGTAAATAACCATTGAAATGTATCAGTAGCAAATATCCATGCAATCGGATCATCTTCAATTAAAACTCTTAAACCTGGAACTTGGGTTCTTCCAGTTATTAATCGAGTAATTGCTAACGTTGCTCCTCTTAAAATAAATAGCATCGCTAGTGTAACAATAAATGAGGGCAGTCCAGTTTTGACAACCATTATTCCATTAAAGTATCCAATTAAAACTGCCATAGCGAAAGCAAAAGTAATACTCATCCATAAGGGCCATCCCCAGTAGATAGCAGGTATTGCTATACAAATTCCCGCAAAACCAATCATCGATCCAATTGACAAATCAAACTCACCACCGATCATTAACATAGCAGCAGCAATTGCAATTATTCCTAAATTTGCTGAAACATCTAAAAAGTTTAAAGTTCCGTAGGCGCTAAACATTCCAGTATCACCTGCAACAATACCAAAAAATATAAAAACTAAAATTGATCCACCTAAAGCTCCAAGTTCAGGTCTATTTAACAACACCCTTAATGGAGAAATTTTTTTTAATCTTTCATCTTGCCTAGTTTGCTTTTTGGATTGAATACTTTGAGATTTTACAGACATAGATGATTTATAATTTATAAATAAATAAAAAAAAAGGCCTGACTAAAATTTAGTCAGGCCTAATTTCATTATATTTTATCTATAACCTTGAGCTGCCCACTTAATTACAGCGCTAGCATTGCCAGGAGTTACAAATCCAGGTCCAGTCATTACTACACCAGCTGGCATTGTTCCCCATCTCATATACTGAGCAAAAATTGCAATCGGCAGGTAACCTTGTAGGTATTGTTGTTGGTCAATTAAAAACTCTACTTTTCCTGCAGCAGCAGCTTTTAACATATTAGGTGACATATCGAATGTACCTAATTTTACTTTACCAACTTTTCCAGCAGCTTCTAAAGCTTTTAGTGCTGCTTCGCCAGATAAACCAGCACCTAAAGTTAGAATAGTATCATATCCACCACCTAATTTAGCAGCAACAGCTTTTTGAATTTCTGTTGGGTCATTAGAAGTACCTAAAATATCAACACTTCCACCAAAGCCTTTTTTGAAACCTGCACATCTTCTATCTAGTGCAACGTTTCCAACTTCGTGGTTAACGCATAATGCTTTTTTACCACCAGCAGCTTTCATTTTTTGTCCGCCACCTACACCAGCTTCAAACTCAGTTTGTCCAACATGAGCGCTGATTCCTAATGAAGCATAATCATCAGAACCTGAGTTCATCGAAATAACTGGTATACCAGCAGCTATAGCAGCTTTCACAGATTTACCTAAAGCGGCAGCATCTGGAAGAGTAATCACAATACCTTTTGGTTTTTGTGATACAGCGTTATCAATTAATTTTGCCATTTCAACCATGTCAAAAGTACCTGGCGCAGTGTACTTACAAGATATTCCCATATCTTTACAAGCAGAGTCCACACCATTTTTTGCAACTGACCAGAAAGGGTCATTTGCTTGACCATGTGAAACAACAATTACATCTACAGCTAAAGCTGACACTGACATCATCGCCCATGCAGCTATTGCTAAGATAAAGTTTTTTATTGTTTTCATTATTTATTCCTCTTTAAATTTAAAGTTAACTTTTAAAAAAGAAACTTAATCAAAATAAATATAAAAAGTAAAGGTGTCAGGTTACATTCTAGCAATAGTTGATTCTATCGGAAATTAAGTTTTTCAAATTTTTTAGATGATAAAGATTTTTTTGCGGCATTTGCCATTATTAAAGCTTTTCTACCTTCTTCAAATTGAGCTAATGGTTTTATATTTTTTTTCACAAACTTAGCAAAATCATATAATTGGTTTTTATAAGCTTCTTTATATCTCTCAATAAAAAAATGCATTAATGGTTCTTTACCCGATGTTGAATTTTTTAAATGTAAAGATATTTCTTTTTCTCTTTTATTTTCGGAAATTATCATCCCATTAGAGCCAAAAATCTCAACTCTTTGATCATAACCAAAGCTACAATGTCTTGAATTGGTAATTATGCATTGAACACCTTTTTTAGATTTTATCATACATGAAGCTAACTCATAATCTTTAATTTTATTAAATTTATAGCTAGATATATTGCTACCAGCAGCAATAAGATGTTTTGGTTCATCATTTCCAAGATAGAATCTTACAAGATCAAAATCATGAATCATCATATCTCTAAAAATACCTCCAGACTCTTTCAAATATTTGAATGAAGGTGGGGCAGGATCCCTGCTTGTTATTATGATTTTTTCTAGCTTTCCTATTTTGCCACTTAATAAATGTTTTTTTAAACTATTATGACCAGGATCATACCTTCTATTAAAACCTAGTTGAATTTTGGGTTTTAATTTTTTTATTTTTCTCTTACAATCATTTATCTTATTAATATTTAAGTCCAAAGGCTTTTCACAAAATATTACTTTTTTATATTTTACAGAGTCAACTATAAGCTTAATATGTGTTGAAGTGGTAGACGCAATAAAAACTGCATCTAATTTACTATCTTTTAAAGCTTCTAATGGATTATCTATTGGTTTTGATTTAAGAATTTTTGATACTTTTTGAGTTAATTTTTTATTTAAATCGAACACATATTGTAAATTAAAATCTTTATCTCTCATGAGGTTTTTCCCATGCATTAATCCAATTCTACCTAGACCAAAAAGTGCTATATTTATTTTACTTCTACCCATTTTTTTTTATTTGAGGAAATTTTACAAGCGTTTATAAATTTAGCTGTTTCTAATCCTTCATCTTCATTTGGAAAGAAAAATTTCTTTTTTGATTTATTATTTAAAAAATCTGCGAATTCTTTGTATATATTTGCAAAAGCATCTAAGTATCCCTCTGGATGACCATATTTAACTCTTGAAAATTTTTTAGAAAATTTTGAGAAATAAAAATCTCTTTCTTTTAAAATGACTGCACCCTTTGAAGGATTAAATTTAAGATAATTAGGATCATTTTGTACCCACTCTAAACTCCCTTTGCTACCATAAACTCTAATTCTTAGACCATAAACCCCTCCCTTTGCCAAAATATTTGTCCAAAGTTGGCCTTTTGCTCCATTATCAAAATTCATAAGGACTCTAGCATTTTTATCACATTTAATTTTTTTAGATATTTGCTCTACATCCGCGTAAATTTTTTTTGCTTTTTGGCCAGATATATACATTGCTAAGTGGTAAGCATGAGATCCTATTTCATTAAGAACCGCTGAACATCCTACAATTGATTTATCCATTTTCCATTTAAGAATTCTTTTTGCATTCTTTGGTGTAATTTTTTCTCCTTCAGACCAATCTTGTATATATTCTACATTTAAATATTCAACTTTACCAATTTTACCTAATTCAACCATCTTTTTTGCTTCTCTTACCATTGGATAAGCAGAGTAATTATGAGTAAGAGCATATTTTATTTTTTTATTTGATTTAATTTTTTTGTATAATTTTTTGGCCTGCAAAATATCGCCAGCAAAAGGTTTATCTGAAATAATATTAATATTTTTTTCAATAAATTTTTCCGCAATCCTTTGATGACTTGATGGGGGAGTCATGATTGCCACAACTTTAATGCCATCTTTCCTTTTTGTCTCTTTTAAAGCCATTTCACTGTAATTTGAGTAACATCTGCTTGGATCTAAACCAAGACTAACTCCGAATTTCCTAGAAATATTTTTATTTCTTGAAAATACTCCTGCACACAAGGTGTATCTATTATCAAATCTTGCAGATATTCTATGGACATGTCCAATCCAAGAATTTGGCCCACCACCAACAATTCCGAAAAATATTTTGTTTGATCGTATTGCATTCATCAAGATATAGTTTATTAAATAAAAAAATATAATGCCAGTAAAATTAGGAGTAGCACCAATTGCTTGGAGTAATGACGATATGCCTGAGTTAGGAGGAGATACTAGTTTAGAGCAATGTCTAGAGGAAGCTAGCCAGGCTGGGTATATTGGTATTGAGAGTGGTGGTAAATTTCCAAAAAATTCTTCTGAATTAATTCCAAAACTAGAAAAGTATAATTTAAAGCTTTGTTCAGGATGGTATGGCGCAAATTTGAGAAAAAATTCAGTTGAAGATGAAAAAAATTTGATTAAGGGGCAACTGCAACTTTTTAAAGATTGCCAAGCCCCATGTATTGTTTTTGCAGAAGTTTCGGGTTCAATTCAAAGTGATCCTAATAGAAGATTATCTACAAGACCGCAGATGGCAAGCGATGAATGGAAAAAATACTGTTTTAAAATTTCTGAAATGGGAAAATATTTAGAGGACCAAGGAATGCCTTTGGCTTACCACCATCATATGGGTACAATAATTGAAACACAAAAAGATACTGAAAGGCTTCTAGATAATACACACGAAAGCGTAAAACTAACATTGGATACAGGACATATGTTTTTTGCAAAAGGTGAATCCGTAAAAATTATAGAAGATTATAAAACTCGACTAAAGCATGTTCATTGTAAAGATATAAGAAAAAATGTTCTTGAGAAATCTTTTAAAGAAGATCTAAGTTTTAGAGAAGCTTTTCTAGAGGGGGCTTTTACAGTTCCTGGCGACGGGTGTATAGATTATAAACCTTTATTTGATATTTTAAAAAAAAATAATTATTCGGGCTGGTTAGTAGTTGAAGCTGAGCAAGATCCTAAGAAAGCCAACCCTCTTGAGTATGCAATTAAAGGTTACAACTATTTAACTGAAACTTTAAATAAATCTGATATTAAGATTGATATTAAGTGATTATCTATAAATTGATGTTAACTCGTTGTTGCCAGCCGCAACACATGGAGATTTAAAACAAGTACCAACTATCCATTCTGAACCTGGTTCGGCTTGAAAATTCGAGGACATTAAAAATATAACACCCATTTCGACAGTTTGACCTGCTTTACCTTCAGCTTTTATTCTTGGGTCTGGATCAGTTTTAACTTTTGTATCATCAGAAAATGGATTTTCTATTTGAAGATTATTATTTATATAGTTTACAACCCTATCTGCTATCCACTCCCCGTTACATGGGTCGCCCCAGACAGTTTCTAAACTTTCATCTGAGTTACCGCATTTATTCACTTCATTATTTATAAAATCTACAACTTTTTTATGATTTTCTTTAACAAGATTCGCTTTAGCTTCAACTTCTGGTCTGGTGCTTGCAGTCCAAATCAACATCCCAACAACATAGACTACTGATAATATTACCAATGATTCTAATAGACCAAAATTTTTAAAATTAATTCTCATTAAAGTTTTATAGTTTTTGATTTGTCTAATTTTTTTTCAAAAAAATCAATAATATTTTGAATAGTTTCTTTACCCATTCTTACCATGCATTCCTCAGTAAAGGCAGCTGTATGGGGACTTAAGAACACTTTATCATTTTTAAGTAAAGGATTGTTTTGATCTGGTGGTTCTTTTTCGAAAACATCTAAACCAGCTCCAAAAATCAAATTTTCATTCAAAGCTCTATCTAAATCGGTCTCGTTTATTACTCCTCCTCTTGCTGCATTTATAATTATACAATTTTTTTTCATTATTTTTAATAAATTGTAGTTTATTAAATTTTTTGTTTTATCATTTAAAGGTACATGCAATGAAACAGCATCCATATTTTTTATCGAATCTTCCAAGTTTTCAACTTTTTTACCCCCTAAACTCTCAACAACTTCTTTAGAAACAAAAGGGTCATAAACAAACACATTCATTTCAAATCCTAGACATCTTTTGATCAAACATTGTCCAATTCTTCCAAAACCAGCAATAAGAATATTTTTATTCCAAATTTCTATAGTTTTGGGAAGTTTATTACGATTTGAAAATTTTCCAGATTTTACGGTTTCATTATACATACTTTTTCTTTTTGCAATATTTAAAAGCATAAATAAAACATGCTCAGCAACAGCAACGGCATTGGCAGTAGAAGTTATTGCTAAGGTAATATTTTTTTCTTTAGAAGCTTTAAGATCAATATTGTCATAGCCTACACCATGTCTTGAAATAATTTTTAAATTTTTTGAACAATTAATTAATTCACCTGATAAGTTTGCAGTTCTTATCGAAATAGCATCACAGTTAGAAATTTTTGATTTTATATCCTGGGCTTCTAAATTTTCTATAATTTCGTATTCATAATTTGAATTATCCATTAAAAGTTTAATACCAGCTTCATGAATAGTTTGAATAATTAAAATTTTTTTTTTTGACACTTTTGTTTAGTATGCTTTTGACTGTTCTTTAGATTTTACAGTCTTAAGTTTTGAAACTGCTTCTTTTGCACCTGCACTCATATATCTTTGATCAGAGCCAATAGTTACTAAGTTAAATCCTAAATCTAACATTTTTTTAGCATATTCTGGTGTAGCATTATGAATACCTGCAAAAATTTTATTTTTTTTTGCGTGCTCTAATATATTCAAAATTTCCTTATATGTAGGAGATCCTTCAGGGTTATCAAATGCAGGTTTCTGACCTATTGCTAAACTTAAATCTGCAGGCCCAATATATATTCCATCTATACCAGCAGTGCTCATTATTTCATCAAGTTTTTCCAATGCCTCTTTAGTTTCAATCATTGCAATTTTTAAAATTTCCTCATTTGCATGATCGCCATAATCTCCACCACCATAAATTAATCCTCTGATAGGACCAAAGCTTCTGTATCCTTTTGGTGGGTACATGCATGCTTGTACAAACTTTTCAGCTTCAGTTTTATTACTAACCATTGGACAAATTACGCCATAACAACCTGCATCTAAGATTTTCATAATTTGTCCGGGCTCGTTCCAATTAACTCTAGCAAGAGGCGTTACTTCTGTAGTTGATATAGACTGCAACATTTGAAGTGCATTTGGATAATCTATAACACCATGTTGCATATCTATAGTTAAAGAGTCCCATCCTTGATGAGACATTACTTCAGCAGAAAAAGAGCTTGGAATTTGAAGCCAACCATTTACTACTGGTTTACCTTCTTGCATCATCTTTTTAACTTTATTTTGTTTCATCTTATGACTTAAGACCTAGATGGGTATATTTAACATTAAGATAATCTTTAATTGCCATTGATCCACCCTCACGACCATAACCTGTTTGTTTAATGCCTCCAAAAGGAGCTTCGGCAACAGCAACTGCAGCTGTATTTACAGCAACTGTTCCACTTTCCATTAATTCTGAAGCTCTATTAGCTTGTTCCATAGAATTTGTATAAATATAACTACATAGACCAAGGTCGTTATCATTTGCTCTTTCAATAATTTCATCAAAAGTTTTAAATGAAAGCATTGGCACCAATGGTCCAAAAGGTTCTTGTTTCATAATTGTGAAATCATCTTTAACATCATCAAAAATTGTTGGTTCATAAAAATAACCTTTGTTAAAACCAGAAGGTCTTTTGCCACCTAGTAAAACCTTACCTCCTTCTTTTTTTGTGATTTCAACAAGTTCTTCAATTTCTCCTAATCTTTTAGATGTAGTCAATGGTCCTAATTGCACATCTTTATCCAGACCATTTCCGATTTTTAATTTTTTTGCTCTATCAATAAACGCTTTGATAAATTCATCTTTTTTCTTTTCTTGAATATAAAATCTATTCGGTGAAATACAAACTTGACCATTATTTCTAAATTTTGCAGTGATAGCCATATCAGCAACTTTATTAATATCCACATCATCAAAAACTATAAATGGTGAATGACCACTTAGTTCCATAGTAACTCTTTGAACTTTATCTGCTGCTTTTTTTAATATTAATTTTCCAACTCTAGTTGATCCAGTGATTGAAACCTTTTTTACGATATCAGACTCTAATAATTCATTTGATATTTCAGCAGGATCTCCAGATAAAAGATTTACAACACCAGCTGGAACTCCCGCTTCTTTACATATATCTACTAATTCCATAACAGTACCAGGTGTAATTACATCAGGTTTGCAAATAACTGAGCAACCAGCAGCTAGAGCTGTAGAAATTTTCCTTGCAGCTAAGACTAATGGAAAATTCCATGGTACTAATGCAGCAACCACTCCTACAGGTTGGTAGTATACATGCACTCTAGTATCAGGAAATCTACTTTCAACTGTTTGACCATAAATTCTTTTTGTTTCTTCTGCATTCCATTCAAATATATCCGCAGCCCCTCCTGTTTCACCAATTCCTTCTGCCAATGGTTTTCCCACCTCAAGAGTTAACCATTTAGATAAAACATCTTGCTTTTGCCTCATCAAATCTGCAATTTTTCTGATTATGTAAGATCTTTTCCATGGAGTGGTATTTTTCCAAACTTGCAGTCCTCTCTCTGCAGATTTTAATGCTTTCTGAACATCTACAGAAGACGCCTTTGAAGCTTTTCCTATTACTTCTTCAGTAGCAGGATTTATAACATCATAAGTTTCTTTTTTCTCAGCTTGTTGCCACTTACCGTCTATGAATTGTCCAAATTTACTATACATAATTTTTATTTTATGGTTTATTAAGTGAAATTTATGGGAATATATCTACAAATATGAAAAAAATAAAGCTTACTTGTGCGCATGCAATTGTAAAACATCTAATTGCACAAAAAATTCTAATTGATGGTAAAAAAGAACCATTATTTGCTGGTGCTTTTGGAATTTTTGGTCATGGAAATGTAGCTTGTTTAGGCCAAGCATTGGAGGAAAACAAAGAAAGCCTTCCAACATATAGAGGTCATCACGAACAAAACATGGCATTAACCGGTATTGCATACGCTAGAGCAAAAAGAAGAAAACAGATTTTTGTAGCAACAAGTTCTGTTGGACCTGGTTCAACAAACATGGTCACAGCAGCTGCAGTTGCAATGAGTAACAGATTACCAATATTGTTTTTACCAGGAGACACATATGCGAATAGAATGCCAGATCCTGTTCTCCAACAAGTCGAACATTTTAATAGTCCCAATGTTACTCAAAATGATGCTTTTAAGTCTGTCACTAGATATTTTGATAGATTAACAAGACCAGAACAAATTTTACAAACCTTACCTCAGGCAATTCAGGTTATGTTAGATCCAGCTGATTGCGGACCAGCATGTATTTCACTAAGCCAAGATATACAAGGTGAGACTTTTGAATATCCTGAGGAGTTTTTTAAGGAAAGAGTTCATAATATAAGAAGACCTCGTCCTGATGATTTTCAAATCAAAGAAGCAGTAGAAAAAATTAAAAAATCTAAAAATCCAATAATAATTTCTGGTGGAGGAGTTTTTTATTCTGATGCAATGGAAGATTTATCTAATTTTGCAATAAAACATAATATACCTGTAACTCAAACTGTTATGGGTTACTCTACAATGAAAAGAGACCATTCTCATTTCTTAGGCCCAATAGGTGGATTAGGAGGAAAGGCGGCAAATAATTTTGCTAAAAAAACTGATCTTGCTATAGCTGTAGGTACTAAACTTGGAGATTTTACAACAGGTTCGTGGGCAAATTTTGAAAATCCAAATTTTTCTTTAGTATCAGTAAATGTTTCAAGATTTGATGCAAATAAACATATGGCACAGTCAGTAATAGGAGACGCGAAAGTAACTTTAAATGAATTATCCCAAGCACTAGGAAATTGGAAAGCACCAGAAGATTGGTATAAAAAATCAAGAGATGAATTAAAATCTTGGAATGAATATGTTGATAAAGAAAGTGGACCAACTAATCAGAAATTACCAAGTTATGCTCACGCTGTAGGTGCAGTTTATAGAAATTCAGATTCATCGGATATAGCTGTAACTGCTGCTGGAGGTTTAGTTGGTGAGGTAGTTCAAATTTGGAGACCAAGAGAATTAAACACTCATGAAACCGAGTGGGGTTTTAGTTGTATGGGATATGAAATTTCAGGAGCTCTTGGAGTAAAAATGGCAAATCCAGAAAAAGAAGTAATAGCATTCGTAGGAGATGGATCATATCTTTTATATAACTCTGATATTTATTCATCAGTTATTACAAATAATAAATTGATAGTAATAGTATGTGATAATGGAGGTCATGCAGTAATAAACAGACTTCAATTATTTAAAGGTGGAAAAGAATTTAATTGTCTGTTTGAAAGTTCAAAAGTTTCAAATTTAGTTAATGTAAATTTTGCTAAACATGCAGAGAGCATGGGTGCAAAATCAGAGGAAGTAAATACAATTAGCGAATTAGAGGAAGCCTTCAAAAGAGCTAAAAAATCAAAAACAACATATGTAATTTCAATTAAAACGCATTCTTACCAATGGCTTGAAGGCTCAGCTTACTGGGAAAGCCCTACACTTGAAATGCCAAAAACAAAAGAAAATGAGGAAGCTTTAAAACTTCATAAAGAGGGTAAATCTAAACAAAGACAAGGCGTTTAAACTTGGTAAATGAATAAAGTATTCAAAGTAGGTTTAATTGGATGTGGCCATATAGCAGAAACATATTTTAGAGGACATCAGTATTTTAACAATTTTAAAATTGTTGCTTGTGCGGATATAAACCAAAAAGCAGCCGATAGATGTGCTAAACTTTATAATATTAAATCTACATCAGTTAGATCACTGCTCAAAGACAAAGAAATTGAAGTAATTTTGAATTTAACCATACCACAATCTCACTACTCAGTATCTAAAAAAGTTCTAAACGCTGGAAAACATGTTTATTCAGAAAAACCACTAGCAACACAATTTCAAAAAGGGAAAGAATTAGTTAATTTAGCTAAAAGAAAAAAACTTTATATAGGTAATGCTCCTGATACTTTTTTAGGAGGAGGAGGTCAAAAAGCACGAGAACTTATCGACTCTGATTTAATTGGAGAAATTAAATTAGGGAATGCAATTTTTGCTTTTCCAGGAGTAGAATCTTTCCATCCAACACCTGAGTCATGGTATAGAAAGCAAGGAGGTCCAGTAATTGATATGGGACCTTATTTTTTTTCAACATTAGTAAATTTACTTGGTCCAGCCAAACAGGTTCAAGGAAGAACGCTAACTGCATTTAAGAGAAGAATTTATGGTGCAGGACCTAAAAAAGGGAAAACTTTTAAAGTTGAAGTTCCAACCACATATTTAGCAACAGTTCAATTTCACAATGGTGCAATAATTCAGATTACAATTTCATTCGATGTTATAAATCATCAAAGAAATCATATGGAACTATATGGTACAAAAGGTTCAATAATTGTACCCGATCCAAATATGTTTGGGGGTTCTGTTTATATATCGGTTACAGAAGGTGGAAGATGGGGAGAACACAAAACAGATAAAATGCAATTAGGTAAAATTAATATTACATCATTGAGTGGCAGATCAAACGAGTCACCGACAAATGCAAATTATAGAAGTGTGGGAATGTCCGAAATGCTTTATGCAATAGAAAAAGGTAAAAAACATCGGTGTAATGGCGAACTATCTTTACATGTTTTAGATATAATAGAATCAACCATGAAAGCTGCAATAACTGGTAAACCACAAAAAATTAAAACAACATGTGATAAACCAAAAAAATTCACAGAGCAGGAAATTAAAAAATTGATGAATTAAATGGTAAAACCGATTGTAATTTCTGATCCATTTCCAAGAAAGTTAGATTTAATTTTTACAAAAAAAAAACTAAAAGAATTAAAAAAAAAATATAATTTAATTGTAGCTCCAAAAAGAAATAAACTTAAATTTTATGAAAAAAATATTCATAAGGCAACTTTTATTATTGGCCAGCCAGATCTCAAAAAAAAACTTTTATCTAAAGCTAAAAAATTAAAGTGTATTATAAATGTTGAAAGTAATTTTATGAATAACATTGATTATGAGTATTGTTTCAAAAAAAATATTCACGTAATTGCTACATCACCTGTTTTTTCAATACCAGTTGCTGAAATTGCTTTAGGCATGACATTATCTTTGTTAAGGAATATTCATAATTCTCATTTTGATTTTATAAATGGTAAAGAAATTTATGGTCTTAAAAGCAATATGAAAGCATCGCTATTAACTAATAAGAAAATAGGGTTATTAGGTTTTGGTGACTTAGCAAAAGCTTTATACCCCTTGCTACTTCCTTTTTCTAAAAAAATAAATGTATATGATCCTTGGATTCCAAAAAAACAAATAAGTCGATTAGGTTTTAAATCAGTTGGTTTAAAAGAAATGTTCAAAGAATGTGAAATAATTTATGTTCTTGCAGCAATAACAACAGAAAACAAAAATTTAATTGATAAAAAACTAATAAACAAAATGAGACAAAATTCAATTTTGGTTTTGATGAGTAGAGCGGCAATCGTTAATTTTAAAGATTTAGTTAAAAGATTAAAAAAAGGTGATATTTATGTTGCAACAGATGTATTTCCTAATGAACCGGTTCACAAAAAAGACCCTATTAGAAAACAAAAAAATATATTATTTTCAGCTCACAGAGCTGGAGCTTTAAAAACAGCGTTTTATAATATGGGAGAAATAGTTTTAAAAGACATGAACCTCATATCTAAAAAATTACCACCAAAATTCTGCAAACAGGCTAAATCAAAAACAGTAAGACTTTTAGCATCAAAACCTGTTGCAATTAATTAAATTTTTTATATTTTCATAATTTATGCCAATATCAAATCAACTTCTTTTAGAGGCAAAAGAAATAACCAAATATTTTGGAACAATAACTGCATTAGAAAATGTAAATTTAAAAATTCATTCTGGAGAATGTCTTGGTGTAGTAGGAGATAATGGAGCTGGAAAAACTACATTAATGAAGGTTTTGTCAGGACTTTATAAACCAAGTAACGGTTCTTTATTTTTTGAAGGTAAAAAGGAAGTACTTGAAAGCCCAAAAGACTCACAAAATCTTGGCTTAGAAATGGTTTATCAGGATTTAGCACTAGCAGGAAATCTTCCAATAGGAGAAAATATTTTTTTAGGAAGAGAGCCAACAAGAAATCTTGGATTATTTAAACTTTTAGATTTTAAAAAAATAAAAGAACTTACAGATGCGCATCTTGGAAAATTAAAAATCAATGTTAAAAGTGCAGACCAAAAAGTTGAAGAACTTTCAGGAGGTCAAAGACAAGCTGTAGCAATTGCAAGATCAACAGCATTTAATGCTAAAGTAGTCATAATGGACGAACCTACAGCAGCCTTAGC
This sequence comes from uncultured Pelagibacteraceae bacterium, assembly GCA_902612345.1. GTDB lineage: Bacteria > Pseudomonadota > Alphaproteobacteria > Pelagibacterales > Pelagibacteraceae > Pelagibacter. The sequence continues at coordinate 6,785 of CACMDE010000007.1, read as the reverse complement.
AATAAAAGAAGTTGGAAAAGTTTTAGATTTAATCAACAGCTTAAAAAAAACTGGTGTTGGAGTAATAGTAATTAGTCACAGGATGGATGATATTTTTGCAGTATGTGACCGCGTTATGGCATTATTTCAAGGAACAAATTTTGCAGAATCCGAATTATCAAATACGTCTAGAGACGAAGTAATTGGATGGATAATGGGAAAAAAATAATTATGGAAAATAAAGACCAAGAAAAGAATTCATTATATCTTAAATTAATCCCTTATTTCGATAGATATGGAATTTTATTATTACTATTAATAATGATAGTAGTTATGCACTTTCTACAGCCGGATGTATTCTTGTCATGGAGAAATGTTACAAATATTTTTAAACAAATATCATGGCAATCTATGCTTGCTCTAGGTGTATTCATGGTAATTGTAACTGCAGGTATTGATCTATCAGTTGGATCTATAATGATGTTATCACTTATGATTTTAGCAATTGTTGCAAAGGCTGGAGCTCCTTGGTTTATTGTTGTATTAACTCCTCTTGTTGCTGGTTTTCTTTGTGGATTGATTAATGGAATGGGTATCACATTATTACGGATGCCTCACCCTTTTATTATGACTCTTGGAACACTTTATATATTTAGAGGTGCAGGTAATCTTATTTCTGGTGGGACTCCAATAAGTGGTTTTACCGATGAAGTAAGATATCTTGGTCATGGACGTATTGATTTAACATGGTTGGGTCTCGAAAAATCACAATACCTTCCAGTGAGTTTAGTCTTGATAGCAATTGTTTATATTATTTTTTGGATATTTATGAATCATACCCGCACTGGTAAATGGATTTATGCGATAGGTGGAAATCCTAATGCAGCAAGAGCATCAGGAGTGAATGTAAACAAAATTTTGGTGATAGTATATTCATTGTGTGGATTTTTATCTGGAATAGGTGCACTAATCTTAGCAGGAAGAGCAGACTCAGGATATCCTAATGCTGGTTTGCAATCTGAGTTAGACGCTATAGCAGCATGTATAATTGGGGGAGCCAGTTTTTTTGGAGGAAGAGGGACAGTTCTTGGTGTATTTGCTGGTGTTATGATAATGGGCATTCTTAGGAATGGACTAAATTTAATGGATGTTAGTTCTTTTTGGCAACAAGTGTTAATAGGTTCAATTATAGTACTAGCTGTTTATGTCGATGTTTTGAGAAGAGATCTAGGAACAAGGAAATAAATACACTTGATAGTTGTATATAGTTTATCAATTTTTATAAAATGTTGAATTTTAATGAAAAATTTTATTAAATTAATTTTTTAATAATTAATTGTTAAAGGGGAGATAAATATGAATAAGTTAAGAAAATTAATAGGTGTGTTAACTGCATCTGTCTTTCTTCTATTAAGTGTAGCCACTTCTTCAAATGCAGATAAAAGAATTTTATTTAGCATCAAAGGTCCTGGATCTGGAAACCCGTTTTGGGCATCTGTAGAAAAAGGAGCTAAAGAGGAAGCAGCAAAATTAGGAGTAGATCTTGTTTTAGTAGCACCACCTCAAGAAGGCGATGTTCAAGCGCAGATAAACCAAGTTGAAGACCAACTTGCAAAAGGTGTTGATGCAATTGCACTAGCGCCAGGTGATCCTAATGCATTTGCTCCAATTGTAGATGATGCAATCAAAAGTGGAGTGCCAGTTGTATTTGTTGATACAAAAGGTATTAACGAAGGAGTAACATTCATTGGAACTAATAATATGAATGGTGCAGAGTTAGCTGCTAAATTTATATGTGATAAAACTCCAAAAGGATCTGATGTTGCGATACTTACTGGAATTGAGTCTCAATCTACTGCATTGCTAAGAAGAGATGGAGCAATTAAAGGGTTTAAAAATTGTGGCTTAAAAATTGTTGCTACTCAAACAGCTGAATGGGATACAGCAAAAGGAAGATCTGTAACTGAGTCAATAATTTTAAAAAATCCAAATATCAAAGCAATCTTTGCTTCAAATGACAATATGGGTTTAGGTGCAATGCAAGCACTTAAAGATGCAGATATGAATGATGTAATTGTTGTTGGATTTGATGCAACTCCTGATGCCGCTAAGAGTATTTTAGCAGGAGAGATGACAGCAACTATTGCTCAATTCTCATATAATATGGGAGCATATGGAGTTAAATATGCTTTAGAACTGGCTAATGGGGGAAGTATTGATCTAAACATTGATACTGGAACTCAGTTAGTTACCAAAAAGAATGCTAACGACTTTAAATAAAGGTTAGTAATTAAAATTAAGGGTGGAATTTTACATTTCACCCTTTTTTTATTTAATATAAGTTTGAAATGTTAATTAATATAAATCCTACTTTAAGTCCTGACCTATTATTTCATCTAAGATCGATGGGTCATGGAGAACAATTAATTCTGGCTGACGCTAATTTTCCATCTAATAAATATAATAAAAATACCATACGTCTAGATGGCGTAAATATACCAAAAGCTGCAGAGGCTATACTTTCAGTTTTTCCTTTAGATAGTTTTTCTGTAAAGAATGGAAATTTTTCTGTTTATAGAATGGAAGTTGATAATAAACCTAAAAAGTTAACACAAACACATAAGGAATTTATAAAAATTGTTAAAAAGGTTTCAGGCAAAAACTGGAAAGTAGGATCAATTGAAAGAGAAGAATTCTACAGTATTGCAAAAAAAGCCTACTGTATTGTTTCAACAAGCGATGCTAGACCATTTGGTTGTTTTATATTGACTAAAGGAGTTATTTTACCAAATGGAAAAGTTTGGAAATAATTAATCAATGAAAACTATAATTGTGTTTGGAGTTTTTGTGGCTGATTTGTCTTTTTTTAGCAAACAAATACCACTAACTGGCCAAACTGTAATAGGAAATAATCATATAACTGGACCTGGAGGCAAAGGATCAAATCAAGCTATTTCTGCTGCAAGACTTGGAGCAGATGTACAATTTGTTTCTAAAATTGGAAAAGATAACTACTCTGATATGGCTTTAGCCACATTTAAAGATAGTGGAGTTAAAACTAAATATATTATTCAAGATAAAACTTTAAACACAGGTGTTGCTGGAATATTTGTAAATGAAACCTCAGGTGAAAATGCAATTACTATTGTTCCTGGAGCTGCAGGTTCAATTAAAAACGAAGATATCGATAATTTGAAAGATATATTTGTTAAATCAAATATCTTTTTAACTCAATTAGAAACTCCTACAAAGACTACATTATATGCTTTAAAAAAAGCAAAAGATAATGGTTGTATCACAATTTTAAATCCAGCACCTGCAATAGATATAGATCAAAAATTATTTTCTAATATTGATTTTTTTACACCAAATGAATTAGAAGCAGGATATTATTTAAAAAAAGATTTAAAAAGTAAAAGTGATATACAAAGTGCAGCTAAAGATTTTTTGGATAAAGGTATTAAAAATATTATAATCACACTTGGAGAAAAAGGCTTATATTTTGCAAACAAACAAGAAAAGTATTTTGTTGATACGTTTAAACTTAAGAATAAGGTAGTAGATACAACTGGAGCTGGAGATGCTTTTAATGGAGCATTTGCATTTGCACTAGCAAACGATTACAAATTTAAAGATGCATTAGAATTTGCTAACAAAGTTGCTGCAATTTCTACTACAAAGATTGGTGCGGCTAACTCAATGCCAAAAATAAAGGAAATAGAAAAATACTGAAATGTATTACGCTACACCTAAAAGATATAATCAAATGACTTATAGGAAATGTGGTAACAGTGGAATTTCCTTACCTTTGATCAGTTTAGGTTTATGGCACAATTTTGGAAAGAACATTAGATTATCAAAGATAAAAAAAATATTATTTTATGCTTTTGATAAAGGTATCACTCATTTTGATTTAGCAAATAATTACGGACCACCTTACGGAAGTACAGAAACAAATTTTGGAAAAATTATAACTAAAGAGTTAAAAAAATATAGAGATGAATTAATTATTTCGTCTAAGGCTGGTTATGACATGTGGGATGGTCCATATGGAGAGTGGGGATCTAAAAAACATATAATAGCAAGCTGTGACCAGAGTTTAAAAAGAATGAAGCTTGATTATTTAGATATTTTTTATTCTCACAGGTTTGACCCTGATACACCTCTAGAGGAAACTGTTGATGCACTTGAGTCAATTTATAAATCTGGTAAAGCCTTATATATAGGAATATCTTCTTATTCTTCAAAGAAAACTTTACAAATTTATAGAATTTTAAAGTCAAAAAAAATAAATTTATTTATTCATCAACCCTCTTACTCACTTATAAATCGATGGATAGAAAAAGACTTAATCAAAACAATAAAAAGACTGAAGATAGGATGTATAATTTTTTCACCATTAGCTCAAGGGATGCTTTCTGATAAATATTTAAAAAATATACCTGTTAATTCAAGGGCAAATGATAAAACATCTTATTTAGATAAATCTTTAATAACAAAAAGGAATATTAAGATTATATCTGATTTGAATAATTTAGCACTTAAAAGAGGTCAAACTTTATCTCAAATGGCAATAGCATGGACATTGTATAATAAAACCGTCACATCTTCATTAGTTGGGGTAAAAAGTTTAAGTCAATTAAAGGAAAATTTAGAAAGTCTGGATAATTTATATTTCTCAAAAGATGAGATAAAGAATATAAATAAAAAGGCAAAAGATGGAAATATAAATATTTGGCAACAATCTAGTTCATATTGATATGCAAATTGGAATCGATGTAGGTGCAACAAAAATAGAGTATATTTTGTTACATGATAATGGAGAAGAGACGGGCAGATCAAGAATTAATTGCCCAAAAGATTACAAATCTATAATTAAAAGTATTTGTGAAATTGTTAAAAATATTGAGTCAAAAAGTGGAAAAGAATTGCCAATTGGTTTATGTCATCCAGGTATACATTCTATTCACACTGGATTAATTAAAAATTCACCAAATTGCGATTGGATAAACAATAAACCTTTCCAAAAAGACTTACGCGAAGCTATTGGTAGAGAAATTTTTTGTGAAAACGATGCAAATTGTTTTACTTTGTCAGAAGCTATAGACGGTTCAGGAAAACATTATAAAATTGTATTTGGAATAATTTTAGGATCTGGTGTTGGAGGTGGTTTAGTAATAGATAAAAAAATCGTCTCAGGTCCTCATGGAATTACGGGTGAGTGGGGACACAATCAACTTCCATTAATTGGCAAGGAAACAAAAGTCAAAAAAAATAATTTGAGAGAAGGCGAAATTGAAAGTTCAATATCTGGCTTAAGTTTATCTAAAAAATTTAAGAAGGACTTTAAAAAAGATTTAAAAGCCCATGAAATTTTCGAACTTTATAGAAAACACGACCTTGATGCTGAAAAAATAATTGAAGAATTTAAAGATAATTTATCAATGGCTATTGCATCAGTAGTAAATATTCTAGATCCTGATGTCTTTATTTTTGGAGGTGGTTTGTCAAATGAAATTGACTTTTTTAATGAAATTCAATCAAAAGTTAGAAAATTTGTTGCCGGTAATGAATTTGAAGGTATCTTTTTAAAACCAAAGTTTGGTGATGCAAGTGGTGTGAGAGGTGCGGCAAGATTAGGTAGAAATATTAATTATTAATTTATATAATTAATTTATGAAATTATTAAGAATAGGTAATATTGGATCTGAAAAACCAGCATTAATTGATAATCAAAATAATTTTAGAGATTTGTCCTCTGTAATAGGTGATTTAAATCCTGATAATTTAAATTTTGAAACTTTAGAAAAAATAAAAAAAATAAATATAAATGATTTACTAATTTTAGATTCAAATTTAAGAATAGGGCCTTGTGTTTCAAATCCGTCAAAGTTTATTGGCATAGGGTTAAATTTTAAAGATCATGCTGAGGAACAGAATCTTCCAATACCAAAGGAACCTATTATTTTTTCGAAGTTTACAAGTTGTATTGTTGGACCTAATGATCCAATAATAGTTCCTAAAGGTTCAGAACATACAGACTGGGAAGTTGAATTAGGTTTTGTCATCGGGAAAAAGGCAATAAATGTAAGCGTGGAAAATGCTTTGGACCACGTCTTGGGTTTTTTTTTAGTAAATGATGTAAGTGAAAGAAATTTTCAAAAAAATAAAGGATTGACCTGGGATAAAGGTAAGGGTTTTGATACATTTGGTCCAATAGGTCCTTATATTATTACAAAAGATGAGCTTACTGACTATGATAAATTAAATATGTATTTAGATGTGAATGGTGAAAGAATGCAAACTGGAAATACTGAGAAAATGATTTTTGGAGTTAAAGAGTTAGTATCTTACATGAGTTCATGCATGAGTTTGCATCCTGGAGATATCTGTTGTACTGGCACTCCCCCAGGTGTTGGGGAAAACATGAAACCTCCAAGGTTTTTAAAAGGTGGAGAGGAAGTTACTTTAGGTATAGATAAGTTAGGTGAACAAAAACATAGCGTTGTTGCTTATAAAGAATAAAAATATTATCATTACAATCTAATGATAAAAAGAGACCTCTATTACGACAGAATTCCTACAAAATCACTCCGAGAAGATGTTAGATATTTAGGTTTTGTACTTGGAAAAGTAATAAAAGATCAAGAGGGAGAAACATTTTTTAATCTAGTTGAAAAAATCCGAAAACTCTCAAAAACAAATAAATTTAACTCTAATTCAGATAAATCTAAAAAAAATATTTCAAGAATTTTAATAAAGCTTGATCCAAACAAAACCTTTAAAGTCACAAGAGCTTTTACACA
>CACMDE010000006.1 GCA_902612345.1 uncultured Pelagibacteraceae bacterium | reverse complement strand
CTTGTGACTGGAATAACTGAGCCAGAAGATCAAAACATAATATGGGAAATATCTAAAGTATGAAAATTAAGTCAGCACTAATTTCAGTATCAGATAAAGGGGAATTAAAAAGTATTTTAAAAGAACTTAAAAAATATAATATAAATTTAATTAGTTCAGGTGGAACTTATAAAAAAATTAAATCTTTGGGATATAAATGCATAGAGGTTTCAGATTTTACAAACTTTCCTGAGATATTGGATGGCAGGGTTAAAACATTACATCCTAAAATTCATTCTGGAATATTATACAAACGAAATAATTTATCTCATAAAAAACTGCTAAAAAAACTTAATTTTGAAAGCTTAGATATGATAATTACTAACTTTTATCCTTTCAAAAAAACTACTGAAATTACTTCTAATCACAAAAAAATTATTGAAAATATTGATATTGGTGGACCTACTTTAGTAAGGTCTGCAGCAAAAAATTATAATGATGTAGTAGTAATTACAAATATTGGGCAATATAAAAAACTGATTAATGAATTAAATTTCTACAAGGGAAGTACATCACTAAAATTTAGGGAAAAGCTATCTCTTGAAGCCTTTGCAGAAACTGCAAGCTATGATGCTACAATTTATAATTACTTTAATTCAATTACTAAAAATAAATTTCCTGAAAAATTAATCATTAACACTAAGTTAATTCAAAAACTTAGATATGGAGAAAATCCACATCAAATAGGCGCCGTTTATAGCAATCATCCAGATTTTAAATTAAAAAAATTACAGGGTAAAGATTTGAGTTATAACAATTATAATGATATTTTTGCATCTTTAAACCTTTCAAAAACATTACCCAAGAATAAAGGTGTTGTAATCGTTAAACATACAAACCCATCCGGAGTATCTATTGAAAAGAACAAATTGAAAAGTTATATATCTGCTCTGAAATGTGACCCAGTAAGTGCATACGGTGGAATTGTATCGTGTAATTATAAGATGAGTCTTAAAGTTGCAAAAGAATTATATAAAAATTATTATGAGGTAATTGTTGCTAATGGATTTGATAAAAAATCTCTCAGATTATTTAAGAATAAAAAGAATCTTCGTTTAATTGATAGCTCTGAAATTAAGCTAGGAAAAAATAATAAGATTATTTCTGGAATAAATTCCTTTTTAATGCAATCAAATGATAATTTGAAATTTGAAAGAAAAAATTTTAAAGTCGTTTCAAAAATAAAACCATCAAAAAAAATTTTTGATCAACTTATATTTTCTTTTAATGTTTGTAGATCATTAAAATCTAATGCAATAGTTATCGCACAAAATAATAAAACAATAGGTATTGGGTCAGGTCAACCAAGTAGAGTTGATAGTTGTAAAATTGCTATAAATAAAATGAAAAAATTTAATCAGTTTGATAATAATTATCCATTAGTTGCAGCATCCGATGCATTTTTTCCTTTTATAGACGGAATTGAAAAATTAGTTCAGGCTGGTGTCACTGCGGTTGTTCAACCTTTCGGTTCAATAAAAGATGAAGAAATAATTAAATATGCCAATGATATGAAGATTATACTCGTATTTTCAAAAACTAGGCACTTCAATCATTAAATTAATTTATTTTGTCGATTTTAGCTGCAAGTATAAAATCACTTTCTGCCAATCCTTTTATAGCATGAGTGAAAATCTTTATTCTTGCGTAACCCCATCCATACCACAAGTCAGGGTGATGACTTTCAGCCTCTGCAATTATTCCAACTTTATTTACAAATTCTTGGCTCTGCAAAAAATCATCAAATTTAAAGTTTTTAATTAAATGAAAACCATCTATCTTATCCTCAATTACCTCCCATCCATCAACCTGTTTTAAATATTTGTGAATTTCATCAATATTGAATGGGGGTATATTACCTTCACAAGGTACACATTTTTTATTTGCTAAATCAGACATATAAAAACCTTTTTATGGAGCGGGCAATGGGACTTGAACCCACGACCTTCTCGTTGGCAACGAGACGCTCTACCACTGAGCTATGCCCGCTTATTAAATTTACTAATAATTAGCTGTTTTTTGAATTTCAATCAACAAAAACATTTTTAAGAATTTGAAACTACAACATCCAACTCTCTTAAAAATTCTAAATGCTTTAAGTAATTATCGCTAAAATTTACTGAACTTTTATAAATAGGTTTTTTCACTTGGTTAACACTTGCGGTTCTTATTGTTTTTCCAGTTTTATAAAAATTAAAAATTTCATCTGACCATTTTAAATCACAAAATGAAAATAGTTTTTTTGTCTCCTCTACTTTATCTATTATAAGATTTTCGTATTCTAAATCGTAGATCTGATCATTATATTTTGATTTCCAAAAATCTATTGTTTTTAGATAAATATTTACATACTCAATTATATTTTTTTGACTGTATGACCAATCCATTTCAGTTACACCGAAAAGATTTTTATACACGGAAAGACATGTATCCTTTAAAGACCTTTTTGTATGTACTATTTTACAGTTTGGAAATAATAATTTTAAAAATCCAATCCAAAAGAAATTTGATGGATTTTTATCTATGAAAATTTTTTTTCCAGTTATAGATGCTTTGTCAAAGTTATTTCCAAGTTTCTCGGAAATTTCAATAATATAGTTTTTATTAATTTTATTATTTGAATTAATTTTTGAGAAAAAATCTTTGTTAAAAATTACATTTTCAAAAAAACTTGGAATAATAGTACTTTCACCCAATCCTTCAACACCTTCAGCGGCAGCTAATAGCTGATGCACAAGAGTAGTACCAGATCTTGGCATTCCGACTATAAATATTAATTTTTTGTCGTATAAACCATTTTCATTTAAATATTTTAAATTTATTAAATTTTCAAAAAGATATTTTAAATTATTATATTTTCTTTTAAAGTTTAGTGAAACATCATGTTTAATAGTCTTGTTAACTTCACTATTTGCTATTTTAAGAAATTCTGCAGCTTGACTAAATTTTTTTTGATCTTCAAAGGATTTAGCTAATGCAAAATAAATTACTGATTTTTGTTTGTTACTTGTAAAATTTAAAGAATCAATTTTTCTTAACATTATTTTTTGATGTTGGATATCTTTTGAATAGTCATAAAGTTCACTTAAAAGATAATCAGCGTCAACATTTTCTGGAAAAAGTTTACTACTTTCAAGAAATTTTGCTTTGGCTAATTCACGATAATTTTTATCATTTTTTTCTAAAGCTAAATCTACATAGTTTTTCCCTATATGAAGTAGTACATCCGGAAATTTTGGATTTTGGTTATAAACTTTACTAAAATATTCATTAGAAATCTTAAAATCTTTTTTATTTCTTTTTAGTTTTCCATATTCAAATAAAATATATATATCGTCATTTTTGATTTCTTTGCCAAGTTTTAGAATTTCTTCAGCCTCATTTAATTTGGATAGTTTTATTAAAATTCTGGCAAGGTTGGAGTAATGGCTTATTTCTTTAGAATTTATTTTAATTGCCTCCCTGAAGCTTCTTTCTGAATCCTCAGTTAAACCTATATTATCGAGTGATATTCCCAATAAATTATAATAAGGACTATAAGTTTCTCCTTTTTTTATGAGTTTTCTTGTTTTTGAAATTACTTCATCAAAATTGTTTGATTTATATAATTTATCAATCTCAATTAGATCTTTATTCATTTTTATTTATAATACTTATGATATATTTTTATATATGGATAAATCAAATAATCTACCTAAGAAAATACCAGTATTCCCACTTTCTAATTTCATAGTGTTTCCTGAAACTACAGTACCACTAAATATATTTGAACCAAGATATTTACAGATGATAGATGACTCAATGGCTTCAGATAGAATTATAGGGATGATACAGCCAAAAAGATCTGGTGACTTAAAAAAACCAGATCTATTCGAAGTTGGCTGTGTTTGTAGAATTGTAAGTTTTAATGAAACAGAGGATGGTAGATATATTATAATAATAAAGGGACTTAACCGATTCAAAAAAGTTAACGAGATAGAAAATAAAAAACTTTATAGAGAATTGAATGTTGATTATAATTTTTATAATAACGATGAAAAATTAGAAAGTGAAAATTTCAATTTCTCTAAAATAAAAGATATATTGCAAGAGCTCAAAAATTTATTTAGAAAAAGAGGATATGATATAGATTGGAAAGATCTTGAGGGACAGAGTGTATATAGAACTTTATCCGCACTTTCTATGGCTTCGCCATTTTCAATTTTAGAAAAGCAAATGCTCTTGGAGACAAAAGACTTAAATGAAAGAACAGTAAAATTTGAGGAAATACTTAAAACATATAATACTGATTTTTCAAATAAAAAAACTATTCAATAGTTATAAAACTCCCTGATTAGCAAGTTTAATCCCAAATTTTTTTAATTTTTCCTTTTTGTTCACATATGAAAAGAATTGTTCTGAAATATTTTTAGGAATGAAATTTCTATTTAATCTAAAAAACTCATAAATAAAATCAATTCCCAAAGAGAAAACAGCATTTTGACTTTTTGTCTCTCGTTGAAATTCTTTATAAATACTCTCGTTTATATTTAACCCTAGATTAATTTTAAAATCTATAATTTCATCAAGTTTTCTTATATCTCTAATTGTCATATTAAAACCCTGTCCCGCTAGTGGATGTATAGAGTGTAAATTATCTCCAAAAAAAAGAATTTTTTTAAAATAGTAAAACTTTGGTAGCCTTAAAGTTAATTTAAAATTTTCTATTTTTGAATAAGAGATTTTTTTATAATAAGGATTGAATTTATTTATGATATTTTTAATTTCCTCATGTCTTAGGTTGCTTTTTATTTTCTCTTCTAATGAAAATACTATCGAAGTAGATTTATTTGATAATGGTAGATAAGCAAGTGGACCATATTTCGTAAATATTTGAGTTGCGCGATTATTTTTTATTCTATTATGGGAAATTATTGCTGTGAAAGCTTTGTTATAATAATTTTTAGATATACCAGTGCTGAGATATTTCTTTGTTAAAATATTATTAGTTTCACAATTAACAATTAACTGAAATTTTTCTTGATTTATTAATTTAGTAAAATCTAAATCTTTCTTTAATATTTTAAGTAATATATTTTTTCTTCTAGATATTTTCTTTTTAATGATTTTAACAAATTGATCATATTTAATCATATTAAAAAGATTTTTCGAATTTTGATTGAACAAAATTTCTTCGTTTATTTTACCATTTTGAATTAATACTTTTATTTCATCAATACAGTTGGTATTTCTGGACAGATTGTCGAGATATTTTTCTAAATATTTTAAATTACTTGCAGTTATGCCTAATGTTCTTGTATTGAATACATGTTTGGATGATTTTAAACTATAAATTTCAATGTTAAAATTTTTTTTAGATAGAATATAAGCTAAAATTAAGCTAGTGAGATTATTTCCTATTAGACAAACTTTCATAAAATTTTTTAATTTTACCAATAATAATTAAATGGTACAAATCAACATATTTGATTCATTTATATGAAATTTGCAAATTTCTTAACAAAAGTAAAAGATTTTTTAAAAAAAAGATTAGCTGAGGTCTTAGGATTATTAGTTTCTTTTTCAGGATTATTAATTTTTATCGCTTTACTATCATACTCTCCTGAAGATCCTAATTTTATTATAAATGAAAATATCGAAATTAAAAATCTTCTAGGTTTTAGAGGAAGCGTTCTTTCAGATTTTTTATTCCAATCTATAGGTTTGATTTCATATTTAATCCCTTTTACTCTTTTTTTTTCAGGTATAAATATAATGCTAAGTAAAAGACATATAATACTTATTGATAATATCTTCTTTATTGTACTTTATATATTTTCTGGATCATTATTTTTCTCTTTATTTTACAACGAATCTTTTTATTTAACTATTAATGGAAATAGTGGATTTGTTGGATCATATATAAAAAATAGTTACTTAATTACTAAATTAAATATAAATCAAAATATTACTTATTATATATTATCTATTTTTACATTAATTGTATTTCTGAGAAGTATCAATTTTAGTATTTTGAAAATATTAAACCTTTTTAAAAAGACTACAAATTTATCTCTTTTTAATAAAGAAAAAAATATAAAAGATGAAAATGATGTATCAAGTGAGAGTGAGATAAAAGAAATTAGTAATGTAAATAATAGGTTTCAAGATAGTTTACCTTTTGAAAATAAAATAGATAAAAATTTTATTAAGTTTTATCTCCCAGATCTAAAGTTTTTAAAAATACCATCTAAAAATGAAAAAATTGCAAAAAAAAATGAAAATATAAACGAAGAATTTTTAGAAAAGGTTTTATTAGATTTTGGTGTTGAGGGTAAAATTAAAAAAATAAATTATGGACCTGTGGTTACTTTAAATGAGTTTGAGCCAGCAGCTGGAATAAAAGTTTCAAAAATAATAAATTTATCAGAAGATATTGCAAGAAATACTAGTTCCGAGTCTGCAAGAATTTCAACAATTCCAGGCAGTAATACTATAGGTATTGAATTACCAAATACCACAAGAGAAAATGTTTATTTGAGTGAAGTAATCAAAGACACTCAATTTAAAAAGAAGGATATAAAACTTCCAATAGCATTGGGCAAAAGTATTTCTGGAAATCCAATTATTGGTGACCTAAGTGCAATGCCTCATTTGTTAATCGCAGGTACCACCGGTTCAGGAAAATCAGTATGTATTAATACAATTATATTATCGCTTCTTTACAGGCATACTCCAGATAAATGTAAGTTTATTCTTATAGATCCAAAAATGTTAGAACTGTCTACATATGAGGGAATTCCAAACTTATTATGTCCAGTTATAACCGAACCAAAAAAAGCTGCTTCTGTATTAGGTTGGGTCGTAAAAGAAATGGAAAATAGATATAAATTAATGACAAAAGTTGGAGTTAGAAATATCGATGGATATAATTCTAAACACAAAACTTTCATGCCTTATATAATTGTAATAGTTGATGAAATGTCTGATTTAATGTTGGTGTCTGGTAAAGATATTGAAAACTATATTCAAAAACTTTCGCAAATGGCAAGAGCTGCTGGAATTCACATAATAATGGCAACTCAAAGACCTAGTGTTGATGTTATTACTGGAACTATAAAAGCAAATTTTCCTACTAGAATATCCTTTCAAGTGTCATCTAAAATTGATAGCAGAACTATACTTGGAGAACAAGGCGCTGAACAATTATTAGGAAAAGGTGATATGCTGTTCATGTCTTCAGCTAATAAGGTAACAAGAATTCACGCACCATTTGTTACAGAGGATGAGATTGAAAAAGTAAATAATTTTTTAAGATCACAAGCAGAACCTGATTATTTTGATGAAATTTTACAATTTTCAGAAACATCTGAAAATGAGTCAGATAGTTCTCATATGAATGAAAAAGACGAACTTTATCAAAATGCCGTTGAATTAGTTAAAAATGAAGGTAAAGCGTCTACCTCATTTTTACAAAGAAAACTTCAGATTGGTTATAATAGAGCTGCAAGGATAATTGATATGATGGAAGAAAATGGGTTAGTAAGTAAAGCAAATCATGTGGGAAAAAGGGAAATTTTAAAGTGACAAGAATATTTTTTATTTTTTTAATATTTTTTTTTTTTCAAAGTATTGGGAATGCATCTAATAAAATAAATATAGTTAATAAGCTTAATAAAATAAAAAATATAAGTTTTGATTTTATTCAAACAATTGATGGTAAAGATGAAAAGGGAGAATGTATAATTGAATATCCAAAGAAAATTTTTTGCGAATATGAAAAAAGAAGAAAAAAAATTTTAATTTCGAATGGAAGAAGTTTAGTAATAAAAAACAATGATCAATACTATAGATATCCACTTAAAAGTACACCATTTGAATATCTGCTAGATAAAGAATTTTTATTAAAAAAAATAAAATCTACTGAGGTTAATGAAATCGAAAATAAGTTTCTGTTTTTTCAAATTAATGAAAATAATAATAATATTAATGTTTTTTTTAGCAAAATTAATTATGAAATTGTTGGCTGGCAAATTGAAGATATTTATCAAAACTTAGCTGTAACATATATTTTTAATACCTCAATCAATGAAACTATCGATGAAAAAATATTTTTATTACCCAAAAACGATTAGTCTAAATTTAAATTAATATTTTCTTCTTTAAAAATTTTCATACCTCTATTTATATAATTTTTAAGAGCATTTTTATGATCCAAAGTACATGTGTGTACCCAAACCCTTTTAGAATATAATTCAAAACATTTTTTTATAGCTTCAGATAACATAAAACCCCCAAATTTTTTTTCTATATAATTCTCAAGTATTCCAAAATATGCAATTTCAGAACTGTTAGTTGATTGGTCAAAAATTACCTCAAAATAGCCCACTAGCTCATTGTCTAATTTTAAAACGTAAGTATGGACATTTTTGTTATTTAAATAGGATGTCCATTTTAAATTGTCCCAGACTAACCTATCAATCCATCTATGATTTTTTCCAATATTTTTGTAAAAGAATTTATTAATCTCAATATTTGGTGGATTTACTTTTTCTAAAAGTAACTTTTGATCTGGAGAATCAACCTCTTTTAAACTTTGCAAAGAATTTATTTCTAAATAATATCTTTCTACTTTCAAAACTATTGTACCATTTTACCGATTTTTTCTCCTCCAAATAAATGGAAATGTAAGTGGGGAACTTCTTGGCCGCCATCTTCACTAATATTTGCCAAGGCTCTGTAACCCTTACCAGTATCCACAGAAATTTTTAGTTTTTTTGCTACTATATTTATCCCTTTAATAAGTCCAACAATTTCTTCTTTGGATGCTTTCTGACTAAAGTCATCTAGATCAATATATTTACCTTTTGGTATTACTAGAGCATGTATTTTTTTTTGAGGATTTATATCATAAAACGACAATATAAACTCATCTTCATAAATTTTCTTACAGGGTATTTCTCCTCTAAGTATTTTAGCAAATATATTTTTTTCATCGTAAATCATTTTTTTCTCTTTTCTAATTCTTTCATTACTTCTTCAATTTTAACATCATTTGCTTCTAGAAACATAATCAAATGATAAAAAACATCAGCAGCTTCATGAATTTTATTAGTATTTTTTTCAACTGCATCAATTAACTCATTTATTTCTTCTATTACCTTCTCTTTACTTAAAGATTTATCGTCTAACAATTTGTTAGTATATGAACCATCAACTGGACTGTTTTTTCTCTCTCTGGCTAGTTTAAAAAGGCTTTCTAATGTAGTAAGCATATTAAATCCTAACAGGTATTCCTTTTGAGTCCAAATATTCTTTAGCTTCTATTATAGAGTGCTTTCCATAGTGAAATATTGATGCAGCTAAAACAGCGCTAACACATCCAAGTTTGATACCATCAACTAAGTGATCTAGGCTACCTACTCCACCCGAGGCTATGACTGGAATATTTACTATTGATGAGATTGTAGACATCAATTCAATGTCATATCCGACTTGTGTTCCATCTCTATCCATAGAGGTAACCAGCAATTCTCCAGCTCCATTTTCTTCCATTTTTTTTGCAAATTCTATTGCATTAATTCCAGTATTATTTCTTCCACCGTGAGTGAAAATTTCCCATTTGTCACCATTTTTCTTAGCATCAATTGCAACAACAATACATTGTGATCCAAATTTTTTAGAACTATCTTTGACTACCGCTGGGATTTCAACTGCAGCAGTATTAATTGAGACTTTGTCAGCTCCACAATTTAATAATTTACTTATATCCTCAATACTTCTAACCCCTCCGCCAACTGTTAATGGAACAAAACAATTTTTAGATGTTTTTTCTACAACGTTGTAGATGGTATCCCTTTTTTCATTAGATGCAGTTATATCTAAAAAACAAATCTCATCTGCACCGCCGTTGCTATAAATTTTTGCCTGTTCAACAGGATCTCCAGCATCTTTAAGATCAACAAAATTAATTCCTTTAACGACACGACCATTTTTAACATCTAGGCAAGGTATTATTCTATTTTTAAGCATCTTCTTTTACTAGTTCTTCTAATTGAATATCGCCGTCATAGATAGCTTTACCAACTATTATGCCTTCAATATTTTTTAGATTCTTTGCTTTTTTAATATCATCTATTGATGAAACTCCACCTGATATAACAACAGGACAATTTGATTTTTCAGCTACTTTCAATGTTTCTTCAAAATTTGGGCTTTGTTTCATGCCGTCTCGGTTAATATCTGTATAAATTAATCTACTAACACCATAATCGTTAACTTCCTTTAAATAATCTAAAGTTAATTCATTTGAGTTTTCTTTCCATCCTGATACTGACAAAAATCCATCTTTAGCATCCAAACCCAAAGCAATTTTATTTGGGAATTTTTTACATGCTTCTTTTAAAAAATTTTTATCTTTAATTGCCGCACTTCCTAAAATAACTTTATCAACTCCCACATCATTATATTTTTTTATACTTTCAAAGTTTCTTATGCCTCCTCCAATCTCAACTTTGAGATCAAATTTGGAAACTATATCCTTGATAATATCTAAATTTACTATTTTTCCTGATAAAGCGCCATCTAAATCAACAATATGTAAATTTTTGAAACCATGATCTTTATACTTTCCAGCTTGTTCAACTGGTGACATAGTGTATTCAGTTTTATTATCAAAGTCTCCTTTGACAAGTCTTACACACTTTTTGTCTTTAATATCTATCGCTGGAAAAATTTTCATTTACAAATTTATAAAATTATCAATTATTTTAAGTCCTATCTTATCACTCTTCTCCGGATGAAACTGTGTTCCAAATATATTTTCTTTTTCTACTGCACAAACTATGTTAGATGAATAATCAGTAGTTGCCGAAATTACTTTTTTATCTTCTGGAACAAACTCATAACTATGCACAAAATACATGTGAGAGTTATTTTCTATATCCTTAAAAATCTTGCTTTTTTTTACAATATTAATTTGATTCCAACCTATATGAGGAAGTTTATATTTTCCATTTTGATTATCAATTTTTGAAACTTTACCTGAAATCCAACCAAGACCTTTTGTTTCTGTTTCTTCATAGCCAATATCTGCAAACATTTGTAACCCAACACAAATTCCAAGAAGAGGTTTTTTATTGTTAATTGCAAATTCATTAAGAGTATCAATTAAACCGCTGATATTATTAAGTCCATCAACACAACTTTTGAAAGAACCTTGTCCAGGTAAAACAACTTTATCGCTCAATTTTATTTTATTAATGTCTGAAGTTACCTCTATTTTTACTTTATCTTTAGCAACTTCGTTGAACGAATTAATAACAGAGCTAATGTTGCCCGATTTATAGTCGACAATTGTAATATTCATTAAAGTTTTATAATGAGCCTTTAGTAGATGGTATAACGTTTTTTGTTCTTGGATCTATTTCTAAAGCACTTCTTAAAGTTCTAGCTAATCCTTTAAAGCATGACTCAATTATATGGTGACTATTGTCTCCATAGATATTTTCCATGTGGAGTGTAACACCAGCTGACTGAGAAAATGCTTGAAACCATTCTTTAAATAATTCCGTGTCCATTTCACCAAGTTTTTCAACTTTTAAATTTACTTTCCAAATTAAGTAAGGTCTATTTGATACATCTATCGCAACTCTGGAAAGAGTTTCGTCCATTGGAATCATTGCGTGAGCGTATCTTTTAATTCCTTTGAATTTATTAGAAGCCTTTTTAATACATTCTCCAATGGCAATCCCTACATCCTCTGTGGTGTGGTGTAGATCAATATGTGTATCACCTTTTGCTTTTACATTTAAATCAATCAAAGAGTGCTTGGATAATTGTTCAAGCATATGATTTAAAAATCCTATACCTGTGTCAATTTTATATTTACCTTTGCCATCAATATTCACCTCAACATTTATTGATGTCTCTTTTGTTTTTCGTCTAATTTTAGCTTTACGTTTCATTATAAAATATACGTATATATAGATTATTTGCCGATATCAATATTTCTAATTTGGTACTTGAACTATAAAAATTAGTATCCACCTATGTGACATGACAACAATAGCACTGGTAAGAAAAAAAAATCAAGTAGTTGTGGCTGGTGATGGCCAGGTCAGTATGGGAAATACTGTAATTAAGAAAACTGCAAATAAAGTTAGAAAGATTGAGAAAAGAAATGTGATTGCAGGATTTGCAGGTTCTACAGCAGATGCTTTAACATTATTTGAAAGATTAGAGTCTAAATTAGAAAAACATGCTGGCAACTTAGCAAGGGCAGCTGTTGAGCTAGCAAAAGATTGGCGAACAGATAAATATTTAAGAAGATTAGAGGCTTTAATGGCTGTAGCAGATAAAGAAAACAGTTATATAATTTCTGGTACTGGAGATGTCTTAGAGCCAGAGGGTGATGTGATAGGAATCGGGTCTGGTGGAAATTATGCTTTAGCAGCTGCAAAAGTTCTTATGAATACAGATATGACAGCTGAAGATGTTGCAAAAAAGGCAGTTGAAACAGCTGCTGAAATTTGTGTTTTTACAAACAATAATATTTCAATTGAAAAAATATAATGGACAAATCAAACGTAACGACCTTAATTCCAAAAGATAAAAAGGGAAATAAAAATCAACTTTCAGACTCTTTATCCCCTAGAGAGATTGTTTCTGAGTTAGACAGATTTGTTGTTGGGCAAGATAAGGCAAAAAGAGCTGTTGCTATAGCGCTTAGAAATAGATGGAGAAGACAAGCCATTGAAGGGGAAATGAAAGATGAAGTTCTTCCTAAAAATATACTTATGATGGGTCCAACTGGAGTTGGTAAAACAGAAATTTCTAGACGATTATCAAAACTAGCGGAAGCTCCTTTTGTAAAAGTTGAAGCTACTAGATTTACAGAAGTTGGTTATGTTGGAAGAGATGTGGAACAAATAATCAGAGATTTAATCGAAATTGCTATTGCAATGGAAAGATCAAAAAAAAGGAAGGAAGTTCATGCTAAAGCGCAAAAACTTGCAGAGGAAAGAGTTCTAGATGCCTTAGTAGGTAATAATGCAAGTGTTGCGACAAGAGAAAGTTTTAGAAAAAGATTAAGAAGTGGTGATCTTGATGATAACGAGATTGAAATTGCTATTAGTGAAAATAGTCAAGTACCATCTTTTGAAATTCCTGGGATGCCTGGGGCAAATATTGGAATGATAAATATTTCAGATGCATTAGGTAAATCCTTAGGTCAAAAACCTAAAAAGAAGAAAATGTCAGTTAAAGAATCCCATGAAATATTAATTAATGAGGAGTCTGATAAACTTATCGAAGAGGATAAAATTATTAAATCTGCAAAGCACTCGACCGAAAACAATGGAATAGTTTTCTTAGACGAAATAGATAAAATCTCAGCAAGAACAGATCGTGTAGGAGGTGATGTATCAAGGGAAGGTGTTCAAAGAGATCTTCTTCCACTGATTGAGGGCACATCAGTAAATACAAAATACGGGCCTATAAAAACTGATCATATATTATTTATTGCTTCTGGGGCATTCCAACTTGCAAAACCTTCTGATTTATTACCTGAGCTACAAGGAAGATTACCAATAAGGGTAGAGCTTGATGCATTAAATAGTGATGATTTTAAAAGAATTTTAAAAGAACCAGATAATAGTTTAATTAAACAGTATAAAGCTTTACTTCAAACTGAAAATGTTGAACTTAAGTTTACTGATGATGGAATAGATCTTATTGCTAGTATAGCAAGTGAGGTCAATAACACAGTTGAAAATATAGGGGCTAGAAGACTTCATACAATCATTGAAAGAATTTTGGATGAGATAAGTTTTACAGCAACAGATAAAGCTGGTGAAACAATTACTGTAGACTCAGCTTATATAAAAAAACATATTGGCGAACTTATAAAAGATACAGATTTATCAAAATTTATTCTATAGTTTGTATTCGAAATTTTGTGTCTCCTCGTTAACTTGTATCTCCTCAGCACCATTATTCAAATGAAAATTTCTTGCCATATCGGTTAAGGGAGAAAGGGTTACCAGTCTGTTAAGATGATTTGATTTTTTAATCTTTTTAAAAACTTCTTTGACTATTAGTTTACCTCCTCCTTTTTTATTAGACCAGACAGTATACGCTATTGCAATCTTTCCAACATTTTGGTCTCTTGTTGCACTTTGTAAAAAAGCATCCCTACTAAATAAATCTAATTCATTTACAGATGTTGGAATTTTATTAGTGAAAGCAAAACACATAACAGCATGAATTTCATCTTTATACCTAACGCCGTAAATTTTCCTACCATAGCTAGTTCTAAATTCATTATCTAGTTCTGGTCTTACTGGATCTTTCTCTGTTTCACATTTTTTTAGCTCAACTATTTCTGCACCTTTTATCCAATCAAAAAAATTTTTAATATTTTTATTTAATACATTTTTACCTTTCCTAATTCTTGCTTTTGCTCTAAATTTTAATAATTTTTTTTTAATCATTTTTTTTTAAAATAATATCAAAGTTTCCTTTATTTGGATTATTTACTGAATCGAGATCAATTATTAAAATTTTTTCCATCAAGTTTTTATTTTTTTTAATAAAATTAGGTACAGAATATTTTAGTATACTCAATTGTTTAGATTGATAAAGATCTTCTTTATTTTTAGATCTGTTTCCTTTTCCTGTGATAATATTTATTTTTTTTACACGATTCTCAAAACAATCTAAAATAAATTTTTCTATTTCTAAGTTTGCGTTATCAAGGGTGTAGCCGTGTAAATCTATTGTTTTTTCCGAATGTAATATTTTTTTTCTCTCAATAATGTGCTCTTTATCTATTACCTTTTCTTTTGAAGTAATAAATTTTTCCCATACTTTTTTATCTCTATCTGATATTTTGCTCAATTAAGCTTCTGTTTGAATTAATTGCCAATTAGGATTTTGGGATCGAATGTTTCTAGAAAATTTCCATGTGTCATTTACTCTTTTAACTTTTTGGGGATCACCTGAAACAATCTTATTATCTTTATCCTTAATGCATGTTATTATTTCGCTTACGAAATTCACACTAACTTCTAATAAATCATTGTTCTGCTCATGATCTTTAATTTCTGCTGAATTAATTCCAATAAAGGTAGTCTCATTCTTAAGTTGCTTGACAGATCTTTCTTTAATTGCCTCATTAAATGAGTGATAGATATCTTTATTTATTAATGACTTAATTTCACTTATCTTCCCACTTGCAAAAGAGGTTATTATTGTTTCATAAGCAATTTTTGCACCATTAAGGAATTCTTTTTTTGCTCCATCGTCAAACTCGTATACTTCTTTTTTTATAGATGTTTTTTTAAATTCAAAATCGTGAGCGAAACTAGAGGCCATATCTTCTTCATGACCAGTCTTCTTCCCAAGAATTCCTCTTAATCTTAAGAAAATAAAACCAGCTATCATTGCAAGCAAAATAATGTCTATGTATTCAAAACTATAATTCATTGTAATTTCTATATAATTATAATATTTACTAAGTTGATCTTTTTCAATGATCTAAATTTATAAATAAAAAGACAAATGAACTCACTTTTATTAGCTTTAATTATTATTCCGGCAATTGAGATTTATTTATTTATCAAAATTGGAGCCTCTATTGGAGCTTTAAATACTGTTTTACTCATATTTTTTACAGCATTCATAGGAATCTATTATGCGAGAGCACAAGGTTTAAATACCTTAAATCAAGGGATCAGAAAAATGATAAAAGAACAATTGCCAATTTATGAGCTTTTGTCTGGAGCCCTAATTGCGGTCGGTGCTATATTTTTAATTATACCTGGTTTTGCCACAGATTTGTTCGGGTTTTTAATCATTTTTCCCCCAACAAGAAAACTGATTTTTAAAAAATATTCTTATAAACAAAATGGCCAAAAAAATTATAAAAGTAAAAATAATCAATACATTGAAGGAGAATTTAAAGACTTAGATGATGAAAAATAACAACCATGGATATAATATTATATTAGAATACATAAAGGATCTTTCTATTGAAACTCCTAGCGCATCTACACTTACATTCGTAAGAAAAAATTTATCAAATTATATAATGGATATAGATATTTCATCAAGTATCTTAAAAAATAAAGCTTTAGAAGTAACAACAAAATTAACTTTACAAGATAAGAAGGATAATATTGAAAAAGCTCATTTTGAAATTAAATATTCGTCAGTCATTAGTATTGATAAAAATATAAAAGACAAAAATATTATTAGCAAAATAGTTCTTTGCGATTTACAAAAAAAAATATATCCAAAAATAGAAGGAATTTTTTTAGGATTAATCAAAAAAGCTGGTTATCCAGAGTTAAAGTTTGAAAAAAAGGTAGATTTCGATAAGCTTTATACCGAAAGATTTAATTAAAATTATTTTTTTTTATTTCCCGTTTAAGAAAATTGTTATGCAATTTGACCTCATCTTCGGTTGGTTTAATAATTTTTTTAAAATATTCTTTATTATATTCAATATGATTTACCATATGGGAGCTTTCTTCGTTATTTAACTCAAATGATGGTTCTTTTTGATCGAGTAAGTTTATATAAACTTTGGATAATAATTCACAGTCTATTATTGCTGTATGTTTTTCTCTTCTTGAGTTATCTATATTATACTTTTTACACAACATATCTAAACTATTTCCTGATCCTGGAAATTTATCCCTAGCTATTTGTAAAGTATCAATTATCTCTTCCTGAATTTTGCTCTTACCTAATAAAGCAAGTTCATTATTTAAATGTGAGATATCAAATTCAGCATTATGAATTACTAATCTCTTGTCTTTTATAAATATTAAGAAATCATCAACTATATCAGAAAATTTTTTTTGTTTTGATAAAAATTCATCTGTATAGCCGTGGACTTTAAAAGCTTGTTCTGAAACTTTTCTTTCTGGATTAAGATAACAATGAAATTTTTTTTTTGTTGGGATTAAATTATTTATTTCAATACATCCAATTTCTACTATTCTATGTCCATCAGTTACTGATAGGCCAGTTGTTTCAGTGTCTAAGATTACTTCAATCATTAAAACTTTTTTTTATATTTTTGATTTGCTTTATAATATTATTTTTACCATGATCGTTTTCAATTACAAAGTTACAAAATTTTCTTTTTTGATTTTTATTCAGTTGTTCTGATTTTATTATTTTCATAATTTTTTCGTTGTAATTGCCCCTTTTTTTTAATCTTCTATTTATCATTTTTTTTGAAGTTTTTATAAAAATTAAAATATCAGATCTTAAGTTTAACTTATTTTCTATTAACAGAGGTATATCTAAAACTACATATTTTTTTTTTCTATTTTTTATTAGGAATTTATTTAGACCATTCCTAACATATGGATGAATTATTCGAGATAAAATTTTGATATTTTTTTTATTTATTATTTTTTTTAATTCTGACTTTTGAATTGGGAATTTTCTAATATTTTTAGGAAATTTTTTTTTTAATTTTCTAAAACACTTTTTGTTATTTTTGTAAATTTTATTTACTTCATCATCTGCATTAAATACTGGATAACTAAAACATTTGCTTACAAATGTTTTGCCGCTTCCAATTTCACCTACTAGGGCTATTCTAATCATTTTCTAAAATATCAAATAGTTTTTCATCAATTTTTGGCAGTATATTATGCCATTTTTTAAACGCCTCTGCTGCTTGATAAATAAACATGAGAAACCCATTTTGTGTTCTAAATCCTCTTTTGTCTGCTTCTTTTAAAAAGTTTGTCTCTTTTGGGCTGTAAATTACATCATAAAAGAGAGTGTCGGTATCGAATACATCAAAATCTATTTTTAAATTATCACTTTCATTTAAACCTATACTCGTCGAATTAATCACAACATCTGATTTCACCGTTTTACCCCAGTCTAATACATGCACAGACTCATGTTTGTCTTTTAATTCAATAGCTTTTTCTTTGGTTCGGTTACTAATTGTTATTTTTTTTAAACCTAGTTTTTTCAAGGCTATTATAATTGAAGGTGTCACTCCGCCAGACCCAAGTATTAGCGCCTCTTTATTTTTAAGGTCTATTTTTTTTAAATTAATTGACAAATAAAATCCATCAATATCTGTATTGTGTCCAACAACTTTTTTATTTGACAAAAAAATCGTATTCACAGAATTTGCCAATTGAGCTTCAGGTGTTAGTTCCTCCATATACTTTATAATTTTCTGCTTGAAGGGCACTGTAACATTTGCTCCTGTTATTTCTTTGCTCTTTATTTGCTCAACAAAATTCTTTAAATCTTTTTCTAAGAGGGCTTTCTTCTTGTAAATTCCTTCCACATTGTTTTCTTTAAACCAATAATTATGAATTTTTGGCGAGATGGAGTGTTGTACCGGATTGCCAATTACTAAATAATTTTTCATTTTATTTCTTTTAAATATTCTTTGATTTTCTTTACCGGCAAGCCCATAATTGTCTCTCTATCGCCATCGATATTTGAAAATAAATTTCTTCCCTCTCCTTCTATTTGATAAACATTATAAGAATAAAGCGCATTATCTGATATTTTAGATAAATAATCTACCAGTTGATCTAAATTAAATTTTTTCATAGTTAATTTGGCTTTATCAGTATAATTCCAAATCATGGATCCATTTTTTGCTATTGTAACAGAGCTAATTAAATAATGTTCCTTTCCATTTAGTTTCTTAAGGTTTTCAAGGGCCTCTTCCCTATTTTTTGGTTTAGATAAAATTTTATTTTCTATGTCAATTACGCTGTCAGCGCCCAAAACTATTGAATCTTCATTTAATAAACTTACCTTTGTTGCTTTAATTTCAGCCAGATTTTTGCTTACTAATTCTGGTGATGCGCCTTGATTAATAAGGCTTTGTTTGATTGGTTCTTCGTCTATATTTGATGTTATTACTTTGCAACTTATACTATTCCTTTCTAATATTTCTTTTCTTACTTTGCTCTTAGAGGCTAGTATTATTTCATTTTTTTGCTGAGTATATTTCATGAATTTTTATTATTGATGCCGCTGTTTCTTCTACTGATTTTCTTGTTACATCTATAGTGGGCCACTGGTACTTTTGAAAAGCTTTTTTTGAACTATCCAATTCATTTTGAATTTTATTTATGCTTGTGTAATTTATATTTTCATTTTCTTTGATCGTTGTTAGTCTATTTTTTCTAACATCATGTAATCTATTTGCCTCTGCAACAAGGCCAATTATGCAAGAAATTTTTGGATTTTTTTTAAGCTTATCAGGTATTGAGTTATCATTTACAAGGGGTATATTTGATGTTTTAAAACCCCTGTTTGCTAAATAGATAGAAGTTGGGGTCTTGCTTGTTCTGCTTACTCCTAATAAAATTATATCTGATTTTTCAACGTCTGAAATTGCATTTCCATCATCATGATTCATTGTAAACTGAATTGCCTCTATCCTTTTATAGTACTCCTCGTTTAAAGCGTGTTGTCCACTAGGAATATTAGTTGCTTTTTGATTTAATAACTTTGAAAAATTTAGTATCAAATCCCCTAGAATACCAAAACATGGGATATTTTTTTTATTAGCCTCTTGTGATAAAAATTTAGCCAATTTATTATCAACAATTGTATATAAAATAATTGTTTCTTCTTTTTTTTTTGCTTCTTCCAAAATATTCATTATTTGATTTTCAGTTCTCGTAAAAGAAAAATGGAACAAGTTGTGATCAAAATTTTCAAATTGTGCCTTTAGAGCCACAAAAATTCTCTCAAGAGTTTCTCCTGTTGAATCTGAAATTAAATAAATATTATGTGTATTATTCATGTATAGAATTTACTTTATTAAACAAATTAGTCCTAATTTTTAAATAAGTTAAAATTGTTGTTTTCTATAAATAGTTATTAACACATTTAAACATGTGAAAAAAATATATTAATACTTTAAAAAATTGTTAATTTTAATCATAAATTCCATAAAAATATAAAATTTAAAGCATCTTTATTGTGGAAAATAATGTGTAAAAGTGTGTATGATTTTTAATTAAACTAATTCACAAGATAATAATATAAAACTACTAAGAATCTATTATATTTTATTATGGGTATACTAAAAGATTGTATTAATAACAAAAAGACGAGCTCTGTACCAGTTTGGTTTATGAGGCAAGCTGGAAGGTATCTTCCAGAGTTTAGGGACATTAGATTTAAAAATACTAATTTCATTAATCTTTGTTTAAATTCAAAACTTGCTAAAGAAATAACTCTTCAACCTCTAAAAAGGTTTGAATTAGACGCAGCAATAATTTTTTCTGATATTCTTTTAATACCTTATGCATTAGATCAAGAAGTTGTATTTGAGAAAAATTTTGGCCCTAGGCTTGGAACCTTAAATATTAAAAATATTCTAAAGACCACACATGAAGATATTATAAAAAAATTGAAACCAGTTTATGAACTTGTAAAAATAACTTCTAATGAACAAATTGTAAGAAAAAAAGATTTAATTGGTTTCGTTGGTGGTACATGGACAATACTGCTTTATATGTTTAATAAAAAATCACCTAAAAATCTATCAGAAGAAATATATCAATTGTCTGATCAAGATAAATTAATTAAAAAAATTGTAGACACACAAAAACTTCATATAAAAAAACAAATTGAAAATGGGTCTACAATAATACAAATTTTTGATAGTTGGGCCGGCCTTTTAGATGAAAACAAATTATATAAATATTTATATGAGCCGACATTGGAAATAGTAGAATATACCAAAAACTTAGGTGTGAAGGTAATATGTTTTCCTAGATCTATCGAATCATATAAAAAATTTTGCGATATAGTTAAACCGGATGCAATTAATATTGATTATAAAGTGGATCCTTATAAAATCTCTGAACAAATTGAAATACCAATTCAGGGAGGCATGGATCCAAACAGCTTATTGTTAGACAGAAACGATATGTACAAAGATGCAAAAAAATATTTAGACGCATTTAAAAATCACAAATATATTTTTAATTTAGGTCATGGAATTATGCCAAAAACTGATCCAGAAAATGTGAAAGCGTTAGTAAATTTTGTGAAAGAATTTAAATGAAAATTGATCACCCAACAGTCAATTATGGAAAGACGGGAGTATTATTAATTAATCTTGGAACACCAGATTCTACAGGTTGGTGGGATATCCGCTCTTATTTAAAGGAATTCTTGTCTGACAGAAGAGTAATCGAAGTTAATCCAGCTGTCTGGCAAATAATATTAAACTTGTTTATATTAACTTTTAGACCTTCTAAAACAGCTAAAGCTTACAAGGAAATATGGATGAAAGATGTTAACAAGTCTCCATTAAGATTTTATACAGAAAGACAAGCAGAAAAACTTAATAATAAAATGAAAAGCGGAAATTTTATTGTGGATTTTGCCATGAGGTATGGAAACCCAAGCATTAAAAGTAAAATAGAGAAAATGCAAAAAGACGGATGCGAAAAATTAATTATTTTTCCTTTATATCCTCAGTATGCATCTCCAACTACCGCAACAGTATGTGATGAAGTTTTTAGATCACTTATGAAAATGAGATGGCAGCCAGCTATTAAGATTATTCCTCATTATGAGTCTGAACCGCTCTATATAGATGCGATTGTAAATAGTATAAATAAAAAAATGCAGGAAATAGACTGGACACCAGATCTACTAGTAGCCTCTTACCATGGAATACCAAAGAAGTATTTTGATAAAGGTGATCCTTATCATTGTTACTGTCAAAAAACTACAAGGTTAATTTCAGAAAAATTTAAAAAAGTTGAAATAATTACAACGTTTCAATCGCGTTTTGGCCCACAAGAATGGCTTCAACCATATACAGATAAAACTTTAGAAAGATTGCCCAAAGAAGGTAAAAAAAATATTTTAGTAATATCCCCAGGATTTGCATCTGATTGCGTTGAGACATTAGAAGAAATTTCAATTCAAGGAAAAGAAAGTTTTGAAAAAGCAGGTGGGATTGAATTTGAATTTATACCATGCCTAAATGATAATAATGATCATATTGATCTTTTAGAACATCTTATAAAAAAAAATTTTTAGAATGAACTTATATTTAGTTATAAAATCTCTTCATTTGATATCTGCAATTTCTTGGATGGCAGGCCTTCTCTATCTACCAAGGATTTTTGTATATCATGTCGAGAATTTTGAAAAAAAAGAAACCACAGATATTTTTGTAGTAATGGAAAAACGTCTTTATAATTACATAATGAGGCCCGCAATGGTGCTTTCATGGATATTTGGAATTATATTAATTTACCTAAATGGGACAGATGTTCTTTATAGTTTTTGGCTGCAACTCAAATTAATATTAGTGATAGTTTTGACTATTTATCATGAATATCTAGGAAAATGTCTTGCAAGTCTAAAAAATAAGACGAATACAAAATCCTCTAAATTTTATAGATATATAAATGAAGTTCCTACCGTATTGCTTATATTGATAGTATTTATTGTAATTATTAAACCTTTATAGACTTGTATTTTTTCAAATTATTACTATACTAAGTTTATCTAAACAAAATCCCCATGAACATTCAAGAATTAAAAGGAAAAACATCAGAGCAGCTTATCGATGATGCTGAAAAGCTTGGCATAGAAAATGCAAGCACTTTAAGAAGACAAGAAATACTTTTTTCTATTTTAAAAAAACACGCTGAAAAAGGAGAAGAAATTACTGGCGCAGGTGTTCTGCAATTATTACAAGATGGTTTTGGATTTTTGAGAGCTATGGAGTCAAACTATCTACCTGGTCCAGACGATATATATGTAAGCCCAAGTCAAATAAGAAGATTTGGTTTAAGGACAGGAGATACAGTTGAAGGCCCTGTGAGGGCTCCAAAGGATGGAGAAAGGTATTTTGCATTACTACAAGTTAGTAAGATTAATTTTGAAGAGCCAGAAAAGACAAGGCATAAAATTGCATTTGATAATTTAACTCCGCTTTATCCGAATAGTCAGTTAATAATGGAAAGCGAAAAGAATAAAATTGAAAAGAAACCTGACTTAACTCCAAGATTAATAGATCTTGTTAGTCCAATTGGAAAAGGTCAAAGATCCTTAATAATATCTCCTCCTAAAGCTGGTAAAACAATGATTTTACAAAGCATTGCAAATGCAATAACTGCCAATCATCCAGAATGTTATCTCATGGTATTGTTAATTGATGAAAGACCCGAGGAAGTTACCGATATGCAAAGAACTGTTAAGGGAGAGGTAATAAGTTCAACTTTTGATGAACCTGCTCAGAGACATGTGGCCGTAGCTGAAATTGTTATAGAAAAAGCAAAAAGATTAACGGAGCATAAAAAAGATGTTGTAATTCTTTTAGACTCAATAACTAGACTAGGTAGAGCCTATAATGCGGTTGTTCCAAGTTCTGGTAAAGTTTTGACAGGCGGTGTAGATGCAAACGCACTTCAAAGGCCAAAAAGATTTTTTGGAGCAGCTAGAAACATTGAAGAAGGCGGATCACTTACAATAATCGCAACTGCATTGATCGATACTGGAAGCAGAATGGACGAGGTTATTTTCGAGGAGTTTAAAGGCACAGGTAACAGTGAAACAATATTAGATAGGAAAATATCTGAAAAAAGAATATTTCCAGCAATTGATATTACTAAATCTGGAACTAGGAGAGAAGAACTTATATTTGATAAGAATGATCTTCAAAAAATGAATGTTTTAAGAAGAATAATAGCTCCTATGGGCTCAATGGATGCAATAGAATTTTTAAATTCTAAATTGAAAAATACCAAGAATAATGCGGAATTTTTCAATTCAATGAATAAACCATCTTAGAGTTTATTTTTTATATTTCCTGATATAGTCAATTATCAATGACAATTTATGCACTATCATCAGGCCCAGGTATTTCTGGAATAGCTGTGATAAGAATTTCAGGGACTAAAACTGATCAAATTATTTCATCTTTAACTAAGTGTAGTCCACCTAAAATAAGGGAGGCAACTTTAAGAAAAATCACAAATCCAAAAAATGGGGAGCTGATAGATGAAGGTCTTGTATTATATTTTAGAAGCCCAAATAGCTACACAGGAGAAGATATGGCAGAATTACATGTCCACGGCAGCAAAGCTGTAGTGCAAGAAATATTAAATGTACTTGAGGAATTTGAAAATTGTAGGTTAGCAGATCCAGGCGAATTTACTAAAATTGCTTTTCAAAATAATAAAATAAATCTATTAAAAGCCGAAAGTATTGGTGACTTAATAGCAGCAGAAACAGAACTTCAAAGAAAACAAGCTTTAAGAATTATGACTGGTGATAGCTCAAAAAAATTCAATTTTTGGAGGGAGGAATTAATCAAAATTTTGTCTGATATTGAGGCAAAGATAGATTTCCCAGATGAAGATATACCAGAAAATGTTTCTAAAAATATTAAGGCCAGATGTGAAAATGTAAAAAATGAAATAAAAGCCACATTAGATGATGATAATACTGGAGAGATAATTAGAGAAGGTTTTAAAATTTCAATTATAGGACCACCAAATGTGGGAAAGTCTAGTCTCCTAAATTATCTTTCAAAAAGGGAAGTAGCCATAGTTTCAGAAATGGCAGGCACTACCAGAGATGTTATTGAAACCCATTTAAATCTTGGGGGGATGCCAGTTATAATTTCAGACACTGCGGGCATAAGAAAATCAAGTGATGAGATTGAAGCAAAGGGCGTAAAGTTGGCAATAAATAGAGCTGAAGATGCAGATTTGAATATCATTTTATTAGACCCAAAAAAGCTTGATTTTAAAGGGTTTTTTAATGAAAAATTACACCATAAATCTATTCTGGCAATAAACAAATCAGATTTAGGTACAGACCACTTAAAAAATATTAACTTTAAAATTAAACCATTAATTATTTCAATTAAAGACGACATTAATTTAGATAAACTAATTGAAGCCATTAAATCAAAACTCAAAAAACAATTTTTAAGAACTAATGATGTTATAATAACCAGATCGAGACACAGATTACATTTAAAGGAATGTTATAAACATTTGCAGGTTTTTTTAGATAAAAAAAATAAACAAGAATTCGATTTAGCAGCTGAGGACTTAAGATTATCTATAAGACACCTTGGTACTATTGTTGGAAAAGTGGATGTTGAAGAAATACTCGGATCTATCTTTGAAAATTTTTGTATTGGTAAATAAGACTTCTCATAGCTTGTAAAATATTAAATCAGTAATAAATTAAATGTATGAAAAAAGAATTATCATTTGATGTAGTTGTTATAGGTGGTGGTCACGCCGGTTGTGAGGCTGCAGCGGCAGCAGCAAGATTGGGAGTAAATACCGCTTTATTCACACACAATTTTGAGACTATCGGTGAGATGTCTTGCAATCCAGCAATAGGAGGCTTAGGAAAAGGTCATCTAGTAAGAGAAATAGATGCGCTAGATGGAGTAATGGCTGAAGTTGCGGATAAATCAGGCATTCAATTTAGACTATTAAATAGAAGTAGAGGACCAGCAGTAAGAGGTCCAAGAACACAAAGTGACAGATCGCTATATAAAAAATACATGCAAAAAAAACTTGTAAACTACTGTAATTTAACGATTTTTTCAGATCCTGTAATAAACTTTATATTTGAAAAAAATGCCGTAAACGGATTCATAACAAAAAGTGGAAATAAAATTTTATCTAGCAAGTTAATTCTCACAACAGGTACGTTTTTAAATGGCGTCATTCATATTGGAGAAGATCAAACCCCCGCTGGTAGGTTTAATGAAAAACCAACGACAGGTTTAAGCGAGCAGCTAAAAAATTATAATTTCAAAATAGGAAGACTAAAGACAGGCACACCTCCTAGATTAGACTCAAGAACAATAAATTATGAAAATCTTGAAGAGCAGTTTGCGGATGATAATCCTTATTTTTTTTCTTTTCTTACCTCTAAAAATTTTAATAGACAAGTTTCATGCAGGATGACTTATACTAATGATGCTGTCCATAAAATAATTTCAAAAAATTTAAAGAAGAGTGCAATGTATTCTGGCAACATAAAAAGTTTAGGACCAAGGTATTGTCCATCTATAGAGGATAAAATTGTTAAATTTTCTGATAAACAAAGGCATCAGATCTTTCTAGAGCCAGAAGGCCTTGAAGATTATACTGTTTATCCTAACGGAATATCCACATCTCTACCATATGAAGTACAACAAGAAATGTGTAGTAAAATCAACGGTTTAGAGAATGTAAAAATTATCAGGGCTGGATATGCAATAGAATATGACTTTATTGATCCTAGAGAGTTATTTTTAACTCTTGAGACCAAAAAAATTAGAAATCTTTATCTTGCAGGTCAGATAAATGGAACAACAGGATATGAAGAAGCTGCTGCGCAAGGGTTGATTGCAGGTATTAATGCTGCTTTATCTGTAAAGTCTTTAGAGCCATTCATACTAAATAGATCTGAGGCTTACATAGGAGTAATGATCGATGATCTAGTGACCAAAGGCGTTGCAGAGCCCTATCGAATGTTTACTTCTAGAGCCGAGTACAGGTTGAGCTTAAGAGCAGATAACGCTGATTTAAGATTAACTGACAAAGGTATTAAAATTGGTTTAGTTACTGATTACAGGTCAAGAATTTTTAGGGAAAAATCATTGAAACTTAAAAAAATGGATAAGTTACTTCACAATCTTAAAATCAGCCCATCGAAGGCTTCTAAACATGGTATAAGCATAGCTAAAGATGGTGTTATGAGAAATGCATCTCAGATATTAAGTCAAAAAGGTGTAAATATGAAAAAAATTCGTGAAATTTGGTCTGAAATTCCTCTATTTTCAAGAGAAATTGATGATCAGGCTGAAATAAATGCCCATTATAAAGGATATCTTGTAAGGCAAAACGCTGATATTCTAGCTTTTAAAAGAGATGAAAATCTTATTATTCCAGAAAATATTAATTATAGTAATT
The DNA here is from genome assembly GCA_902612345.1 of uncultured Pelagibacteraceae bacterium. GTDB lineage: Bacteria > Pseudomonadota > Alphaproteobacteria > Pelagibacterales > Pelagibacteraceae > Pelagibacter. The sequence continues at coordinate 48,674 of CACMDE010000006.1, read as the reverse complement.
TATCTGGATTATCTAACGAAGTTAAAGCAAAATTTAAGCAAATTAGACCAAAAACCTTAGGCCAAGCTCTTAGAATTGATGGAATTACACCTGCAGCTGTTTATATTTTGTTGTCTCATGTCAAAAGAAAGTCTATTAAGCATATAGCTTGATTGATTCGAATTTTTTAAATTATTCCTGTTTGGAACCACTGAATGTTTCACGTGAAACATTTCCAGAATTGGAGCAATTTCGTCAAACAATTTTAGAAAAAAACAAAAATATTAATTTAATTAGCAAAGATACAGAAAAAGTATCCAAAGAAAGACATATAATCGACAGCGCACAAATAATTGATTTTATTGATTTAAATGCATCAGTTTGTACAGATATAGGCTCTGGCTCAGGCCTTCCTGGAATTGTATTAGCAATAATAATGAAGCATAAAAAATCAGATATGAAATTTAAACTTTATGAAAAAAGTTTCCACAAAAGCAACTTTTTAAAAGAGGTAACAAGTAAATTTAATTTGAATGTCGAAGTTTACCAAAAAGATATCTTTACCGAAAAAAATTTAAGTTCAGACATCATCGTGGCTAGAGCCTTTAAACCTCTACCAGTCATCTTAGACTTAATTAAAAATAATTTTAAATTTTTTAATGAGGTAATTTTATTTTTAGGAAAAAGTGGAAGAGAAATTGTGGAGCAAACTTCAATGAAATGGAATATTCAGTATGAGGTGAAAAAAAGTATAACGAACAAAGATTCATTAATTTTAAAAATTAAAAATTTGGAAAAAAAATGAGAGAAAAAATTGTTGCTATAATAAATCAAAAAGGAGGCGTGGGTAAAACTACTACAGTAATAAATCTTGCAGCAGGCTTAAGCTTACAGGGAAAAAAAGTTTTAGTAATTGATTTAGATCCACAAGGCAATGCTACTACAGGATTAGGATTATCAAATTTAGAAAATTCTGAAAAATCGATATATAGCGTCTTAAACGGTACGCAAAAAATATCTGATGTAATTGAAAAAACTAATTTTGATAATCTTGACTTAATAACATCTAATGTGGATCTATCAGGATTAGAGGTTGAAACAGCTAGAGACAATAGAAGAGCCTTTATTTTAAAGGAGCAAATAATGGCTTATATAAATGATTCTGGAGGGATTTATAGCCATATATTAATAGATTGCCCACCATCGTTAAGTCTTCTTACAATTATGGCTCTAGTAGCATCCAATTCACTTTTGGTTCCACTTCAAACAGAATTTTTTGCCTTAGAGGGTGTTACGCAACTAATGAAAACAATTGAAAGAATAAAAAATAATCTTAACACAGACCTTTCGATAAGAGGTATATTGTTAACCATGTATGATAAAAGAAATAAACTGTCAGGACAGGTAGAAAGAGAAGCTAGAGATTATTTTAAAGATAAAGTTTATCAAACCGTAGTGCCTAGAAATGTTAGATTATCTGAAGCGCCATCTCATGGAATGCCAGTTCTGTTTTATGATAAATCATGTCCTGGGAGTAAATCATATTTTAATTTCACTGATGAATTTATAAACCAAGAAAAAATAATGGAGACCGCAGCATGACAAATACATTTAAATTAAAGAAAGGATTAGGAAGAGGATTATCATCGCTAATAGGGGATACAAGTCCTTCGCCCCAATCTAACAAAGTATCAATAAGCTCTATTATAAGAAATAAATTTCAACCAAGAAAAAATTTTAACAAAAATCAAATGGATGAATTAACAAACTCTATAAGAGAAAGAGGTATTATTCAGCCAATTATTGTAAGAAAGCAATCGGATAAATATGAAATTATTGCGGGTGAAAGAAGATGGCAAGCAGCTCAAAATGCTGGATTACACGAAGTACCTATAGTTGAAATAAAAGCAGATGATCTAAAATCATTGGAGTTTGCAATAGTGGAAAACGTTCAAAGAGATGATTTAAATCCAATTGAAGAGGCAAATGGTTATAAAAGGCTTATAGATGAGTTTAATTATGACCAAGAGAAAGTTGCTAAATTCATAGGAAAAAGTAGAGCTCACATTACAAATTGTCTCAGATTGCTTAGTTTACCAACTGACGTTATTAAATTAATTGAGGAACAAAGGTTATCTCAAGGTCATGCAAAAATACTAGTAGGTTTAGAAAATTGTTCAAAAATTGCAAAAAAAATAATTGATAAAAAATTATCAGTTAGGCAATCTGAACAGTTGGTTAGGATATATAAATCTCCGAGAAAATTTAAAGTGATTAGCAATGATAGTAATATTAAAGCTTTAGAAAGAAGTTTACAGGAAAAAACTGGATTACAAGCTAAAATTCACCATAAGAAAAATAATAAAGGAACTTTATCTTTTGAATATAATAACTCAGATCAGTTGGATAGAATTGTAATGGTGATAAAAGCTAATTATTAGTTGAGGTATTTAGTATAAAATCGAAAATCAGATTATTTGATAAATCATAATTTTTCTTAAATTTAACCTCTAGAAAAGTTACTTCATCTAATAGTTTATAAATATCTTTTGATGTCCAAATATCTATCTGTCTTTTTACAATTTCTTTGTCTTTCCAGAATATTGGTGGTCTAAATCCATCAATTGTTTTATTTATGTCTTGTGACACCAAAAAGTTCTTTTGCAATAGTATTAATCTTTTTATCCTTGTAATTAATGATCTAATAATAATCATAGAGTCATTTTTATCGTATGAATTATTATTAATTATTTTGAGAACTTTTTTATGATTTTGAGCTAAACAATTATCAACTAATTCAAAAAAATTTTCTCTTTCATATAGATTAATTAATTTAGTAATCTCATCTTTATTAATTTTATTTTTATTTGAACAGTAATTTAAGATTTTATTCATCTCATTTTGTAAATTTTTTCTATCTCCTGAACAATTTTCAATTATCAAATTGATATTTTCATTAGAAATAGAGATTTTATTGTTCCTAAAAAATTGACTAGCAATTTTGTATAGTGAATAGTTTTCTTCAAGATAAAATGGAGTACAAACAAGGTAATCCTCCTTTTCAAAAAGTTGTCTAATCTTAGAATTTTTATCTAAAGCTTTTGAATTAAAAATAATTTTTTTATTATAAATCCTTTTAGAAATTAATTCTTTAACTATTTCATATAATTTTGATGTAACTCTTAATATTATAATTACTTTAGAGTTTTCAAATAAAGATTCATTATAGCACGTATCAAAGAAATTATTTTTGTTTTCTATTATTTGATTTTCATCATATTTGACCACCTCTCCTTTAAAACTCTTCAAAAAATATTCCGAAATAGCTTCATCCTTTTGACCTTCATTTTCTCCATAAAATAAAAAAAGATTTGATTTTAAATTATTTATGTCAGCTAATTTGTATGATTTAATTATCATTGACTATTGAGACATTAAGAAAAAAACAATATCCTCACTTATTAGGTCAGCTAAATCTTTTTTAAATTTTTTCTCCATTTCTTTCTCTTTAATTTTTCTATCCTGTGCCTCTAATGATTTTTTCCTTACAAAAGTTTTTTCGATTTTGGCTTTATTTTTTTCAAATATATTTACATTTGTTGTAATTATGACGTTATAATTTTTTGGATTTCCTGAATTATCTTTATTTACCAATACTTTTTCATAACTGTTGGAAATATCCAAATTAAATTCTTTGGCTTTTTCTTTATAATTTTTAAACTTTTCAAGTTTATTTGATAATAAATTCACCAATTGTCTATCTCCACTAATGTTTAAATCATTTATGTAAAAATTTATTCTTTTAGAATCCAAAAGTGGAGTATATCCACAGTTGTTAAGTAATATTATACAAAAGAAAGCAAATATGGTTTTTATATTTTTTTTCATCAAATTAAAAAATTAATTAATCTATTTTTAATATAAACATGTCTTTTAATCTTATTACCTTTTAAGTATTTATCAAAATCTTTACTTTTAACTATATTTTTAATTAAATCTTCTTCTTGAATATCTTTTTTTGCATCTAAAGTTCCCCTTTTTTTACCATTAAATTGTACAACAATCTTAACATTTTCCTCTATTAGATATTTTTCGTCTATTTTAGGCCATTCTAAATTCTTTATATTTAGTTCATCTAAGCACTCGCTTGTAAGATGTGGTAATACAGGTGAAATTGAAATTAAAAATTTTGAATACTCTTTTATTAAATTATCATAATTTTCTTCATCTTTAATTAACTTAATCCAATGGGAGTAAGCTTCGTGTATATTTGCAATTATTACGTTATAATGAAAATTAGATAAATTTTTTTCAATTTTGTTTAAAAATTGATTAATAAATTTTGAAAGTTCTATTGATGATTTTTTTTTAGTTTTTTTGTTAATTGTTTTTATTTTCTGATCTAATAAAAATAATTTTTGAATAAACTTATATGAAGACATGATCCCTTGCTCCGACCACTGAACATCTTTTTCTGGAGGACTGTCCGAAAGTATAAATAATCTTACAGAGTCAGCTCCATATAATTCAATTATTTTTTCTGGATCAATAGTATTTTTTTTTGATTTCGACATGGACTCTGATGGTCCAACAACAATTTTATTTGATTTATCACTCTTCAAATAGTAATTCTTTCCATCATCAGATATAACTTCGTCTGGGCCTCTCCAATTATTATTTTTATCTTTATATGTTTCATGACAAACCATTCCTTGAGTAAATAATCCTTTAAATGGTTCTTTAAAATTAAATTTATTATCTTTGTACCCAATAGCCCTCATAAAGAATCTTGAATACAAAAGGTGAAGTATTGCATGCTCCACACCACCTATATATTGGTCAACGGGCATCCAGTAGTTTATATCCTCTATTTCGAAAGGTCTGTCTTTATTTTGAGGTGAACAAAACCTCAGAAAATACCAAGACGAATCGACAAAAGTATCCAAGGTATCAGTTTCTCTCAAGAATTTTTTTCCATCAAATTCGATATTTTTCCAATCATCCACGCTAGATAATGGATTTCCTTTTGCATTTAAGTTTATTTTTGAAGGCAGCTTTACAGGTAACTTATCTTCAGGAACTGTATGAGGCATTCCTTCATTGTCGTAAACTACTGGAATTGGACAACCCCAATATCTTTGTCTTGATATTCCCCAATCTTTTAATCTAAAATTAATTTTTTTTTTACCTAGTTTTTTTTCTTCTAAAATTTCAATTGTTTTTACCACAGATTCTTCTGGAACTTTAAGACCATTTAGAAATTCGGAATTAATTATTACTCCAGATCCACTAAAAGCTTCACTTTCTACTTTAAAGGTATCTTTTTCATCAAAAGGTTTTACAACAGTTTTAATTTCCAAATTATATTTCTTTGCAAAATCAAAATCTCTCTGATCGTGTGCAGGACATCCAAAAACTGCACCAAAACCATAATCCATCAATACAAAGTTTGCAAAATAAACAGGAACCGTATGACTCTCATCTAGAGGGTTTTTTGCAAATAAATTGGTCTTAAAGCCAACCTTTTCTGCGTTAGCAATGGACTCTTCTGTCGTTCCTGTTTTCGAACATTCTAATTTAAATTCTTTAAACTTTGGATCATCCTCAAAGAAATTAGATAATGGATGGTCTACAGATAAAGCCAAAAAGGAAAATCCAAAAAGAGTATCTGGTCTAGTGGTAAAACATGTGATTTTTTCAATTTTAGAATTACCTTTAATCTGAAAGTCTATTTCACATCCAAAAGATTTACCGATCCAATTTTTCTGCATAACCTTAACTTTATTTGGCCATTGATCTAAATTATCTAATTCATTTTGGAGTTCATCTGCAAACTTTGAAATATTAAAAAACCACTGACTAAGTTTTTTTCGTTCAACTGTAGCACCTGACCTCCAACCTTTTCCATCTATAACTTGTTCGTTTGCAAGTACCGTTTCATCAACTGGATCCCAATTTACATAATTTTCTTTTTTATAAACCAATCCTTTCTTATACATATCAATAAAAAATTTTTGCTGATGTTTGTAATATTCTTCCGAGCAAGTTGAAATTTCTCTGTCCCAATCAATTGATAGACCTAGTTGTTTAAGCTGCTTCTTCATAGTCTGAATATTATTTTCAGTCCATATTTTTGGATCCTGCTTGTTTTGTTTCGCAGCATTTTCTGCTGGCATACCAAATGAGTCCCATCCCATTGGATGCAGCACATTAAAACCTTTTAATATTTTAAATCTAGATAATACATCTCCGATTGTATAATTTCTTACATGTCCCATATGTATTTTACCGGACGGGTAAGGAAACATTTCCAAACAGTAAAATTTTTTTTTATTTTTATCTATTTTGGTTTTGAAAGATTGGTTTTTTTCCCAAAGATTCTGCCATTTACTTTCTATTAATTTAAAGTTATATCTTTCCACGGAGCATCAATTGTTTTTTTTACCCTTATCTCCATCTCCAGGTTCTGTCATTATGTAAGGTCTTAATTTCTTATTTTTAGATATTAATTCTTTTTCATATTTAGCTGCCTTCTTCAATATGTTTACCCTTAATTCTTCAGTGATTTTCCCTTTATTTTCATTGATTTGGCAATTCATATTTTGATCACAAGTTCTATAAAAAACTTTTATGTTTAATGCGTCTGTTCTAATTTCGTTACTTTCGAATCTTATTGAAATTTTTATTGCATTATTAGCGTCACCACCCTCAGAATACCAATCTGTTACAACGATACCTCCACTATAGTTAGCACTTATCAATGGCATGAAATCAATAGTGTCTAAAGTTGCTTTCCATAATGGATTAGAACTTGCAAAATCAAATTTTCCACCTTTGTTTAAACCCCCCATAAGCCTTACACCTCTACCTTCTTCAATATTTTTTTTAACTCTTAAACTTGGATCAGCTGGATATTCTCTCGCATCCACCGGCCTATATTGAAAGGCACCACATGAGGATAGAAATAAGAAAATGCTTACAAAAATTAAAAAAGAGTTAAATTTCTTATAAAGTATCATCAATTTTGCAATTTATTATTTATCATGAAAATATATTAAAAAAATAGTTCAAATGCTAAAAAAAGCTACATAATTCAACAAATTTTTTGATGTATTTATGCAACACTACAATAAAATTTTGATTAATAATAGAAATATTCAGACTAAAAATCATTATATTTGGTAATAATTACGACAATTATAATTAATTATAATAACAAGGAGAAACAATGAACAAACTAAAAACTATGGGTTTGACAGCACTTGCTGGTACTTTAGCAGCAACTACTGCTCAATCTGTTGAAATGTCTGTTTCAGGTAGTGTTTCTGTTAATTACGCGACTGACGATACAACAGAAACTACTGGAGCTAGATTTACAACTGGTGACAGTTTAAACTTCTCTGGTTCAGGTGAAACTGATCAGGGTTGGACTGTTACTTCATCGATTGAAATCGACGCTGGTACTTATGACGACAGAACATTATCTATTAACATGGGTGATAGCGGTACAGTTTACTTCCAATCTTCAGGTGCACAAGGTACGCCTGCATCATTAGTACCAAATGCATATGGATCAGCTGGATACTCTTTAGCGGGATCTGCTACTCCAACTGGAAGACACGTTGCTGATGGATTAGCATCGGGTGGTGGAAGCATAATCAACTTAGGTTATACAGTATCTGTAGCAGGATTTGATATTTCTGCTGGATCATCTCCAGGAGCAACTGGTGGTACTGATACATCTATTAACGTTAAATATGCTGGCTTAGCAGATGGACTAACATTATCTGCTGGTAGATCAGATCTTAACCCTTCACAAGCTGTTGGTACTGAAGAGACTTCATTATCAGCTAGTTACGTAATGGGTGGATTGACTATTGGTTATACAGATTATAACCAAGACCTAGACTCAGCTGGTGGTGCTGACCACGATGCAAGACACTATGGTATTTCATTTGCAGTAAATGAAAACTTAACTGTATCGTATGACAGCTCAACATCTGATAAAGCTACATCATCAGTAGATGAAGAAACTGACTCTGTACAAGCTTCATACACAATGGGTAATATGAAAATTAAAGCCCATATTTCAAAATCAGACAACGAAGGATATTCTTCAGGTGCTGACGATGAAACAAAAGCTATAGACGTTTCTTGGTCATTCTAAGTTAAGAAAAGATCATAAAAGATTTAAGGCCCCAATTTATTTGGGGCCTTTTTTTTTAAATAAATTAATTCCCGCTACACCAATAAATTTGCTTAATAGGACTAATTTAATATTTATATTATTTATGCCGCCAAGAGCTATTTTGTCGTAACTTTTATCTTCAAAAAAAAATCTAGCTTTGTGGATACCCAAAGCAGATCTTTTTTTATTTTTAAATATGGGAGAAATGAAAATTTCCTTTACATTTTGAAGCTTTTTAATTGAAACTTCTGTTAAGTTATGTGCTGATCCTATTAATTTGAAGTCCTTTTTAAATTTAAAACTATTAAATCTAAAATCTTTATTATACGCTGAAATATAGGCACCGTTTAAGTTTAATTTTAATGCTAATTTTACGTTATTTGATAAGATTAATTCTATCCTACGTTTTTTGCAAAAATCAGCAAGTTTATAAATTGTTTTCTTGTCTTCACTAATATTTTTAGGTCTCCAAATTAATATAATATTTTTGTCTAGATCCTTTAAATGAATAGGATTAAAATCATCGATAAAATAATATTTTTTTAATTGTGATTTATGCATCAAAGTGTCAAAAACATAATAGATTTATACGATAATGTTAAGAAAAAGATTAAAGAATTAAATTTTTCAAACTACAATCCACAGATAATTGCTGTTTCTAAAACATTTCAAATGGAAAATATTCTGCCTTTGATTGATTATGGCCATCAACACTTTGGGGAAAATAAAGTTCAAGAAGCTTTAGAAAAATGGAGAGATATCAAAGAAAATAAAAAGGATATTAAACTTCACATGATTGGTAAATTACAATCGAATAAAGTTAAGCAGGCAGTAAGCATATTTGATTTTATACATTCAGTAGACTCAGTCAAATTAGCAAAAAAAATTTCAGATGAAGAAAAAAAACAAAATAAAAAAATAAAAATCTTTTTACAGGTTAATATTGGAAATGAAGTTCAAAAATCAGGTATCAAATTAAATGAATTAAAACATTTAGTAGATGAATGTAATAAAATTAATTTAGACGTGATAGGCCTTATGTGTTTACCACCTGAAAATGAGGATGCATCAAAATATTTCTCTTTAATTAAAAATAGAAACAATGAATTTAACTTTAAAGATTTAAGTATAGGTATGTCAAATGATTATATGGATGCCATAAGCTTTAAGACTTCATTTTTAAGAATAGGAACAAAAATATTTGGAGACAGAAACTAAGATATTAAAATTTTTGTTTTTTTATCAATTAAATTTAACATAACTAAAAAATCTTTTTTTTTTAATGCAATACATCCCGCAGTAGGTTTATAATTTTTTGTCAAATGAAAAAAGATAGCACTTCCCTTATTTTTAATTGGTTTATTGAAGTTATACTTAATCGGAATAATCAAATCATATTTATGGTCTTTTATGTAAAGTTTTTCATGAGAATATTTATATTTTTTTTTAATCGTAAATGGTTGATTATAATTACTTGAATTAGGATCATCTGACCACCCCATATTTTTCTTTATAATTTTTAAATTTAATTTCGTTCTTAAATTTTTTATTCTATCTTTTCTGTAATACAATTTGTCTAAATAATAACCTCCTTTTGGAGTAATTTTATCACCTTCTTTTATTTTTTTTCCAATTCCAGCTTTTCCTATCGAACATTTTAGTTTAAATTGATCTATACTAATAATATTTTTATTTAATCTAATTATCATTATGAATATATTTAATGTTGCTTTATTAAAGTTGCCTATATTATATGAAATATTAAATGAGATTAAATCGGAATTAAATTTTAATTTGATTAATTTTAATGAAAATAATCGAGATTTTAAGGCTTATATAAATGAAAACCCTGAAGTATTAATTATTTCCCCTGATTTAAAAGGAAATTATAAAAACTTTATTTATTACAATAAGACTTTCAAACTTAAAAACTTACTACAGCAGATAAATGTTTTTTTGTCAAAAAGTAACTATGAAATAAAATCCAATATTAACATAGGCATTTATACAATAGATACTAATTCAAGAATAATTTCTAAAGAAAAAGTTTCTTTAAAATTAACTGAAAGAGAAATAAATTTGTTAATTTATCTCAATAAATCTACAATTGGATGTTCAAGTGTAGAATTACAAAAAAATGTTTGGAAGCAATCTGGTGATCTAGAGACACACACTGTAGAAACTCATATTTATCGATTAAGAAAAAAAATTATGGAAGCTTTCGGTGATAATAATTTTATTTTGAATACAAAAGATGGCTATGAGGTTTCCAAATGAAAAAAAGAAACTTTATCGCAAAAGATCTTTTATCAAAGAAATTTAGTCAGAAAAAAGTAAAACCAAAAAAAGGCAAAGGAAGCTTCAAAAGGAAAAAAACTAAATCCTCGCGCCTATTTGTTGAATAATTTTAGATGACATTTCAGTGCCTTTTTCAAGACTTTGTTTGATTGATAAGTTATTCACATATCCATGTAGAAATCCAGCGGCAAAAAGATCACCTGCGCCTGTAAGATCTACAATGTTAAGGTTTTGACGCACATCACATTCAACAGCTTCTTCACGATGAACTGCAATGGCACCTTTTTCACCTCTAGTAATAACCATTAATTTATTTAATTGTTTTGCAAAACTTATTACTTCTTTAAAATTTTTAGCGTCAATTAGTGATGTTATTTCTTGCTCGTTAGCAAAAGTTATATCTAATTTATTTTTTACTAGTTGTAGAAAATGGGGTTTATGTCTATCCACACAAAATTGATCGGAAAGTGACATAGCAACTTTGTTTGCATTACTAATGGCTTTATCAAATGCTTTTTTAGGATCACCTTCATCCCATAGGTAACCCTCTAAAAATATTAATTCACTTTGTTTTATTGCATCAGTATTAACATCATTTTCATTTATTTTTCCTGCTGTTCCTAAAAATGTGCACATGGTTCTTTCTGAGTCTGGAGTAATTAATATTAAGCACGTACCAGTTGGCAATTCCTCTTTCTTTCTAGAATAAAAATATTCTACATTCTCTTTTTTTAAACCCTCTTCATATTTACTTCCAAATTCGTCATCAGAAACTTTACCAATAAAACCAACTTTATTCCCTAGCTGAGATATACCTACTATAGAGTTAGCAACCGACCCTCCAGAAACAGTTTTTTCGATTTTTAAATTTGTTAATAGTTTTTTAAATTCAGTTTCATCAAAAATTAATTTCATCGTACTTTTTGTTAATCCATGTTGAGAGATAAAACTATCGTCAACCTTACAAATAACATCAACAATTGCATTTCCTATTCCTAAAATTTTCATAATTAAGCTTTCTTAGTTTTCATTGGTTTTTTTCTATTAGGATAACAACTAGTACAAATTTTACAAGATATTCCATAACATTCCCTTGCCTTACAGAATTCTCTTCCGTAATAAATAATTTGAAGGTGAAGTTTATTCCAATATTTTTTTGGAAATAAACGTTTTAAATCTTTTTCTGTTTGAATCACATCTTTTCCATTAGTAAGCCCCCATCGTTGAGCAAGTCTATGAATATGTGTGTCTACTGGAAACGCTGGATATCCAAACCCTTGAGACATAACTACACTAGCAGTTTTATGTCCTACCCCCGGCAACTCTTCTAGTTCTTCAAAAGTTTTTGGTACTTTCCCATTATATTTTTCTACTAAAGTTTTTGATAGATTATAAACACTTTTAGCTTTTATTCTAAAGATTCCTATACTCCTTATTAATTTCTCAATCTTTTTTCTACCAAGCTTAACAAAGTGATCAGGTTTATTATATTTTGGATATATATCTTTTGTTACGTTGTTCACATTCACATCTGTGCATTGTGCAGATAGAAGAACAGATATTAATAATGTAAATATGTTTCTATGCTTTAGAGGAATAGGAGTTTTTGGATAAATCTTATTTAAATTTTTAAGAACAATTCTTGCTCTCTGAGCTTCATCCATTATTAAAAATTTAAAAGGTTACGCATTGAATAAAAACCTGTTTTTTTTTTACTTAACCATTTAGCAGCTGTTAAGGCTCCCTCAGAATAAAGAGCTCTATCAAATGCTTCATGATTTAGAGTAATTATTTCTTTACCACTAGAGAATTTTACTTCATGCTCTCCAATTATTTCGCCTTTTCTTATTGAATTGAAATTAATTTTTTTTCCATATGGAAAAGATTTTTTATTTAAATACTTTTTTCCCATAAGTTTGTAAAAATCCTTGTTTTTACCAACCGCAATCCCTTTTCCTAACATTAGGGCGGTACCTGATGGATGATCTTTTTTGTGTCTATGATGTACCTCAAAAACTTTACTTAGGTAATTATTTCCAAGCGAAGCAGACGCAATTTCTGTTAAATACATTAGGAGATTGATACCCAAGCTCATATTTCCTGCTTTTAAAATAGGTATTTTTCTCGAGTATTTTTTAATTAAATTCTCTTCTTTTTTAGTGAAACCAGTTGTTCCTATAACAACTTTTTTTTTCAGTTTTGATGCAATTTTTAAAACTTCAAATGTGCATTTAGGAATTGTAAAATCAATTATAACATCAGCTTTTTTAAATGCTTTCTCATCATTTAAGGTAATATTTATTCCATTAATTTTTTTATTTATTAATCTATTTTCAGTAAGAACAGTAACTATAAAATTCCTATTTGATTTAGCAGATTTTATTATCTGCTGTCCCATTCTACCCATACATCCAGTTATCGCTAATTTAATTTTTTTCATTTAATAGAGTTAATTATGAATAGACTATATAAATTAGTCTAGTTTTTCCAGAAACTTTTGGCTTTTTGAAAGAATTTTTTAATACTTGGATTAGATTTATCATTTTCAATAACTCTGAATTTTTCAAGTAATTCTTTTTGCTCATTATTTAAATTAACTGGAACCTCTGTATTTACCTGAACATAAAGATCTCCATATCCACCGCCTCTCATATGGGGCATTCCTTTTTCTCTTAATCTAAATTGTTTACCTGATTGTGTACCTGCTGGTATTTTAATTTTTGCTTTACTTCCATCAATTGTAGGAATTTCAATTGAAGTTCCAAGAGCTGCATCAGCTATAGATATAGGGAATTCAAAGAATAAGTTTTCATCTGATCTTTTAAATAATTCGTGTGAATGGATATTTATAAACAAATACAAATCTCCACTACCAGCACCTCTTGAACCAGCTTCACCTTTTCCTGAAAGTCTAATTCGCGTACCGTCGTCAACACCCTTTGGTATTGTCACTGACAATCTTTTAGTTGCTTGTTTTTTTCCTTGTCCCCCACAACTTGTACATGGATGAGTTATTTCTTCACCAGCACCACCACATTGAGGACAGGTTTGTTGTACTGTAAAAAAACCTTGGCTAGATCTTACTTGCCCTCGTCCTCCACACATTGAGCACGATCCTGCGTCATGACCAGGTTTGGATCCACTTCCACTACAAGTATTGCATTTTTCAGATGTAGAAAATTTGATATCTTGCTTTTTACCTTTATAGGCTTCTTCCAAAGAAATTGATAAATCATATCTTAAGTCAGAGCCTCTATAATTAGCTCTCCTTCCTCTTCTTCGACCTCCGCCAAAACCTTCTCCAAAAAAATCCTCAAAAATATCTGAAAAGTGTTCTGAGAAGTCAAAATTGGAAAAGCCACCCTGTCCTCTACCTCCATTCTCAAAAGCAGCATGACCAAAATTATCATAACTTTGTTTTCTCTCCGAGTTTGATAGGACATGGTAAGCTTCAGAAGCCTCTTTAAATTTTTCCTCTGCAGATTTGTCATCTGGATTTTTATCTGGATGATATTTTACTGCTAATTTTCTATAGGCTGATTTAATTTGATCTGCAGAAGCTGATTTATTAACACCTAAAACTTCGTAATAGTCTCTTTTTGCCATAAATAAATTATAGACAAATAGTTGTTTTAAGCGCTTTTTTCTTTATTCTCGTCTTTTACTTCCTCAAAATCAGCATCAACAACATTGTCATCTTTTTTATCCTCTTTATTTGTATCTTTTTTATCTTCAGGTTTAGCACTTTGTTGAGATTTATATATTGCTTCACCCAGCTTCATTGATGCTTGAACAAGATCTTGAGTTTTCTTTTTAATTTCTTCTACGTCTGTTCCTTTTAAAGCATTTCTTAAATTAGCTGATCCATCTTCAATTGCTTTTTTTTCGGCATCTGAAACTTTAGATCCATGTTCTTTAAGATTTTTTTCTGTTGAATGGAGAAGAGTATCAGCTTGATTTCTAACATCAACAGCTTCTCTTTTTTTCTTATCTGCATCTTTATTGGCCTCTGCTTCTTTCACCATTTTATTAATTTCTTCATCACTTAAACCACCGGAAGCTTGAATTTGTATTTTTTGTTCTTTTCCTGTTCCCTTATCCTTAGCTGAAACATTTACAATTCCATTAGCATCTATATCAAATGTAACCTCAATCTGTGGAACACCTCTTGGTGCGGGAGCTATTCCAACTAGTTCAAAATTTCCTAGCAATTTATTATCTGAAGCCATTTCCCTTTCACCTTGCAAAACTCTTATTGATACAGCTGGCTGGTTATCTTCTGCAGTTGAAAATACCTGGCTTTTTTTTGTTGGAATAGTTGTGTTTTTATCAATCAGTTTTGTAGATACACCTCCCAATGTTTCAATACCTAAAGATAGAGGTGTTACATCTAGTAAAAGTACATCTTTAACATCTCCTTGTAAAACACCTGCTTGTATTGCTGCTCCCATAGCAACAACTTCGTCAGGATTTACAGATTTGTTTGGATCTTTTCCAAAGAAACTTTTAACTTCTTCAATAACTTTAGGCATTCTAGTCATACCACCAACTAGAATAATTTCATCAATTTCGCTTGCTGATAGTCCAGCATCTTTCAGAGCTGTTTTACATGGAGGTAGTGTTCTTGATATTAAATCTTCAACTAAAGCTTCAAGTTTGGCTCTAGTCATTTTTAGATTGATATGTTTTGGCCCTGTTTTATCCGCAGTAATAAATGGAAGGTTTATTTCAGTTTGAGTTGCTGAAGATAATTCTATTTTTGCTTTTTCAGCAGCTTCCTTCAGTCTTTGTAATGCAAGTTTATCTGATTTTAAATCTATACCACTTTCTTTTTTAAATTCACTTAACAAATAATTTACAATAGTGTTATCAAAATCTTCTCCACCTAAAAAGGTATCACCATTCGTAGATTTAACTTCAAAAACTCCATCACCTAACTCTAGAATAGACACGTCAAATGTTCCCCCACCTAAATCGTAAACAGCTATTTTTTTATTTGTTTTTTTATCTAAACCATATGCTAGTGATGCAGCAGTTGGCTCATTTATAATTCTTAAAACTTCTAGGCCAGCTATCTTGCCCGCATCTTTAGTTGCTTGTCTTTGAGCATCATTGAAATAGGCTGGTACAGTAATTACAGCTTTGCTTACAGCTTGACCTAAATATTTTTCAGCTGTTTCTTTCATTTTCTGTAAAACGAATGCTGATATTTGAGATGGCGAATATTTGTTACCTTTAGCTTCAATCCAAGCATCATTATTGTCTGCCTTAATAATTTTGTATGGAGCTGTTTCAATATCTTTTTTTACTGTCGGATCTTCGAAATTTCTACCTATCAATCTTTTTACTGCAAAAATTGTATTTTCTGGATTGGTTACAGCCTGCCTTTTTGCAGGTTGACCAACTAACTTTTCATCTTCGTCACTGAAAGCTACAACAGAGGGAGTGGTTCTCGCTCCTTCGGCATTTTCTAAAACTTTAGCTTGTGTGCCATCCATTATGGCTACGCAAGAGTTTGTTGTTCCAAGGTCTATTCCAATTACTTTACTCATGTTTTTTTCTCCATCTCATATATGTTCATTTTTTCCATCTACAAGGGATTTGCTTACTTTTTTTCATCATTTTTTTCCTTATTTTCATCAGGAATTTGCTCATTTTTATGTGTTTTTTTTGCTACACCAACTAAAGATGGTCTTAGCAGCCTATCTTTCATCATAAAGCCTTTTTGAATTTCCTGTAAAATTATTCCATTTTCTTTATTCTCATCATCAATCTCCATCATTGCTTGATGAAGATTTGGATCAAGTTTTTTTCCGATGCATTCAATGGCAACAATATTATTTTTTTTAAGTATTGATATCATGTCTTTATAAATAATGTCTAGGTGACTAACAATTTTATCAAAACCTTCTGAATTTTTTAAGTCTTCGTCATTTTCTAGTGTCACTTTTGATCTTTCCAAGTTATCGATTAAATTTAATGTTTCTTTAGCTAAAGCAAATCCACCATATTCAAAAGCATCGTCTTTTTCTTTTTCATACCTTCTCCTTTGATTTTCCATTTCAGCATACTGTCGAACTAGCTTTTCCTCTAAATCAGAAACTTTATCTTCTGGACTTTTTTCAGTATTATCAGCATCATCTTTTGTAGAGGATTGGATGGTATCTTCTTTATTTGATGAATCTTCAATTTTAGAATTATTTTGCTCTTCAACCTTTTCTTTTTCCATTAACGGTATATGGTAAGAAAATTCACAATTTCTAGATGTATAAAAAAAAAATTAATAAATTGATTTTAGGGTCAAATAATCAAGGAAAAGTGAGAGAAATTAGGAAATTGATACCTAAAAATATTATTTTACATACACCTAAAAGGTTAAAAATTAAAAGCCCTAAAGAAACCGGACGCTCATTTTTGGAAAATTCACTAATTAAAGCAAAATATTATTCTAAAAAAACTAATGAAGTTTGTTTAGCTGACGACTCTGGACTTGAAATTGATATTTTGGGAAAATTACCTGGTATATATTCAGCTCGATGGGCTGGTCGTAAATCAGATTTTAATCTAGCAATAAGAAAAGTATACAGGGAACTTAAAAAAAAGAAAATTAATAAAAATAAAAATATAAAATGTAGGTTTATATGTGCCTTGACGATTTTTTGGCCTAATAACAAATATTATCAATCCCAAGGAATGGTAGAGGGTTTTATTTCACCAAAACCAAAAGGAGTAAATGGTTTTGGATATGATCCAATTTTTGTTCCTAATGGTTATAAAATTACATTTGGTCAGATGTTATTTAAAAAAAAATCTAAAATAGATCACAGATACAAAGCTTTTAAAAAAATTAAAAAATTTTTTTAATTTTCTTTTTTTCAATTACATAAAAATTGAGCTGATGTGTTATAATATTTTTATCGATTTCAAATATACCTGTTTTTCCTTTAAAAGAATTTTTTTTGTAAAAAATTTTACTATCTACACTAAAGTTATTTTTGAAAAGTAGATAATAAACTAGACCTGTTACATCGTAACTTAAAAATGCTATTTGATTTGAATTACTTTGAAAATTGTTATTATATTTATTGAGGTAATTAATATAATTTTCGTAATTTACTGATGGAAAATAAATTGGCTGTATCATAGTTTCATTTAACAAGCTTTTATCAAACCATTGATTTAATGTAATATATGTAACTCTAGTCGGTGGTATGTCTGTGTATATTAAAGATGTGGCAACACTTTTTAAGTCTTCCTCAAAATCGGCTATAATTACCGAGTCAAAATTAATACCACCTATAGTATCTAGCTTTGCGAGTTGTGCTAATTTTTTTTCTTTATTAATCTCATCTGAGTCTTCAATTCTTTTAATTTCATCTTCCAAATTTTGTTTTCTAACTCTATATCTTGTAACATCCTCAATCTGTTTCGTGATTAAAGTTGGATCTGGATCATAAAAAAATTTATCTTTTAATTTTATTTTAGATTTTTTTAAACCTATCTTAATTTCCTTAAGAATCTCAGTATTGGGGGAAAACAAGAAGCTTCTTTCAAGTTTATTTAATGTCTGAAATTTTTTAATCGCATTAAATTGAGAAATTGAGTTAACTCCTGTACTAATAATATTTTTATCTGATTTATCAATCTTATTGGTAAATGACAAAAATATTAAATCATCATTTAATTTATTTAATTTTAGAGTATTTTTTTTAAAAATGGGACCAATAATTATTTTGATACCCTCATCGTAGAGTTCTTTAGAGACTTCAAATGTACGATCTGGATTATTTTGATTATCCTTTGGTACTATTAAAATTTTACTATCATTAATATCATTTATAGCAAGCCTTACAGACTTTAATATGCTCTGACCAAGATCTTTATTTTCTCCTGACAAAGGTATAACGAGGCCAATTTTGATTTTTTCAGCTGCAGATGAATTTAAGCTAAAGATAATTGAAAATATAATTATTGTATAAAATTTTATTAGATATTTCATTTTATTGTAAATATTATAGCCTAGGATATGGCACTAAAAGAAGACAAAAATAAGATTAAGAATGGTTTATATTTAGTCTCAACTCCTATAGGAAATCTGAAAGACATTACATTAAGAGCTCTAGATGTATTGAGCCAATCTGATATTATACTTTGCGAGGATACTAGAGTCTCTAAAAAGTTATTAACTAATTATAAAATTAATAAAAAAATTCTTTCTTATCATAAATTTAATGAAAAAAAAAATTTAGAAAAAATTATTGACTATTTGAAAGAAGATCAAATTATTTCATTAATTTCAGATGCTGGAACACCTACCATTTCTGATCCTGGTAGAATATTAGTAAAACGCTGCGTACAGGAAAATATCACCATTATTCCTATACCTGGTGTCTCAGCCATCACTACATCAATATCAATTTCAGGTTTTTCGGATAAGTTTTATTTTCACGGATTTTTATCTGATACAGATAACTCAGTTAATAAAGAATTTAAATTTTTTAAAGATCTTAAATGTTCAATTATTTTTTTTGTATCAGCGAAAAAATTGAAAAAAAAATTTGAATTGTTAAAAAAATTTTTTATTGATAGAGAAGTTTTAATATGTCGTGAGTTAACTAAACTCCATGAAAGTTTTTATAGAGGTAAAATATCTGAAGTTGATAAATTATTATTTAATCCGAGGGGTGAAGTTACAGTTATAATTTCTGAAAAAAAAAAAGATAATGAAAAAGATTTAAACGAATCAGATAAAAAAAAAATCAAAAAGTTCATTAATATTAAATCGGTAAAAGATATTGTTCGCATGTTTTCTCAAGAAAAAAATATTTCAAAATCAAAAATTTATAATTATTGTCTTGAAATCAAAAATGAAAATTAAATTTTTATTTATACTTTTAATTCTAATATATTTGACATCATGCGTTGGGACATCCTCAACTGGGATATTTGGAACAGGTGTTACAGTTGCAATGGACCCAAGGACTGTTGGAACTCAAATTGATGACTCGATTATGGATAAAAATTTAGATGCAAAACTATTATCTACAAACAAAAGTTACCTTTTAAATGTGAGAACAAAAATAATAGATGGAAGAATTTTTATCACAGGTAAAGTTGACAAAGTTGAAGAAAAATTGAATATAACCAAACTAGCTTGGGAAATTAAAGGAGCTAGATCTGTAAAAAATGACCTTAAAATAAAAGACGAGTTTAACTTTAAACGTTCTGCAAAAGATTTATTAATAACATCTCAACTTAAATCAGCTTTAATATTTAATAAAAAAACTAAAGCTGTTAATTACAATATAGATACGTATAAAAAGAAGATTTATATTTATGGTATCGCAGAAACTATAGAAGAGAGAGACGAAGTAATTGATGAAGCTAAACAGATACTGGATGTAGAAGATGTGATTGCAAGTATTTTGTTAGTTGAAGACTTAAGGATACAAAAAAATTAATTATTTTTTATAATCAATAATTTCTGCTGAATAAGCTGCTACTGAGGCAAGATTTAATATTTCAGAAGTGGAAGTTCTTAGAGGTGCTATTTCTATAGGTTCAGCTAAACCTATAAGAAGTGGTCCAATCACTTTTGCTCTACTCATTGATTTAATTAATTTAAAAGATATAGCTGAAGCATGTAATCCTGGCATAATTAAAATATTTGCATTTCCAACAATTTCAGAAAATGGGTAAAGTTCTTTGAAAATTTCTTCAAGAGCTACATCTGGCTGCATTTCTCCATCATATTTAAAATCTACTTTCTTTTTATCTAAAATTTCTACAGCCTCTTTAACTTTTAGAGTTCTATCAGTAGTTGGCTGACCAAAAGTAGAATGAGACAGAAATGCAACCCTTGGGTCCATACCAAATAGTCTAGCTATCCTTGATGAAGATATTGCAATATTTGCAAGTTGTTCTGAATTTGGCCATTCATTTACTGCAGTATCAGCAATTAAAACAGTTTTTCCCCTATTAACAACTAAGTTGATACCAAAAATAATTTCCCCAGGTCTCGCATTTACTACTGTTGAAACCTTTTCAAGCGAAGCTGAATATCTCCTAGTGTTACCAGTTACCATTGCATCTGCATCTCCACATGAAACCATGCATGTAGACCATATAACTCTGTCATTTCTAATTAATTTATCACAATCTCTTTCCAATAACCCTTGTTCTCTTTGTAATTTTTTAAACAAAAATTTGGTGTATTTATTTCTTTTCTCATTATCGGTAGAATTTACAATTTCTATATTAAGATTTTCATTATAACCTATTTCTTTTAGTTTCTTTTTAACCAGCTCTTTTTTTGCAACCAGTATAGGAATTCCCAAACCGCTATTTTTGAAAGCTATTGCTGCCTTTAGATTATTTTCATCTTCGCCATCTGCAAAAACAACTTTTTTTTGTTTTTTTCTTATTAAAGAATTTATTCCTTGCATAACAGTTACGGATGGATCCAGTCTATTTTTTAATTGTTCTGCGTACAAATTAAAATCTGTAATTTTTTTTCTTGCAACGCCAGTCTTTATAGCTGCTTTTGCAACAGCCACAGGGATTACACTTATTAGCCTCGGATCAAAGGTAGAAGGAATAATATATTCTTTACCATATGTTGGCCTTACGCCACCCATTACTGAAGCTACTTCATCTGGCACTCTCTCTCTAGCAAGATTCGCTATAGCATGAGCGGCTGCCACTTTCATCTCTTCATTAATTGTTTTTGCTCTAACATCCAGCGCACCTCTAAAAATATATGGAAAGCCAATAAGATTATTTACTTGATTTGGATAGTCTGATCTTCCAGTAGCAATAATTGCGTCTAACCTGACTTCTTCTATTCTTTCGGGACTAATTTCAGGATCAGGGTTAGCACAAGCAAAAATTATAGGATTTTTTGCCATAGATTTTACCATCGTTTGTGTTAATGCATCTTTTGCTGATAATCCTAAAAATACATCGGCTCCCTTTATTGCTTCTTTCAAAGTTCGAAATTTTGTATTTATTGCATGCTTAGATTTCCACTGATCTAACTTTTCTCTACCTTTGTAAATTACGCCTTTACGGTCACACATAATTAGGTTTTCGTTTTTAATACCAGTTTTTTTGAATAGTTCTGTGCATGCTAAAGCAGAAGCTCCAGCTCCATTAACAACTACTTTAACTTTTTTGATTGATTTTCCAGTTATATCTAAAGCATTAATTAATGCAGCAGTAGTTATAATTGCAGTTCCATGTTGATCATCATGAAATATGGGTATATCTACAATCTCTTTTAGTTTTTTTTCAATAATAAAACAATCAGGTGCCGCTATATCTTCAAGATTTATACCTCCAAATGTAGAAGATATATTTTTCACTGTACTGATTATCTCATCATTATTTTTACTATCAACTTCAATGTCTATTGAATCAATATCCGCGAACCTTTTAAATAGAACTGCTTTACCTTCCATAACAGGTTTTGATGCGGCCGCCCCTAAATTTCCCAAACCTAAAATTGCAGAACCGTTACTTATGACTGCTACTAAATTTCCCTTGGACGTGTAATCATATGCTAAGTTAGGATTTTTACTGATTTCTAGCACAGGGGACGCAACTCCAGGCGAATATGCGAGTGCCAAATCTCTTTTAGTTGTCATTGGTTTAGACGCTGTAATCTCAATTTTGCCTGGTTTTCCTGATGTATGGAAATCCAAAGCTTCTTTGGTTGTATAATGTTCAATCTTATTTTTTTTCATTTGAATTAATTAGATATACAAATAGAGCTAAATTAAGACTAATATGATTTATGAACTTAATTAAGTCAACAGGTACATTTAGTTTCTTTATTATTATCAGCAGACTTTTAGGATATATAAGAGATGTTTTAATCGCAATTTATCTGGGGTCAGGTCCTATTGCTGACGCATTTTTCGTTGCTTTTAGGATTCCAAATACTTTTAGAAGACTTTTCGCAGAAGGTTCTTTTAACGCTGCATTTGTTCCAAATTATTCATCTGAATTAATAAGCGGAAAAACAAAAGCCAAAAACTTTGCTAATGATGTGTTTAACTTTTTAATGTTGGGACTTCTTGTTTTGGTTACATTGGTTGAAGTTTTAATGCCTGGCTTTGTTTATTTAATTGCTCCTGGCTTTTACGAAGATCAAAGTAAATTAGAATTAACCATTTTATTAACACGTATAACTTTCCCTTTTTTACTTTTTATAAGTTTAGCCTCATTTTTTTCCGCAATACTAAATTCACATAATAAATTTGGCGTAGCTGCAGCTGCTCCAATTATTTTAAATTTAATTTTAATATTTACTATTTATTTAGAAAAAAATTCAGATGATAATTTAGTTATATATTTATCATATGGTGTATCAATAGCGGGATTAATACAGCTAATTTTTGTATATTTTTTTGCAAAAAAATATTTCTTACCAACACTTGATTTTAAACTCAAAATAACAAATAAAATTAAAATATTTTTTAATAAATTTTTACCTGGAATTTTTTCCTCAGGTGTTACACAAATAAATATTCTTGTAGGGACAATAATTGCATCATTTCAAGCAAGTGCTGTTTCATATCTTTATTATGCTGACAGAATTTACCAGATAAATCTTGCTATAGCTGGAATTGCGATTGGAACTGTTATTTTACCTAACTTAAGCCGAAATATAAAACTAGGAAATAAGGTAAAAATTAGCTTTATTCAAAATAAATCATTTGAGCTATGTTTATTCTTAAGTTTGCCAGCTTCTATGGCCTTAATAGTTGGTTCAAAAGAAATTACATCTGCATTATTTGGTTATGGAGCTTTTGACACAATTAGTGTTTCAAATTCAGCAAATGCTTTATATTATTTTGCGTTAGGACTTCCAGCTTTTGCAATAATTAAAGTTTTTTCAACTTTTTTATTTGCAAGAAACGATACTAAAACTCCATTTTATTATTCCTTAGTTTCAGTAATAATTAATATCTCAATAAGTGTTTTATTTTTTGATGATGTTGGTTTTATAATTATACCAATAGCAACAAGTATATCATCTTGGATAAACGCTTTATTATTATTTATTAAATTAAATATAAATAACTATTTTCATTTTAAAAATATTTTAAATACTTCAAATCTGAAGATTTTAATAGTTTCTGGAATTTCGATCTATATATTTAATTTTTTTCTAAATTTATTGGAGAAATATCTAATTTATGGAAGTGAATTAAAATTATTTACCATAATTATCTTGGTTCTTATAACTATTTTAATTTATATTTTAATATCATTACTAACAAAAACATTTAAATATTCTGATATTAAATTAAAGTATTAAAATTATGAGCAAAAAAATTTTTTCTGGAGTTCAACCAACTGGAAATCTTCATTTGGGTAATTATATTGGAGCTATAAAAAACTTTGTAAGTCTACAAAATGATCCAGATAATTATTGCATATATTGTGTTGTAGATCTTCATGCAATTACACTAAAGCAAAACGCAAAAGATTTAAAAAAAAATATCAGAGAAACAGCAGCTGCATTCATTGCTAGTGGTTTAGATTATAAAAAAAGTATAATTTTCAATCAATCTTTAGTTTCGGCTCATTCAGAAGGGTCTTGGATTCTTGGCTGTATTGCAAGAATGGGATGGCTAAACCGTATGACACAATTTAAAGAAAAGGCAGGTAAAGATAAAGAAAAAGCGAGCATAGGTTTATATATTTATCCAATACTTATGGCAGCAGATATATTGCTTTACGATGCAACACATGTACCAGTTGGTGAGGACCAGAAACAACATTTGGAATTAACAAGAGATATTGCAGAAAAATTTAATTTAGATTTTAATTCACCAGATTTCTTTGTTACACCAGAACCTTTAATACAAAAAAATTTTTCAAGAATTATGAGTTTAAAAGATGGAACAAAAAAAATGAGTAAATCAGATCCATCAGAATTTAGTAGAATCAATTTAAATGATAGTAGTGACCAAATTTTAAATAAAATAAAAAAAGCGAAAACAGACGCAGAACCTCTTCCCGATAATGAAAATGGGTTATCTAATAGACCCGAGGCAGCAAATTTATTAGGTATTTATTCTAGTTTAAGCGATCAAAATTTAAGCAATACAATAAATGAATTTTCAGGAAAAAATTTTTCTGAATTTAAAAAAAAGTTAGCAAGTTTAATTGTAGATAGGATATCACCAATTTCTTTTGAGATAAATAAATTGTTAAATGATCAATTGTTTATAGATAAAGTATTAAAAGATGGTGCCGAAAAAGCTGACGCAATAGCATCTAAAAAAATTGAAAATTTAAAAAAAATCGTTGGTTTTTAGCATTAATTTAATCTTTAAAAATTAATATTTCTAACTATATAAAAGTAATGTTTGTACAAACTTTAAATACACCAAATCCAAATTCACTAAAATTTTTACCAGGTGAAAAGGTTTCTCTATCTGGACCTGTAGAATTCACTGAAAAAGCACAAACTTCAAACGAGCTTATTAGGAATATATTATCCGTAAATGGTGTAACTGGTATTTTTATTTCAGACGATTTTTTATCAGTTAATAAAAATCCAGAAAAAAATTGGGAAGATATAAAACACATAATTATTTCATTCATTAACGAGTATTACTCTAGCGGAAAAAAATTTGTTTATGAAAGATCATCTGAGACAAGTAAAAATGATGAAAGTCTAAATGAGATTGAGAAAAAAATAATAAAAATTTTAGAGACAAAAATCAGACCAGCAGTTGCCAGTGATGGTGGGGATATTAAGTTTAAAGAATATAAAAATGGAAAAGTGTTTGTTGAAATGCAAGGAAGTTGTTCGGGTTGTCCAAGTTCAACTATGACGTTAAAAAAAGGTGTTGAGAATTTACTTAAACACTATATTCCAGAAGTAATAGAAGTTGTTCCAGTTAATAATTAGTTTTTATGCTAAAAAATGTTAGAATAAAAAATATGGACATTAAATCTTTAAGAAGAATAATTTCTAAGAAAGGTTTTGTAATGTTCAGAAGGTCGTCTGTAAAAAAACAATCAAGCCTTAAAAATCTATACCATATTTCACTTGCTTCTATATTAATTATTTCCTTTTTCTATATATTGCCTCCATCTTACAAACTTATTAGTAAATCACTTAAATCAAACCCTGAGATTGAAAATTCATCAAGTCAAAAGCTTACGCAAGTTTTGGAGGGCAAAATACTGGATGATCAAAAAATTGATCAAGATAGTAATTTCACGGACCAAGATTTAGTTTATCAAGAATTATACGGCGAAGTTTCTGAGGAAGACTCTTTAGAGACAGGTGTGAGATTGAAAGCATCAGTTTTATATCAACTTTTTGAAGACACAAACTATAAATTAAGCGACGTAAGGAAAAACAAAATTGCAAAACCTGTTGAAATAGGCAAATTACCTTATGAATTGAAAGAAATTCAAAGTACAAAAAAAAGAAAAGACCTATTTATACAAATAGTTTTACCTTTAGTGCTTGAAGAAAATAACAAAATTCTTCTTGATAGAAAAAAACTCTTTGCGATTTTGAATAAAAATAACAATTCTTCATCTGATAATGAATGGTTAAACAAAAAATTCAAACAATATGGAGTTACAAACAAAGATATCCCAACTCTTAAAAGAAGAATGGACATAATACCTCCGTCTATGGCTATCGCCCAAGCAGCGAAAGAAACTGGCTGGGGAACATCAAGATTTGCTTTAGAAGGAAATGCATTATTTGGACAATGGACTTATACTGATAAAGGAATAAAGCCAGCTGCTGCAGACGTTGGAACAACTCATAAGGTAATGATGTTCAATGTATTAAAATCTTCCGTTAGAGCATATGCAAGGAATTTAAATACCCATAAGTCTTATAGGAAAATGAGATATGTTAGAGCAATTCAGAGAGATAATGTTGGTAAATTAAATAGTCTTGAATTAGTTGATCATTTAGATCGATATGCAGAGACAGGCAAAGAATACACAACTGTTTTAAAGAAAATTATTGAGCAAAATTCTTTGACTGATTTTGATGATGTAAAAATTCTTCCAAATAGTGAAGCTGTAAAAAATTTAATTTAATTATCTTTTATATGTTTTAAGACAAATTGGACCCCAAACCATCTCCATCCTTGATCGTCTTGAATGGAACAATTAATTCTTCCTCTTCTTGTATTAAACTTATCCCTAAATTTAATTTTTAAAATATTATTTTCAATTTCTAAATTTGAAGAATCCCAACCACTTCCCTCATTTGAAAAACAATTAACATTATCAATTTTCTGCTCTGAAAAGAATTTGACTTTCATTTCTGGCAGGTTGTTATTTTCTATCATTTTTTCTTCTGGTATCACTTCTTTATATTGGAAAGGTAACAAGTCTACTAAAAAATTAAATCTATCTAAATCTCCATATTTTTCATTTATTGGAAATCTAGGTAACTCATACTGGTCTTTATTTAGGTCGATTACACCTGAGTGTTGACCAAATGCAAAATCAAAGTGTTCACTGATAAATTTTTTTTGTTTTGAATTCCACTCTCCAAATGGATAAGAAAAAAAAATAGAATTATAACCCAGGTTAGTTTTAAAAATATCGATAGATTTATTAATATCTTTCTTGAATTCTTCAAAGCTGAAATTTATCAAATAGTCATGAGAATGTGAATGGTTGCCTATAAATACAAATTCGTTTTTTTCAATTTCTTTAATTTGTTGCCAATTCATATAACCTTTTTTACCCACTGCTTCAGTAGATATAAAAATTAAAAAAGGTATTTTATTATCTTTCAGGTATGGCCATGCGTGCTCATAAAACGAAAGATATCCATCATCAATTGTTAATAAAAAAGTTTTCTCAGATTTTTCCTCAAAAAATATTTTTGGAAGTAAACTAGGATTTAAAAAATTATATCCTGCATTTTTAATAATATTAATATGTTTCTTAAAAATATCCATTTGAATATTAGTTGAAGGATATCTTGACTCATTGAATCTATGATACATTATAGAAACTATACCTTTTTCATTTGCAAAATATTTATTATAATTTTCAGCTGAATATGCTATTTCAAATTGAGTTAAAAAAATTATGACCAATTTAATTATAGATACTGCTGGAGAGAACATTTTTTTAAAAATCATAAGTGATGATAAAGAATATAATATTAACCATGATAACTGTAGAGAAAATTTTGATGAACTAGTTAACATAGTTTTTAATTTTCTCAGTGAAAACCATATCGAATTATCGAAAATTAGTAATATTTTCATAAATCAAGGCCCAGGAAAATATACGAGCATTAGATCAGCAATTAGTATTGTTAAAGCAATTAAAATTTCAAGAAATATTAATATCTATGGTTATTATACTACTCAAATTATCAATAATAACTACAATATTTTGTTTAAGTTACTTAAAGAAGGGAGGTTGACAAAAAATTTTATTCAACCAAAATATTTAAATTAATTATTATTATGAATGAGACTATAGAACAAAAATGTATTGCCAAAGGGGTAAAACTTACTGAGCAAAGAAAAATAATTGCTAAAATTATGTCTGAAGCAACTGATCACCCTGACGTAGATGAATTATATACTCGAGTATCAAAAATTGACTCAAAAATAAGTATTGCAACAGTTTATAGAACTGTAAAACTTTTTGAGGAGTCTGGAATAGTAGCTAAACATGATTTCAAAGGTGGAAAGGCTAGATATGAGGAATTAAGTGAAAGTCATCACGATCATTTAATAGATGTCAAAACTGGAGAGATAATAGAGTTTGTTGATGAAGAAATTGAAAAACTTCAAAAAAAAGTTGCCGAAAAATACGGTTATGAACTTGTAGATCATAAGCTTGAGCTTTATGGAGTAAAAAAAAATAAGTGAAAAAAAAAATTTTTATCAAAACATTCGGATGCCAAATGAATGTTTATGATAGTAATAGAATATACGATATCGTTAAAGATGTCGGCTTTGAAAAATCAGAAGATCAAAAAAATGTAGATTGTTATATAATTAATACCTGTCACATCAGAGATAAAGCTAAAGAGAAAGTTTTTCATGAGGTTGGTAGAATTAAAGAAATATATGCTAATAAAAAAAAACCTATTATGATGATAACAGGTTGTGTCGCTCAGGCTGAAAATCAGGAAATTTTAAAAAGAGAGCCATATATTGATGCAGTGGTTGGACCACAATCTTACCATAAGTTAAGTAAAATTTTAAAAAATTTTAATGTAAATCAAAAAGAAGACGAAACCGAATTTGATACAATTGCAAAATTTGATTTACTAGGAAAAATAAAAAATTCAGAGAGTAAAGTATCATCTTTTCTAACAATTCAAGAAGGTTGCGATAAATTTTGTCACTTCTGTGTAGTGCCTTATACTAGAGGCCCTGAATGCTCTAGACCATTTAAAACAGTAATCAATGAGGCAGAGGAGTTGATAAAAAATGGAGCTAAGGAGATAACTTTATTAGGTCAAAATGTTAACGCTTATAATTTTTTCGAAAACAATAGAGAGTTTAGAATTTCAAGTTTGTTAAATGAATTAGAAAAATATTCCGAATTAAAAAGAATAAGATATACAACATCTCATCCAGTTGACATGACTGATGATTTAATCGAGTGTTATTCTTCTAATAAAAAATTAATGCCATTTATTCATCTACCTATTCAATCAGGGTCTAACAAAATATTAAAACTGATGAATAGAAAACACAAAGTAGAGGATTATTTGGATATCCACAAAAAATTAATGAACATTAATCCTTTAATTAAGATATCTAGTGACTTCATCATAGGTTATCCTGGAGAAGAAAAAACAGACTTTGAGCAAACATTAGAACTTGTGAAGTATATAAAGTTCATAAATTCTTTTTCATTCATTTTTAGTCCACGACCAGGAACTACTGCGTATAAACAACAAGAATTAGATCAGAGCGTTTCAAAAGAAAGATTAATTGAATTACAACACAACTTATTTCAAAATCAAATTAATCATAACAAATCTCTTGAGCGACAGGAAATAAATGTTCTAGTAGAAAATAAAATAAAAGATCAGAATAAGTATTTTGGTAGAAACGAATATTTTAATTCAGTTATTTTTGAAGGATACAAGAGTGATATTGGAAAAATAATTAAAGTAAATATAGAAAATAGTAACCAAAACTCTCTATTTGGAAAAAAAAAAGATAAAATGAAAGCTGCATAACTTGAAAAATTCACTTTCAAAAAAAATTAAATCAGATTTGAATTTCGTATACTCAGAAAATAATACAATTAGTATAATTTTTTCAAAAAACGAAGACTTACTAGGTGTAGTTGGAGAATTTAATAATAATATTAAAGAGTTAGAAAAAATAACAAATACTTCTATTTATTCAAGAGGCAATTCAATAATTTTAAAAAATGATCAAAATAAAAATGAAATTATCAAAAATGCTATTAGTTTTTTATATGATCAATATATAACTAATGGAACAATTGAAAAAAAAGATATAATTTCATCGATTAATAAATTTATGATAGACGAAAAAAATAATCCTAAAGAAAATATAAACTATATAATAAAAACACCAAAAAAGTCTGTAATTCCGAGGTCAGAAAAGCAAAAAAAATATGTTAAAGCTTTAAGTAATAGTGATGTAGTAATATCTTCAGGTCCCGCTGGAACAGGCAAAACATTTTTGGCAGTCGCTGTTGCTTTAACAATGTTATTAGATAAAAAAATTGAAAGAATAATTTTATCTAGACCTGCAGTTGAAGCAGGTGAGAGATTAGGATTTTTACCAGGTGATATGAGGGAGAAAGTTGACCCGTATCTTCGACCTCTATATGATTCATTGTACGATCTTTTAGATTTTGAAAAAATTCAAAAAAAAATTGAAGTAGGAGATATAGAAATCGCACCACTTGCCTTTATGAGAGGTAGGACCTTAAAAAATTCATTTGCGATTTTAGATGAAGCACAAAATGCAACAGATACACAAATTAAAATGTTTTTAACTAGAATTGGAGAGAATTCAAAAATAGTAATAAATGGAGATCCTTCACAAATAGATTTACCTAATAAAAATCTATCTGGTCTTGATAGGTCTAAAAAAATACTTGGTCATTTGAATGAAATATCGATAGTTGATTTTGATCATAAAGATGTTGTTAGACATCCATTAGTATCAAAAATTGTTAAAGCATATTCATCAAAACAAAGTAATGATTGAGGCAGAGGTTCTAGTTGAGTCTAAGAATTGGAAAAAAATAATCCAAAATCCTAAGCAGCGAATCAAAAAAATATTAAAAAGACTTCCACATCCTTACAAGTTTCCCAACCAAAAAGTTTTTATTACAGTTTTATTAACAGATAATAATAAAACAAAGCTATTAAATAAAAAATTTAGAAAAAAAAATAAACCGACTGACATATTGTCCTTTCCTTTCCTTGATAAAAAAACCTTAAAAAAAAACTCAAAATATACAAAGTTTTATTTGGGAGATATTGTAATAAGTGATGGAGAATTTAAAAAAAAAAATTTAAATAATTTTAAAAATGGTTTTATTAAAATATTTATTCATGGTTTTCTTCATCTTTTACACTTTCAACATAAATCCGACAAAGATTATGAAGTAATGAATTTAGTTGAGCATGAAATTTTCAAAAGAGTAAAAGGTTAAATTGAAAATTAATCAATATAAAACTTATACAGAATTTTTATATATTCTTATTTTAGGAATAGTAACTTCATTTAGTTTGCCACCTTATAATTATTGGTTAATTAATTTTATTACATTTAGTTCTTTATTTATATTCTTATTTAAAAATCAGAATAAAAACTCAAACTATTTTTTTATTTATGGTTATATTTTTGGTTTTGGCTATTTCGTATCAAACTTATATTGGATTCCGTTGTCATTATTATATGACAACAATTTTAAATTTTTAATTCCTGTTGCTATTATATTAATACCTGCTTTCTTAAGTTTATTTTATGCACTAGCTTTTTTAATTTTTAAATTACTATTAGATAAAAAAAGCATTATTTTAAATATATTATTATTTTCTTTAATATTGGGATTCTTTGAATTTATAAGGGGTACAATCTTATCTGGTTTCCCCTGGAATCTTTTTGCCTATTCCTTTTCAGAAAACATAAATTTTATTCAAATTATTTCTCTAATTGGAGTTTATGCATTTAACACAATATTAATAACAATCTTTTCTATCCCATCAATTTTGTTTTTAAATAAAAAGAAACATGACATAGTAGGAGTTTTTCTTATATCAATATTAACGTTATCAATTTATTTATATGGTAGTATTAAAGTAAACGTTATTAATAATTTAAAGGCCACAAATCTACCCGTAGAGATTAAAATATTGTCTACAAAAATTCCAATTGAAAGATTTTATTTAAATATTGATGTTGAAGAAACTCTAATAAAGTTAATTGAATTAAGTAGTCCAAAAAAAAATGATAACACCTTATTTATCTGGCCAGAGGGGATAATACCAAACACAAATTTAGAAGAACTTAAAAACGAATTTGATTATTTGATTAAAAAATCATTTTCAGAAAATCATATTATTTTATTTGGAATAAATGATCAAAAAATTGAAAATGGAAAAATTAAATTTTATAATTCTTTATCTGTAATTGACAACAAAGCTAATATTATATTTAATTATCATAAAAATAAATTAGTTCCTTTTGGCGAATTTCTTCCTCTAGAAAATATTTTATCAAAAGTAGGGTTGAAAACCTTGACTAATAATTACCAGTCCTATTCGGCAAGCTCAAAAAGAAAATTATTTAATTTTAACAAAAGTGAAAAAATTAAAATTTTACCTCTGATATGTTATGAAATAATATATTCAGGTAAATTATCTTTAGATAATAATTATAATTTTATTGTAAATATATCGGAAGACGGCTGGTTTGGTAATTCAATTGGTCCATCTCAACATTTTGCACATAGTATTTTTAGATCTGTAGAGTACGGTAAGTATACATTGAGATCTGCCAATAACGGTATTTCAGCAATTGTAGATCCATCTGGTAGAATAATAGATATGTTAAACACCAGTAATGAGGGTGTAATATCAATTAAAAAAATCGTGAAAACAAACAAAACACTTTTTTCCACATATGGAAATAAAATCTATTTTATTGTTATTTTATTATATATTTTTATAATTTTTTCATTTAAAAAACTGAGAAATGAATAATTTAAAAAATTATCTTTTTACTAGTGAGTCGGTATCTGAAGGTCACCCAGATAAAGTCTGTGACAGAATATCCGATATGGTTGTAGACTCCTACTTGGGTCTCGAACCTCAGTCAAGGGTTGCGTGTGAGACATTAACAACTACAAATAAGGTCGTTCTCGCTGGAGAGATTAGAGGACCTGAAATTAAAAAAGAAAAATTGATTCAAAAAGTACGTGAATGTATAAAAGATATTGGCTACGATCAAGAGGGCTTTACGTGGAAAGAGGCTACGAAAATTGAAAGTCATCTTCATTCCCAGTCAGCTGATATTGCAATGGGTGTAGATGCATCAGGTAACAAAGATGAGGGAGCGGGTGATCAAGGAATAATGTTTGGATATGCTTGCAAAGAAACAGATGTATTAATGCCAGCACCAATACATTATTCTCATAAAATTTTGAGATTAATGGCTGAAGATAGAAAATCTGGAAAACTAAAAAATATTGAGCCAGACTCAAAAAGCCAAATTACTATTGAATACAAAGATGGAGTACCTGCTAATGTCAAATCCGTTGTAATTTCTACCCAACATTCAGCCGACGTTAACCAATCAAAAGTTAGAGAATTAGTTAAACCCTACATAGAAAAAGCAATACCAAAATCACTTTTAAGTGGATTAGATGAAAAAGAAATTTATGTAAATCCAACAGGAAATTTTGTAATAGGTGGTCCAGACGGTGATAGTGGATTAACTGGAAGAAAAATCATTGTTGATACTTATGGTGGTGCAGCTCCACATGGTGGAGGAGCATTTTCAGGAAAAGATCCTACAAAAGTAGACAGATCCGCAGCTTATGCTTCTAGATATTTGGCTAAAAATGTAGTTGCATCTAACATTGCAGACAAATGTCTTATTCAATTAGCTTATGCAATTGGTGTCTCAAAACCTTTATCAATTTATGTAGATCTTTTTGATAATGACGAAGAAAAAAATAGACATGTAGAGAAATTAATAAATGAAAATTTTGACCTAAGTCCAAGAGGTATTAGAGAAATGCTTGGACTAAATAAACCAATCTATGAAAAAACAGCTGCATACGGACATTTTGGAAGAGACTCAGAGGAAAATGGTTCATTTTCGTGGGAAAAAACAGATAAAGCTGACGTTTTCAGCAAGTAAATAAAGTTGAAAATATAAAAAAAATACCTATATTTGCATCACATTATTGAAATTTCAGAATGGGCTTCGGCCCATTTTTTTTTGGAGAAAAATGTTAAATAGAAGATCAGATAAACTTGAACTACTAAGAATAGCTGAAGCTGTAGCATTGGAGAAATCAATTGATAAAGAATTGATTATAAATTCAATGGAAACAGGCATTGCAAAAGCGGCTAGATCGAAATTTGGTCAAGAAAACAATATAGTAGTCAATATCAATAGAGATAATGGAGATATAGAGATTTACAGAAAACTCATAATAACAGAAAAACCTGAAAATAATAACACAGAGATCAGCCTAGAAGATGCAGTGTTGATAGATGAAAAAAATAAAGACAAGACAATAGGAGACGAAATATTACAAACACTTCCTTACTTTGATTTTGGAAGAATTGCTGCGCAAACAGCTAAACAGGTAATTAGTTCCAATGTGCGTGAGGCAGAAAGAGAAAGACAATTTAATGATTTTATAGATAAGAAAGATACGATTTTAAGTGGTATTGTAAAAAGACTAGAATTTGGAAATATAATAGTTGACTTAGGAAAGGCAGAAGGAATAATTCAAAAAAGTGAAATGATACCAAGAGAAAATATAAAAGCTGGAGATAGAGTAAAAGCTTATTGTCTAGATGTTAGAAGAGAGCAAAGAGGACAGCAAATATTTTTATCTAGGGCTCACCCAAAATTTATGGAAAAACTTTTTACTTTAGAAGTGCCCGAAATTTATGATGGTTTAATTGAAATTATATCATCAGCAAGAGATCCTGGGAGTAGAGCAAAAATTTGTGTAAAAGCTAAAGATAGCTCATTAGACCCGGTGGGTGCATGCGTTGGTATGCGTGGAAGTAGAGTACAAGCAGTGGTAAACGAACTTCAAGGTGAAAAAATTGATATAGTCAATTGGTCTGAGGATTTAGCTATGGTAGCTGCAAGTTCATTATCTCCAGCTGAAATACTTAGAGTAAATGTTGATGTAGAGCAAAAAAAAATTGATGTAATTTTAACTGATGAAAATTTAAGTAAAGCAATTGGAAGAAGAGGTCAAAATGTTCGTTTGGCAACAAAACTATTAAATCATGAAATTAATATTTTAACTGATCAGGAAGACTCTGAAAGAAGGCAGATGGAATTTAAGGAAAAAACAGAAAATTTTGTTAAAAATTTGGATTTAGATGAAACTTTGGGTCAACTATTGGTAGCTGAAGGTTTTTCATCAATAGACGATATAAAGGATAGTAATATCGAAAATTTAATTAAAATAGAAGGTATAGAAGAGGAAACTGCAAAAGAATTAATTGATAGAGCAAAAGAATTTTATATAAAAGATCAAGAAGAAATTTCAAAAAAAGTTAAAGATTTAGGTCTAGAAAATAATTTAATAGAACTACCTGGTCTAACTCCAGGAATGCTTGTAACTCTAGGGGAGCAAAAAATCCTCACTTTAAATGATTTTGCAGATCTAGCCTCAGATGAGTTAACCGGAACATTTGATGTAATAAATGGAGAGAAGGTTAAAATAAAAGGCTATTTGGAAGATTTTGCATTAACAAGACAGGAAGCAGATAGCTTAATTATGTCAGCAAGAAATATAGTTTATAAAGATTGAGAGATGATTCATGGACAAAAAAAAATTAAAATTATCCATATCAGGGAATACAAAAAAAACTATTACTAATATTGAAAAAGCTAGATCTAACCCAAAAAGTACATTTATAGTTAACAAGAATAAACAATTTCAGAAAAAAAAATTTCATAGAACAAATTCAGCTGGTGAAGGTTTTTCTAAAGCAAGATCTAGAATAGATCTTAAAAAACCAAGCCAAAGTTTTTTTCCTAAAAAAGATATATCTGATTTTGAAAAAAGAAAGCTTGCTGAACAAAGAGCAACAAAAAGATTAAAAGGTGAAGCCAATAAGGAGAATAAAGAAAAAGGAAATATAAAAAAAAGGGAGTTAAAACTTACTATTTCTAGAGCTTTGAGTGATGAAGATGGTGCAGAAGGAAGAAGTAGAAGTATGGCGTCTTTAAGGAGAGCAAGACTAAAAGAAAATAGGATACAGACAAAAGAAGACAAACAAGAATATAAGCCAGTTAAAAGAAGTGTTTCAATTACTGAAGTCATAACTATTAGAGAATTAGCAAACAGAATGAGTGAACAATCTAGTAATCTTATAAAACATTTAATGACAATGGGTGTTCAGGCAACAATTAATCATACAATAGATTCAGACACAGCAGAATATTTAGTTAAAGAATTCGGGCATACCCCGATTAAAGAAGAAAAAGCAGAGGATATAATTAAAAAAATTAAAGAAAGTAAACATGATAATTTAAGACCAAGACCCCCTATTGTTACAGTAATGGGACATGTCGATCATGGAAAAACATCATTATTAGATGTTTTAAGGCAGGCTAATGTTGTAGATGGTGAGCATGGGGGCATTACCCAGCATCTAGGTGCTTATCAAATCGTAAAGGATTCAAAAAAAATAACTTTCATCGATACACCTGGTCATGCTGCTTTTACTGAGATGAGATCTAGAGGATCAAAGTTAACAGATATAGTAGTACTTGTTATTGCTGCAGATGATGGAGTGAAGCCACAAACTATTGAGTCAATAAAACATGCAAAAGCTGCAAATGTTCCTATCGTTGTTGCAATTAATAAATGCGATTTGCCTGAGGCAGACCCTAAAAAAATTAAAAATCAATTATTAGAGCACGAGTTAATAGCCGAAGATTTATCAGGGGATACTTTAACAATTGAGATATCTACAAAAACAAAAGATAATATAGATAAGTTAATTGAATCAATAATTTTACAAGCAGAACTCTTAGATCTTAAGTCAGATCATGAAAGTGAAGCAAAAGGAATAGTTTTAGAATCAAAAATAGATGTTGGTCGAGGACCAGTAGTAAACATAATTGTGACATCTGGGAATTTAAAAAAAGGTGATTATTTTGTTAGCGGAAAAAAATGGGGGAAAGTGCGAGCTATTATAAACGATCAGGGTCAGCACATTCAATTAGCATCCCCTTCTACTCCAGTAGAAATTTTAGGAATAAATGGAGCATCTAATGCAGGAGATGATTTTGTTGTACTGCATACAGAAAAAGAAGCAAAAAATCTTTCAGAGGCTAGAGTTAACGAAGCTAGAGAAGGATTAAAAAATTTAACTTTCGCTACTAATGATAATGCTTTTTCTAAAAAAACTTCTGAAGAACTAAATATTATAATTAAATCTGATGTACATGGTTCGTCTGAAGCTATTAAGTTTGCCATTTCAAATATTAAACATGATGAAGTGAAAACAAAAATATTACTTTCTGATATAGGAATGGTCACTGAAACAGATATAACACTCGCAAAAGCATCCAATGCTTTAGTTATCGCTTTCAATGTTAAACCAAGTAAAGAAGCTAAAAAGCTTGCTGAAAAAGAAAATATTAAGATAGAAAACTTTAATATAATTTATGAGTTGATTGATTTTATTAAAAACCAAATGTCTGGATTGTTATCACCAGAAATAAGTGAGGAAATTTTAGGCACTGCAGAAGTTTTGGATATATTTAAAGTTTCAAAAGTTGGAAAAGTTGCTGGGTCAAAAATTTTAAAAGGAGAGATAAATCAAGACTCTTATGCTAGGATAATAAGAGATGGCAACATAATCTTTAATGGAAAAATTGGATCTATATTTAGAGAAAAAAACCAAGTTAAACAAGTAAATGAGGGTTTAGAATGCGGTATATCTCTTAAAGAATTTAATGATTTTAAAATAAAAGATATTATAGAAGCTTATAGATCTAACTCAATAGAGAGGCAAATATTATCATGAGTAAATTAGGGAAACCTGTATCGCAAAGACAATTGAGAGTTGGTGAGATGATTAAACAGGCTTTGAGTATGATTTTCTTAAGAGAAGAGGCAAAAATCTCTGAGATAGATACAAAATCTATAACTGTAACTGAAGTAAGAATGAGTCCAGATTTGAAAACTGCAAAAATTTTTGTAATACCTCTGGGCGGCAAGGATACTGAAAAAGTAATAGATAAATTAAAAGAATTTTCATTTGTAATTAGAAAAGTTTTATCGAAAAAAATAATGGTAAAATTTTTACCAAAACTTTTTTTTGTTAATGATGACTCATTTGACTATGCTGAGAAGATTGAAAATTTAATTAGAAAAACACAAAAATAAAAGAAATGTAGTAATGGAGAAAAAAATGAAAGAAGTAGCAAGACATGATAAAGATACTGGCTCATCAGAAGTACAAATATCACAGCTAACAGCAAAAATAGAGAATTTATCTGAACATATTAAAAAGTTTAAAAAAGATAAACACTCTTCTGTTGGACTAATTAAAGCGGTAAATAAAAGAAAGAAATTATTAGACTATTTGAAGAGGAATAATATGGAGTCATATAAATTAGTAATTTCGAAATTAAATTTAAGGAAGTAAATGTTTAAGATAATAAAAAAAGAAATAGAAGTAGCAGGAAAAAAAATAAGTTTAGAAACAGGAAAAATAGCAAGACAAGCAGACGGTGCAATAATTGCACAATGTGGAGAAACTGTTGTTTTAGCAACAGCAGTTGGGGCAAAAAAGGTAAATCCAGAAATAGATTATTTTCCTCTATCAGTAAATTATCAAGAAAAATATTATGCAGCAGGGAAAATTCCTGGTGGATATTTTAAAAGGGAGGCGAGACCAACTGAGAGTGAAACATTAATTTCAAGACTTATTGATAGACCTATACGACCATTGTTCCCAGATGAATTTAAGAACGAAGTTCAAGTTCTTCCAACAGTCATCTCTTATGATAAAGAGAATGAAGCTGATATTTTATCAATTATTGCTTCATCAGCTGCACTTGCAATATCTGGAATGCCTTTTTTAGGACCTGTGGGAGCATCTAGAGTAGGCTTTATTGATGGAAAATATATTTTAAATCCTTCAAAGATTGAGCTTAAAAACTCTAAGTTAGATCTAGTAGTTGCTGGAACTAAAGACGCAGTTTTAATGGTAGAGTCTGAAGCTAGAGGGTTAACAGAGGAAGAAATGTTAAATGCGGTTAAGTTTGGTCATGAGGGATTTGTTCCTGTGATTCAAATGATTGAGGACTTGGCAAAAGAATGTAAAAAAACAGATTGGGTCGTAGAGAAAAAAGATCTTTCTGAAGTAAAAAAGAAATTAGAGTCTGAGTTTTCAGAAGAATTGAAGAAAGCTTTTTCTATAAGAGATAAACAAGAAAGATCAAATATGATCTCTGAAATAACAGACAAAGCAAAGAAACTTTATGAGGAAAAGGAAGAGATAACAGATCTGGATGTAAATTCTGAACTTAAAAATTTAGAAAAAATAATTGTAAGAACTGATATTTTAAAGAATAAAAACCGTATAGACGGAAGAGGCTTGTCAGATGTAAGACCAATAGTTTGTGAAGTGGGAATTTTACCAAGAGTTCATGGCTCAGCGTTGTTTACAAGAGGAGAAACACAAGCAATTGTAACAACTACACTTGGCACATCAGATGATGAGCAAAAAATTGAGAGTTTAGATGGTTTGCAAAAAGAAAGATTTATGCTTCATTATAATTTTCCACCATTCTCAGTTGGAGAAACTGGAAGAATTGGAACTGGAAGAAGAGAAATTGGGCATGGAAAACTTGCTTGGAGAGCAATAAACTCATCTTTACCGCCTAAAGAAATTTTTCCATATACTTTTAGAATAGTTTCAGAAATAACAGAGTCTAATGGTTCATCTTCAATGGCAACCGTTTGCGGAACTTCTTTAGCATTAATGGATGCGGGCGTCCCTATAAAAGAACCAGTTGCAGGTATTGCTATGGGATTAATTAAAGAGGGAGATGACTTTAGTGTTTTATCAGACATTCTTGGCGACGAAGATCATTTAGGCGATATGGATTTTAAAGTTGCTGGAACCAAAGAAGGAATAACATCACTTCAGATGGATATCAAAATAACTGGTATAACATTTGAAATCATGGAACAGGCTTTAAAACAAGCCAAAGATGGACGTATTCATATTTTAGGTGAAATGAATAAAGCTATTTCTAAATCAAGAGATAATGTTGGTAAGCACACGCCAAAAATGGAAAAAATAACAGTAGATAAAAAAGATATCGCAACTGTTATTGGAAAAGGCGGAGCAACAATAAGAGAAATCGTTGAACTTTCTAGTGCTAAAGTTGACATCAATGACGAGGGGGTAGTTACTGTAGCTGCACCAGACGAAGAGTCGAGAAATAAAGCAATGCAAATGATTAAAGATTTAACAGCAAAACCAGAGATGAATAAAATCTATAATGGCAAAGTTATGAAAATTATGGAGTTTGGTGCATTTGTAAATTTTCTAGGAAAACAAGATGGTCTTGTACATATTTCAGAACTTGCCGATAAAAGAGTAGCTAAAGTTACTGATGTAGTTAAAGAAGGAGATGAGGTAAAAGTAAAAGTAATTGGTTTTGATAGAGGTAAAGTTAAACTTTCGATTAAACAAGCCTCAACATAACCTATACAAAATGAAAAAAACAAAAGCCTTCAAGCATTTTAACAGTAAATATTCAGTTGATGAATATGCTGAAATGTACAAAAAATTTAGATTAGATATAAGATATCCTGCAAATGTAAAAAGATTAGAAATATTTGTAAATCTTCTAAAAAAACATAAACCAAAAAATATTATAGATGCTGGCTGTGGCGCAGGAATGCCATTGATCTATATTAAAAAAAAAGGTTTTAATATAAGAGGATATGATAAGGCAAAAAACATGGTTATTAAGGCAAAAGAAAATCTTAAGGAAAATAAATTTTCATCTGATTTAATATTTTACGATGATTTTGAAAATCCGAAA
This sequence comes from uncultured Pelagibacteraceae bacterium, assembly GCA_902612345.1. Lineage (GTDB taxonomy): Bacteria > Pseudomonadota > Alphaproteobacteria > Pelagibacterales > Pelagibacteraceae > Pelagibacter. The sequence continues at coordinate 7,898 of CACMDE010000006.1, read as the reverse complement.
AAAGTAAAAAATAGTTCAGTAGATTGTATTTTAGGCATGGGTGCATTTTACTATTCTAAAAATTTTAAAAAAACAATTTTGAATCAGAAAAAAAAACTTAAACGAAATGGTAGAATTATTTTTTCAGCAAGAAATAGATTATTCGATATAGCGACTTTAAATAACTATACTAAAAAATTCTTAGATGATTTATACGAACTAAAGTATCTCAAAAAAGAGTGGAAACAAAAATATATAAGCTTGACTAAAAACTTTTCTGACAGAAGAAAATATAAATTTAAAAATATTGACGAAAAAGGTGTTGTTAATCACAAACCTCATAATCCACTTACGATAAATACTGAAATGAAAAAATTAGGTTTTATTGTTGAAAATTTGTATTTTTATCACTATCACCCTCTTCCACCTTTATTTGAAAACTTTGATAAAATTTATTATAGAAAAAATTCTTGGAAAATGGAAGATCCATCAGATTGGAGAGGGTATTTGTTAGCTTCAGCTATGGTAGTTGATTGTAAAAAAATTTAGATCAAACTAACTAAAGTTTTTTGGATCTGGCATACCAACTTTATTATATCCTGCATCTACATAATGAATTTCACCTGTTACACCTCCTGCTAATTCACTTAATAGATATAAAGCTGAATTTCCTACATCATGTATGTCTACATTTCTTTTTAAGAAGGAATGGTCCTCATTCCATTTGTATAAAAATTTAGCATCACCTATAGCTGAAGCTGCAAGTGTTTTTATAGGTCCAGCACTAATTGCATTCACTCTGATTTGTTTCTTTCCCAAATCTCTTGCTAAATATTTAACACTTGCTTCTAATGCTGATTTACAAACACCCATAACATTATAGTTGGGAATAGCTTTAGTTGACTCATATGTAAGTGTAACCATACTTCCATATGGTTTCATTATTTTTGCCGCTTCTCTAGCAACTTCTGTAAAGGAAAAACATGAAACAAGCATACTCCTTAGAAAGTTTTCTCTGGTAGTATTTAAATATTCCCCTGAAAGTTCAGATTTATCCGAGAAAGCGATTGCATGAACAACAAAATCAATTTCACCCCATCTAGATTTAATATCCTCAAACAATTTTATAATATCTTCGTTTTTTTCAACATCACAACTAAATGTTACTTTTGAATTTAATTTTTCAGCTAACGGTACTACTCTTTTTTTTAAAGCATCACCTAGGTAAGTGAATGCAAGTTCAGCTCCCGCTTCAGCAAGTTTTTGAGAAATACCCCAAGCAATAGATCTTTCGTTAGCAACACCCATTATTAGTCCCTTTTTGCCCTTCATTAAGCTCATTATTTTGCCTTTTCAAATATTAAAGTAGCATTAGTCCCACCAAAGCCAAAACTATTGGACATAACAGAATTTAATTCAACATTTTTTTCAGTTTGTCTGACAATTGGAAATTTTTTTGCCTCTTCGTCCATATCATTTATGTTTGCAGAAGCTGTTATAAAATTATTTTTCATCATTATTAAGCTGTATATTGCTTCATGAACTGATGCAGCTCCAAGAGGATGGCCTGACAATGATTTTGTTGAACTTATTTTAGGTATATCTTTTCCAAATGTTTCACCTACAGCATTTAATTCAGTTATATCTCCAACTGGAGTTGAGGTACCATGAGTATTTAAATAATCGATTTTATTTTTTGAAGTTGCAAGTGCCATTTTCATACACCTAACAGCCCCTTCGCCAGATGGTGCTACCATGTCATATCCATCCGAGGTTGCTCCGTAACCTGTCAATTCAGCATAAATTTTTGCTCCCCTAGCTTTAGCGTGGTCGTAATCTTCAAGCACTAATACACCAGCTCCTCCTGCTATAACAAAACCATCTCTAGTTTTATCATATGCTCTTGACGCTTTTTCAGGAGTACTATTATATTTTGATGATAAAGCTGTCATCGCATCAAACATTGCCGTCATTGCCCAGTGAATTTCTTCACTACCTCCAGCGAAAACAACATCTTGCTTTCCCATTTGAATAAGTTCCATTGAATTTCCAATACAATGTCCACTAGTTGCACAGGCTGAGCTCATTGTATAGTTAGTACCCTTTATTTTAAATGGAACCGCAAGTGTTGCCGAGGCAGTACTAGCCATGGTTCTTGGAACAATAAAAGGTCCCATCAATTTAGGAGTTTTAGCCCTTGTCTTATCAGCTGCTAAAATAACATTTTCAATTGAGGGTCCACCTGATCCCATTACAATTCCAGTTTTAAAATTACTTACTTCTTTATCATTTAACCCAGAGTCTTCAATTGCCTCTTTCATAGCAATATAATTATATGCAGAACCCGACCCCATAAATCTAATAGTTTTTCTATCTATATGATCTTCGAGCTTTATTTTTGGTTTACCATGAATATGACTTTTTAGATTGTGTTCTTTATATTCCTCAGAAAAAGAAATACCTGATTTCGAATTTAATAATGATTGTTTAACTTCCTCTTGATTATTTCCTAAACAAGAAACTATACCTAATCCTGTTATTACAACTCTTCTCATTATTTAAATAATCCCACTTTTAAGTTTTCAGCTGAATAAATTTTTTCCCCATCTGCTAACAATATTCCATTAGCAAGACCTACTGTAGTTTCTCCTTTTATGAGAATTCTTTTCATATCAATTTCATAAGTTGCCATTTTGACATTTTTAAGAACCTCACCTGTAAATTTTACATTACTAACTCCCAAAGCTCTTCCTCTTCCAGGATTTCCAAGCCAGCCAAGATAAAACCCTACTAACTGCCACATAGCATCTAAACCTAAACATCCAGGCATTACAGGATCCTCTTTAAAGTGACAATTAAAGAACCACAAATCATTTTTAATATCTAATTCTGCTTTAACCAGCCCTTTTTTATAGTTTCCTGTATTTTCACTAATTTCGGTAATTCTGTCAAACATCAGCATTGGTGGAAGAGGTAATTTTGCATTTCCTGGACCAAATAACCCGCCTTCTCCGCAGTTAATTAATTCATTATAGGTATAGGAATTTTTTTTCATAAAAGTTTAACCTTAATACTTGATTTCGAACAAATATGACATTACTATAGTTTAGAATAATTATAAAGTATGACAAGTATAGAAGCAAATTATATTGAAAAATTAAGAAATTCAGGTTTGCGACCAACCAAACAAAGAATTAAAATTTGCGAAATACTATTTAATAGATCAAAAACTTTTCATTTTTCAGTAAACGATTTAACTAAAATTCTTCAAAATCAATATAATCAAAAAATTTCATTAGCTACTGTTTATAACACAGTTCATGCGTTTAAAAAAAAAGGGTACTTAAAAGAAATTAGTATTGGAAATGATATGTCATATTTTGACACGAATACATCGTCACATCATCATTTTTATGACGAACAAACAAAAGAACTAATTGATATTAATTCTCAAGAAGTAGAAATAAAAAAAACACCCACGCCTCCAAGTGGAAAAAAAATTGAAGATATTGAAGTAACTATCAAAATCTCCAAAAAAAACTAGTTTATAATCATTCTAAACTACTTGACTTTCTAAAGGTAAGATTCTATATATAGTCTAAATAGCGGAGGAAAATCATGAGCAGTGAAATTAATAACGATATAAGTAAATGTCCTTTTCATGGAGAGGGAATACCACAAAAATATAATTCTGGAAAAGGACAAACAAACAAAGATTGGTGGCCAAATAGTTTAAATTTGAAAATTTTAAGTCAACATTCATCTATGGTCAATCCAATGGATAAAAAATTTGATTATAAAAAAGAATTTAAAAAACTCAATTTTAAAGCTTTAAAAAAAGATCTTCATAAGTTAATGACCCAATCACAAAGTTGGTGGCCAGCTGATTATGGGCACTATGGACCTTTATTTATTCGTCTTGCTTGGCACGCAGCTGGAACGTATAGAACAGGAGATGGTAGAGGAGGAGCTGGTACTGGAAATCAGAGATTTGCTCCAATAAATAGTTGGCCGGATAATGTAAACTTAGACAAAGCAAGACTTCTTCTATGGCCTATAAAAAAGAAATATGGAAAAAATATTTCATGGGCAGACTTATTTATATTAGTTGGAAATGTTGCACTTGAGTCGATGGGATTTAAAACTTTTGGTTTTGGTGGTGGAAGAGAAGACATCTGGGAGCCTGAGGAAGATATATACTGGGGCTCTGAAAAAGAATGGCTTGCTAATAATAGATATGATTCAAAAAGAGAATTAGAAAATCCACTTGGAGCAGTTCAAATGGGTTTGATATATGTAAATCCACAAGGACCAGATGGGAATCCGGACCCATTATTAGCTGCTAGAGACATTAGAGAAACATTTGGGAGAATGGCAATGAACGATTATGAAATAGTTGCACTTGTTGCTGGAGGGCACACATTTGGTAAATCACATGGCGCAGCACCTGAATCTCACAAAGGCCCAGAACCAGAGGGATCTAAAATACAGGACCAATCGACTGGATGGAACAGTAATTATAAAAGTGGACTTGGATCAGATACAATAAGTAGTGGAATTGAAGGCGCATGGACTTCAAATCCAATAAAATGGGATATGGGATATTTTGATAACCTTTTTGGATATGAGTGGGAATTAACCAAAAGTCCTGCAGGAGCACATCAATGGAAGCCTGTAAAAAATGGACATGCTCCAAACATGACACCTGATGCTCATATAAAAGGAAAGAAAAATTTACCAATGATGCAAACTACAGACTTATCAATGAGATTTGATCCTGAGTTTGGAAGAATTTCTAAACACTTCTATAATAATCCAGACGAATTTGCAGATGCGTTTGCTAGAGCCTGGTTTAAACTTACTCATAGAGACATGGGGCCTAAAGTAAATTATTTAGGAAGCGAAGTACCAAAAGAAGATCTAATTTGGCAAGACCCTGTTCCTAAAAATAAAAATAAATTGAAAAATAAAGATATCGAAATCCTTAGGAAAAAAATTGCTAAGTCTGGACTTTCAGTATCTCAGTTAGTATCTACAGCTTGGGCTTCTGCATCTACTTTTAGAGGCTCAGATAAAAGAGGCGGAGCTAATGGGGCTCGAGTAAGACTTTCTCCACAAAAAGATTGGGAAGTAAATAATCCTATCCAACTTTCTAAAGTAATTAAAACTTACGAGAAAATACAAAATGGATTTAATTCTAATAAGAAATATGTCTCGTTGGCTGATTTAATTGTTCTTGGAGGAAATATTGGAATAGAAAAGGCAGCAAAAGATGCAGGTAAGAAAATCAAATTACCTTTTTCTCCAGGCAGAGGTGATGCTTCACAAGATCAGACTGATATACACTCTTTTAGTTTATTAGAACCACAAGCAGATGGATTTAGAAATTATGCAAACTCCCAAAGTGCAACAAAAGCTGAAGAGTTATTAGTGGATAAAGCTCAATTGATGCAATTAAGTGGACCAGAAATGACAGTCTTAATTGGGGGTATGAGAGTTCTCGGAACAAATTTCGATGGATCAAAAAATGGAGTCTTTACAAAAAGACCTGGTAAATTGACTAATGATTTCTTTGTAAATCTATTGGATATGGATATTAAATGGAAAGAAATTTCAAATAAAGAAGATATATTCAGTGGTGTTAATCGTAAATCAGGAAAAGTTCTGTGGACAGGAACAAGAGCAGATCTAATCTTTGGTTCAAATTCACAATTAAGAGCTTTAGCCGAGGTCTATGCGACAGATGATTCATCTGACAAATTTGTAAATGACTTTACAGCTGCTTGGTCTAAGGTTATGAATGCTGATCGATTTGATTTACAGAAACAATAAAGGAAAAACTTATGGCGGAAATGAGTTTTGAGGACTTTTATAAAGTACCAGGTTTAAAATTTGATATATCAAGACTTAGAGAAGATCTTGATAAAGTTTTAGAGAGAAAAAAATTTAAATCTCCTGGAGTTACTCATTTTGGCGCCATTTCTCTTAATAGAATACCAAATGATGATACTTCAGTGGAAGGTAACAATGTTCGTGGTAAGTACTGGACTATAGCTGATGAAACTGGAAAAGAAGTTTCTAGAGACATAGATATCGATGAATCAAAATACACAGAGCTTGTTCCTGAATTCGAGGATACATATTTTAAAGAAGTATATGAGACTTTAAAAAGTAAATTTAAACTTGGAAGAGTAAGATTGTTATTGAAAGAGCCAAGATCAACACTAAGTTGGCATAAAGATCCTGAACCTAGATTGCATATACCAATTGTAACAAACAAAGGGTGTATGATGGTAATTGAAAATATTGCTAAACACATGCCCGCGGATGGTACAGCAACAATTACAAATAATAAAAAATTTCATAATTTTTTTAATGGAGGAGAACAAGCAAGAGTGCACCTGGTTGCTTGTGTTTTAGAGGATCCTTTTAATTAATTAGGTAATTTTCCCCAGAATTCGTTAAATAATATCCACCCAGAAATATTTTTATTTTTTGTTTTACACCAATTTCCTTTACATTTTTTAAGTAATATTAATTTACCCTTTTCAGCTATAGCTATTGGTTCAGAAAACTTTGTTGGTTTAGAGAAAATAAGATGATTTTCTACTAATACCACAGAAGAAGATTTTCTAAGCTGTGAGGTGTGTATCCAACCACTATTGTGTTTATGGTCTATTATTCTTCTAAAATTTTCTTTTTTATCAATTACTTTTACAGGTAGATTTTTTTTTAAATACGTATATTTAATTGGATATTCAAAACTTGGTCCATATCTAACATTTACTTTATTATTCTTTAGCATTACAAATTCTTCAGCAATCGAAATTTGAATTTGAAAGATAAAAAAAAAATAAAAAATTATGTAAATTAAGATACGCATATACATTTTTTTATTTTTTTAAATTTTACTATTCTAAATTTCAAATTTAATGTATTTAAAATTAAAATAGAATTATCTAAGACATTTTTAGAACCTATAATAATTTTTAAAATTTCATTTGCCTGTAAGGACCCAACAAGACTTGCTGTTGTACCAAGAATTCCTTCTTGATCACAATTTAAAATTTCATCAGATGGCTGATCTTGATAAAAACATTTCAAACATGCGCTATTATTTTTTTTAAAATTAAAAGTGAAGATATGTCCATCAAATCTGCTAATTGCTCCAACAATGAGTTTTTTTTTGTATTGGATTGATTTTTCGTTTAATAAAAATTTAGTATTAAAATTATCTGATGCGTCTACAATAATATCATATTTAGATATTAATTTATCTATATTTTTTTGTGATATTTTCTTTTTGAATATATTTACTTTTACTAAAGGATTTATTTCTTTTAATTTCCTTTTTAATACATCAACTTTATATTTATTTACATCATTTGTATTAAAGAGTGTTTGTCTATTCAGATTAGATAAAGAAACTTTGTCATGATCAATTATTCCAATTTCGCCAACACCCGCTCTACATAATAAATCTGAAATAGGACATCCAAGCCCTCCTGCACCTATAATAAATACTTTTGAGGAACTAATCTTTTTTTGACCATCTATACCAATATTTTTTAGAACTATTTGCCTTGAGTATCTATCTATATAGTTTTTTTTATAGCTTTTCATTTTCCTGTAGACCCAAAACCACCCTCACCTCTTATAGTTTCTGGAAGATTTTCCACTTCTTCAAAAGTAGCTTTGATTATAGGAACTAATACCATTTGAGCAATTCTATCTTCATTATTTATGATAAATTCTTTATTACCATGGTTGTAAAGAATAACTTTAATCTCTCCACGGTAATCACTATCTATTGTTCCAGGAGTATTTAATACAGATATATTATTTTTAATTGCTAAGCCAGATCTAGGCCTTATCTGAACTTCTGTGTTATCTGGAATTGCTATAGAAATTCCAGTAGA
>CACMDE010000005.1 GCA_902612345.1 uncultured Pelagibacteraceae bacterium | reverse complement strand
TAAGTTTGTTTGAAATCTTTTGTGCTTCTCCATTTGGCAAAGCTGTAAAAATTACATTTACATCATTTAGTAATTTTTCATTAAATTTAATTATTTTTGGTAATTTTCTTTTTTTAAAAGAAGCGTCATAAGATGAAATGTTTTTTCCTATAGATGAGTTACCACATAAGTATTTAATATTTACTCCCTTATGTTTTAAAAGAAGTTTAATCAATTCTATACCTATATAACCTGTCGAACCAGCAACTAAAATATTTAGCTTTTGCATAATTTATTATAACTGTTGTAATTGAAAAAGAAAAATTATCTTTTTGAAAATTGGAAACTACGTCTAGCTTTTCTATGACCGTATTTCTTTCTTTCAACAGCTCTAGAATCTCTCGTGGTAAGTTTTTCTTTTTTTAAACTGGGTTTTAGGTTTTCATCAAATTGTAGTAATGCTTTTGAAATACCATGAACTAAGGCTCCTACTTGACCAGTTAATCCACCGCCTGTAACATTTCCTCTTACATCATAGTCAGCAGTTTGATTAATAATTTCAAAAGGTCTTAAAAGTTTCATTTTATGAATCTCTCTTGTAAAATAATTATCATATTTTTTTCCATTAATAACAATTTGACCTGACCCTTTTTTTAGCCAAACTTTAGCAATTGAGGTTTTTCTTCTTCCTGTTGCGTATTTGCTGTCTTTAAAGTCTAGTTTATCTACTTCTGTCATTTTAATTTCTTGCTATATTTTTGTTATTTAATTTAGATAATTCTATTACTGTAGGATTTTGAACTCCATGAGGATGATCAGATCCTTTATAAATTTTTAATTTTGTAAGTTGTTTTTTCGCCAAAGGTCCTCCTGGCAACATTCTTTTAACAGCTAATTTTAATGCTTCACCTGGTTTTTTATCAAAAAGTTTTTCTGGAGTTGTCTCTTTAATTCCACCTGGATATCCTGTATGGCGATAATATTTTTTATCTTGGAATTTTCTTCCAGTAAATTTAATTTTTTCAATATTTTTAACTACCACAAAGTCTCCATTATCCATATGAGGTGTAAAAGTTGCTTTATTCTTACCTCTTAAAATTTTAGCTATAATAGATGCTAATCTGCCAACTACAGCATTTGAGGCATCTATTTCGTACCAGTTGTTATTTAGCTCGTTTTTCTTAACAAATTTAGTCATGAATGGGCGGATTAATACTGATAAATGTCATATTGTCAATTTATATTAATATTGATAGTTAATAATTAACATTTAAAAATAAGGAAAATTTATGACTGATAAAAAAAATAAAGGCACAGATCCAAAAACATACAAATTTGATACACTTAGCTTACATGCCGGTTATCAACCTCACAAAAATGCTGGCTCAAGACAAGTGCCCATTTATCAAACTACATCATATTTATTTGATGATGTTGATCATGCTGCTGCTTTATTTAATTTAGAAAGAGGTGGTCATATTTATAGTAGAATTTCTAATCCAACTGTAGCTGTGCTAGAAGAAAGAGTTGCGTCTTTAGAAGGTGGTACTGCGGCCCTTGCAACATCGTCAGGAATGAGTGCAATATTTTTAACAATCATGACATTGTGTGAAGCGGGTGACCATCTAGTTGTATCTTCACAACTATATGGTGGCACTGTAAATTTATTTAGGCTTACTTTGCCAAAATTTGGAATTAAATGTACATTTGTAAAACCTAGAGATACTGAAGGATTTAAAAAAGCAATTCAAAAAAATACAAAAGGTATATTTGGAGAACTCGTAGGTAATCCTGGAAATGAATTAATGAATATGCCTGAAATATCAAAAATTGCACATGATGCTGGTATACCGTTAATTGTTGATGCTACCTATCAAACACCTTACCTTTGTAAACCATTTGAACATGGAGCAGATATAGTAGTTCATTCATTAACTAAATGGATGGCGGGACATGGTTCATCAATGGCAGGTATATTAGTTGAAGGTGGAAAGTTTGATTGGATGCAAAATGACAAATTTCCAACTATGACTACACCTTATGAAGGTTATCATGGACTTTCATTTGCAGAAGAATTTGGCCCTACTGCTTTTACAATGAAAGCAAGAGCTGAAGGGATGAGAGATTTTGGTCCATGTCTAAGTCCTCAAAATGCTTGGAATGTTTTACAAGGAATAGAAACCCTATCAGTAAGAATGAAAAAACATTGTTCTAATGCTGAAGAAATGGTTAAATATTTACTTGGACATGAAAGTGTTGCGTGGGTTTCACACCCTAGTGTTCCCGATCATCCAGATCATGAGCTTGCAAAAAAACTTTTACCTAATGGACGTGGATCTATGATAGCTTTTGGGATTAAAGGTGGGAAAGATGCTGGAGTAGCTTTTATTAATAATGTTAAACTCGCATCGCATTTAGCTAATGTTGGTGACACTAGAACACTAGTTATCCATCCTGCGTCAGGTACTCATTCTCAAATGGATGAGGCTACACTTAAATTTGCAGGTCTATCTCATGATATGATTAGATTATCAGTAGGTATCGAAGACATTGATGATATAAAAAATGACTTTGAAGTTGGTTTTAGAGCAGCGCGTAAGCCACGACTTGTCTCAAATCAATGAAATTTAAAGTAAATGGCACAGAGGTATTTGCCTCAACTGGTGGTCGACCTTTTGATAAAAATAAACCTCTAATAATCTTTGTTCACGGAAGTGGATTAACTCACATGACATGGGTATTGCAGACAAGATATTTTGCATTTCATGGATATACCGTTCTTGCTTTGGACATGCCAGGTCATGGTTTATCTAAAGGAGAAAGTTTAAAATCTATTGAAGAAATGGCAGATTGGGTAAGCAATGTAATAGACTCAGTTGGTTATAAAGAGGCTTCATTGGTTGGTCATTCTCAAGGTTGCCTTGTTACAATGGAGTGTGCCGCAAGAAATCCAAATAAAATAAAAACATTGAGTTTAATGGGTGGTGCTGGTGCAATTCCTATGAATTCTGAATTGTTGTCTTTAGCAGAAAATAATGATCCAAAAGCAGTTGATTTAATGATGGATTGGGCACACGGTCCCGCTGGTCATTTTGGTGGTCATCCAGTACCTGGATTATACCATATAAATACTGGCGGCATGTTAGCTAAATCAAGAACAATTAAAAACACTCTTGGTGTTGATTTTAGAGCATGTGATAATTACAAAAATGGTTTTGAAGCAGCAAAAAAAATTAAAATTCCTACATTATCTATTTTAGCCACAGGAGATAAAATGTGTCCTGTTAAAGAGGGGAAAAAACTTGCAGATTTAATTGACGGTAGTAAGGTTGAAATTATTGATAATTGTGGACACATGATGCTCTTAGAAGAAGCTGATAGAGTCTTAAAAGTATTGAAAAATTTCATATTATCTAATTACCCAGCTAAATTAAATTAATTTTTTATTAATATATAATAAATAAATAGAAGCGCTTACTAGAAATATTGAACTAATTTGGTGTAGTGATGCTAAAATTAATTCCACACCATTAATTAAAGTTAATATACCAAGAATAATTTGAATAAAAAGAAGCATCCCTACAGCATTAATAGCAAAATAGGAATTTTTAATATTATTTTTATATACTTTAAATAAAAGTATCAAATAACTCAGAAGGATTATATACGCTAAATTCCGATGTAAAAATTGTACTAAAGATGGATCATTAAAAACTGAAATATTAAATAAATTATATATATCATTATCATTAGGAAAATATGAGTTGCCCATAAGTGGCCAGGAATTATAAATTAAACCAGCGTCCATTCCAGAAACAAAAGCTCCAACTATTATTTGAAGAAATATTAAAATCAAAAAGGAAACAAGTGGCAATGAATTTAATTTAAGTTCTTTATTAATGAGAACATTTAATTTTAAATAATTCCATAAAATCATAGAAAAAATTATGAAAGCTATAAGCAAATGCAAGGAAAGTCTATAATGACTTACGTCTACCCTATTTACTAAGCCACTTGAAACCATATACCAACCAATAAATCCTTGTAAACAAATTAAAAAAAAAATTAAATATAAGTTGGTTAATTTTTTAACACCTATTTTTAATGTAAAGTAAATTAATGGGATTAAAAAAAATATACCTATTAATCTGCCCATAAATCTATGTATCCATTCCCACCAAAAAATTATTTTGAATTCATTTATTGTCATATTGTAATTTTGAATCTTAAATTCAGGAATTAATTTATATTGTTCAAAATAATATTTCCATTGTTGATCGTTAAATGGAGGTAAAATTCCAGAAAACAATTCCCACTTGGTTATTGATAAACCTGAATCGGTTAATCGTGTTAAACCGCCAACTACTATCATTAATGCAATTAGGCAAAACATAACAAGAAGCCATACGGAAATTTGTTTTCTAATAATACTATTTTCTATATACATACATGGATAAATATAATAATTATTAATTAATCCAATTTAATAAATGTCGCCTGATAAATTTAAAAAATTAAAAAAACTTAGAAAAAACCTTGATAATCTTGACAATTCTTTAATAGAATTAATTAAGAAAAGAACAGCTATTGTTGATAAAGTACTCGAATTAAAAGAATATAAAAACCAAATAGTTGATAATAAAAGAATAAAAATAATTCTTAGTCAAATAAAAAAAAAATCAATAAAAAAAAAGATTGATCCAAAGATAACAAAAAGAATCTGGTTAAATATGATTAGAGCTTATATTGATTACGAAAAAAGAAATTTTGATAAAAAATAATTATTTACTATGAGGTGGAAGTTTTTTTTCAATAAATAATTCGTGCTTTCTTGTGCTAGGATTATATTTCTTCGCAGAAAGTTTTACTTTAGCTTTTTCACCCCCTGCAGGTTTTTTTAAATAGTAGAAAAATGGACTATCAGGTTTTGATTCTGGTACCATTCTTACTTTAACAAAAGTTTTTTTTGCCATAACTATTTTTTTAATCCTTCAATTATACTTTTGATATTTGTTAATTTATTTTTAAAGTATCTCGTCCTTATAGTAGTAATTAATGAATCGTCAAGATTAGATTTATTTTGATTTAAATGCTTTTTTACACCTTCAATAGTCATACCTTCAGATTTAAGGAGAAACTTAATAAATTTTAATAGCTCTAATTTTGATGTATTATAATATCGTCTATTGTTAACAACTTTGGGTCTAAGTTGAATAAATTGTTTTTCCCAAAATCTTATAGTATGAGAACTCACTTTAGTATTTTTAGGTTCCTCGTTATTTAAAATTTTTACAGCTTCACCAATAGTCTTATATGCAGAAGTAAGTTTAATTGACATTATTTATTTTTTTTTTAAAATATTTAGATGGCTTAAACAAGATTACATTTCTTTCTGATATAATTGCTTCTTTCTTAGTTTTTGGATTTCTGCCTATTCTTGATTTTTTATGTCTTAAAATAAATGTTCCAAAGTTTGATATTTTTACTTTTCCATTATTTTTCAAACTTTCTAATAAAACTTCAAAAATATCCTCAAGTAAATTTTCAATTAACTTTTTGGAATATCCAAGTTGCATATAGATTGAATTTACAATCTCTTTTTTTGTTAAATTTTGTCTCACTAGTTAATAATATTTTTTTTTATTTTATCAATTAATTGTCCCTCAACAGTTTTGACACATACATCAAGAGAATTGGCAAATCCAATATAATCAGTTGAACCATGGCTTTTTATTACTGGTGACTCTAAACCTAACAATATAGCCCCGTTGTATAATCTTGGATCTAATCTTTTTTTAAATTTTTTTAAATTTGAAATGTTTGCTAAACTTGATAATTTTGCTACAAATCCATCAGATAATGCTTTTTTAAGTTCGGTTGATATAAAATTAGCTGTGCCCTCAGCGGTTTTTAATGCAATGTTTCCTGTAAAACCATCTGTTACAATAACATTTACATTTCCATCCATAATATGATTACCTTCTATATACCCACAAAATTTAAATAACTCATTTTTTTTATTTTCCATATTTTGGTATGCTTTTTTTATTGTCTCATGACCTTTTATTTCTTCCGATCCAATATTTAACAATGCAACTCTAGAATCGTCTGATGGAAACAATGCTTTATGTAATGCAGATCCCATAATTGCAAAATCTTCAAAATTTTTTTCATCACACTCAACGTTGGCGCCTAAATCTAATACAATATTCATATCAATTTTATTAGGCCATAAAGCTGCTAAAGCAGGTTTGCTTATATTTTCTATCATATTCATGCTTAATTTTGATATCACAAAAAGTGCACCCGTATTTCCAGCAGAAACGACAACATTTGAATTTTTTTCCTTAACATCGTTAATAGATTGCCACATACTTGTATTTTTCTTTTTAGCAGCAGTTAAAGGTGTGTCGTTATTTGAAACAACTTCATTACACTCGATTATTTCATAGAAATCTTTTTTTAAGTGATTTTTAATAATCTCCTCATCAATTGAATTTTTTATTCCAAAAATTCTAAAATAAACATCAGTATTTTTTTTTAAATATTCAGAAATACCGGCTATAACTTTATTTGGTGAATTATCTCCACCCATTGCATCTACTGCAATAATTACTGATTTTGACATATAATTATAATTATTCTTTAGGATCTAAAACTTGTCTACCTTTATAAAATCCAGTTTTTAAATCTAAGTGATGAGAAAGCCTATACTCACCAGATTTTTTATCTTCAATTATATTTTTCGGAGAAATCTTTAAATGAGATCTCCTCTTACCAGCCCTTGATGGTGTTGTTTTTCGTTTAGGTACAGCCATAATTAAGTTTTAAATTCTTCTATATCTTTTGTAAAATAATTTAAAGTATTATTTTTATAAAATGCACTTAATTTATCAAAATAATCTACATAAAATGAAATATTTTTTGGATTATTGATAAAATTATTTAAAATTTCACACTTTTTATCAGATTTATAATTGTCCCATTTATCAACTTTAGATAAAATATCGTAAAAGAAATTAACATACTTTTTCATATTTTTATTTATCGAAACATCGCCATATCCTATCTCTCGAATAGATAATTCTATTTGTCTGAAAATAAAATCGTGTATATCTTGCATTAATTTTTTTGTATTTTGATCTTTATAAGCTTTAATTAAAAAAGAGAGATGTATTAATAGAAAAATTATTCTATCTGAAAATGTCTCTTTCCCTTTAAGATTTAAATATAAAGATTTATTTCTGGTTAATTTAATTAAATTATTGTAAATACTTAAATATTCTAAATTCATATGAAAAAAATATTATTGTTTATATTTATTATAATTTCTGCATGTTCAAATAATAAAGTTGTCAATAACCATGGTATAATAGCTTTAGAAGCAAAATCAAATAAAATTGAAATTTCAAAAACTAATAAAAATGATGTATTAGGTATTATTGGTAAACCCTCATCAGTTAGTATGTTTGATGAAAATCTATGGTTTTATTTTGAAAGAGAGAAACAAAATCAATCAGTTTTTAAACTAGGTAAATCAAAAATAGTAAAAAATAATGTATTAGAAGTATCATTTGATAAATTCGGCATGGTTACTTCAAAAAAGTTTTATAATATTGATGATATGAATAAAGTTGAAATTGAAAAACAAATTACACTGAAGGAATATGATAAATCTTCTTTTATTGTTAAATCATTAAATAGCATTATTCAAAAAGTCAATTCGCCTGTTACTAAAAAAAAAGGCAGCAGAAATTAACCTGCAATGACTGCTAAAAGTAAAAGCGCAACTATATTGGTTATTTTTATCATTGGATTAACAGCCGGTCCTGCTGTATCTTTGTATGGATCACCTACTGTATCACCTGTTACTGCAGCTTTATGAGCTTCAGATCCTTTTCCACCAAAATTGCCGTCCTCAATATATTTTTTTGCATTATCCCAAGCTCCACCACCTGCTGTCATTGAAATTGCAACAAATAATCCTGTTATGATTACACCTAACAACATTGCTCCTACAGAAGCAAGTGCTGCTACTTGACCGCCAATTGAGTATATAACAAAATATAAAACGATTGGTGATAAAACTGGTAATAAAGACGGAATTATCATTTCTTTAATCGCAGCAATAGTTAATAAGTCAACAAGTTTAGCATAATCTGGTTTTTGTTTTTTTTTCATTATTCCAGGAAATTTTTTAAATTGTCTTCTTACCTCGAGTACAACAGCACCTCCTGCTCTACCAACTGCTTGCATTCCCATAGATCCAAATAAATAAGGTAGCATTCCACCTACTAATAGTCCAACGACAACAAATGGATTTGATAAGTCAAAGGTAACAATAATACCTTCTAAATTAGAACCTGAAATTTTCGAAAAATGTTTTATATCTTCAGTATAGGCTGCAAATAGAACTAATGCACCTAGACCAGCAGAACCAATTGCATAACCTTTTGTAACTGCTTTAGTTGTATTACCAACAGCGTCTAATGCATCTGTAGTTTTTCTAACATTATTTGGTAATTTAGACATTTCTGCAATACCACCAGCATTGTCTGTTACTGGTCCATAAGCATCTAAAGCTACAACCATCCCTGCTAATGCCAACATGGATGTTACTGCAATTGCTATTCCAAACAAACCAGCAATATAATTTGTGATCAAAATACCAGCTACGATTATTAAAGCAGGTATTGCTGTTGCCTCTAAAGATACTGCTAAACCTTGTATTACATTAGTACCATGTCCTGTTGTAGAGGATAATGCAACGCTTTTTACAGGTCTATAATTTGTACCAGTGTAATATTCAGTTACCCAAATAATCAAACCAGTAATAACTAAACCTATAACTCCACAATAATATAAACTTAAACCAGTAAATTCTTTACTACCAATATAGTATGTATTAGTTAACCCTAACACGTAGTCAGTAATTGGATATAATACTATTAAAGATGTAATAGCAGTAACTACAAATCCTTTATACAAAGCGGTCATTATATTTTTTGATTTACCTAATTTCACAAAATAAGTACCTAAGATAGATGTTATTATACAAGCACCTCCAATTGTTAAAGGGTAAATCATCATATTTAAATCACCAACGAAAAAGATTGAGGAAAGGACCATTGTTGCAACTATTGTAACTGCATAGGTTTCAAATAAATCTGCAGCCATTCCTGCACAATCACCAACATTGTCGCCAACATTATCTGCGATAACAGCAGGATTTCTAGGGTCATCTTCAGGGATACCAGCTTCAACTTTTCCAACTAGGTCTGCGCCAACATCTGCACCTTTTGTAAATATTCCTCCACCAAGTCTCGCAAAAATTGATATTAACGATGCTCCAAAACCCAATGCTACCAATGCGTTTACAATTTCTCTTTCATCGACGTTAAATGATAGTAATAAATAATAATATACTGCTATAGATAGTAATGCTAAACCAGCCACTAACATACCAGTTACAGCACCAGATTTAAATGCAACATCAAGACCAGCATTAAGTCCTTTTCTAGAAGCTTCAGCAGTCCTTACATTTGCTTGTACAGAGACCAACATGCCAACATATCCAGCAATACCTGACAAAGTTGCACCAACAAGGTAACCAAAACCAACTAGTAAATTGAATGCATAACTTATAATAATAAGTACAACAACACCTACAATAGCAATGGTTTTGTATTGTCTATTTAAATAAGCTTTTGCACCTATTTGTATAGCAGATGCAATTTCTTGCATTTTTTCATTTCCTGGACTTGAGCTAAGAATGTTTTTGCCTGTTATAAAACCATATAGTATTGATAATAAACCTGCTAAAATTGTGTAACCTAGTATTATTTCTGCATTCATAAATTTTATACCTTATTTGCTGCGTTGTTAGTTTTTTAAAATCCGGACATTACAAAAAAAACCCTAAAAGGCAATAAGTAATCTTAATTAAAATTGTGGATATACCCCTTATAATCGTTAATTTTATGTAATTTATCATTATTTATTATGTAATTAGATCTATGATCGGTTACATATCCAATTCTAGTAATCTTTTGATTCCATTTCTTTGCATATTTCAAAATAGTTTTTCTGCATTTTCTTTTCGAAGTAAATAAAATTTGATAATCATCACCTTTAAAGAGATGATTATTTGGTTTAATTTTTTTTTCATTTGTTAACTTTTTAAAAAAATAAGATTTAGGTAAAAGGTTTTTATATATAGTAAATCCATTATTATTAATTTTTAACATTTTCTTAAGATCTGCAAGTAAACCATCAGAGACATCCATGGCAGAATTTGCAAATTTATATAAATCTTTATGAAAACCATAAGGAATATTTGGAGAAAAATATTTATCAAGAAAATATACTTTTAATTTATTTCTTACCTTAATTTTTTTTTTTAAAATTGATAAACCAACAGATGAATCGCCTATATTACCAGTTATATATATATCATCATTGAGTTTAGAATTATTACGTTTTATAACTTTCTTTGAATAACTAAAAGTGCATATTGTAAATGATGATGTAATACCAGTAGTTGTGTCTCCTCCAATTAAAGAAAAATTATATTTTTTCTGTTCTTGTTTAATTGATTTTATAATTGAATTAATATTTTTTTTATTAAAATTTTTTTTTGATCCAGCTAAAGATATCAATAAATATTTAGGGTCTGCTCCCTTTGATAAAATATCAGATATTGAGGATCTTATGGCTTTTTTTATTATCAAATTAGGATAATTAAAATTTAAATAATGAATTTTTTCATTATATGTATCTATTGATGCTAATAAAGATTTACTTTTGTCAAAAAAAACATCATCATTAAGTTTTAATGCATATGGATTTTTAATAATTTTTCTTAAACTGTTAATAATTTCAATTTCATTCATTTTTTTAAATTTTTAGCTAGATTGTCTAATATTGCGTTTAAATACTTTGTCTGTGAACTATTTAAAAAAAAATTTGAAACATTCAAATATTCTTTGATAATAATTTTTTTTGATAAGGAAGGCTTATAAAGGAATTCAAATGTAGCACATTGAATTATAATTTTGAAAATATCATCTAAATTTTTTAAATTAAAATTTGTTTCTATATTTTTAATTTCATTATTTATAATTTCTGATCTTTCGATTGTACCAAGCACTACATCCTTAATAAATTTTTTAAATCTATGTTTTTCAAATACAATTTTTTGCTCATTATTTATTACTTGACCATATACTTTTTGAATTATCATTACTCGTGGATTTTTTGCTGGAGAAAAATTATATCTCATTTATTTTTAAAGATAGAAATTATACCCTGTGCGACTTCTTTGCCTTTATTTTTTTTTGTTACATATGATCTTGTTTTCGCTTGATTTAAATTTTTACAAGTTAATATCCCAAAACCAACTGGTTTTTTTGAATTTATTGTTATGTTCATTAATCCTGTAGTAACAGCTTGGCAAATAAAATGGTAATGATCTGTCTCACCTTTTATAATACAACCTAATGCAATAAATGCATCAAATTTATTTATATTTTTTGAAATAGTTACCGGTATTTCAAAAGATCCTGATACAGTTTTAATTTTTATATTTTTATATCCATTTTTTTTTAGTTCAGTAACTGTTCCTTTCAGCAAATTTTTTGATATATCTTTGTAATAATCAGAAACAACAATGTAAATTTTCATATAATTTCCTGTTTAGTGATTGATAAATTATATCCTTCTAAACCTATAACTTTCTTTCTCGATTTTGTAACTAAAATCATTTTTTTTACTTTTAAATTTTTGAGTATTTGTGCTCCTAAACCGTAGTTTCTTATAAGTTTATCTTTTCCCTTGCTATAATATTTTCTATTTTCATAGTCTTTAAGAGTGGCTGTTACAGATTTTAGGTTTGGATCTTTTATAAAAACCAAAATACAAGTTTTAAATTTTTTAAAATAATTAACTGTTTGATTGAAAGAGTTTGGGATTTTATCACCTAAAAGATAATTTTGAACAATATTGGATGAAATAACTCTTACTCTCGGAATAACATTTTTATTCATTTTTCCTTTTATTAATGCAAAATGTTCTGAACCATCAATTACATTTTCAAATATTTTTATTTTAAAGTTTTGTTTACCTAATTTGATATCTGAAATTTTTTTTAGTTTAATAAAGTTTTCTTTTTTTAATCTATAAGCTATAAGATCATCAATTTTACCGATAGATAATTTATGTTTTTTTGCAAAATGAATAAGATCATCTCGTTTTGCCATTGATCCATCCTCATTCATAATTTCACAAATTACAGCTGAAGGATTTTTTTTTGCTAATTTAGAAATATCTACAGATGCTTCTGTGTGACCAGCTCTTATTAATACCCCACCATCTCTTGCAACAATTGGAAAAACATGACCAGGCGATACTATATCATTTTTAGAAACATTCATTTTGGTTGCGACTTTAATAGTTTTAGCTCTATCTTTTGCTGAAATACCTGTTGATATGCCTTTTTTAGCTTCAATGGAAACTGTAAAAGCAGTTTGATTTCTAGATTCATTTTTTGGTGACATGTAATTTAAATTAAGTTTTTTTGCCTGAATAGTATCTATTGCAAGACAAATTAAACCTCTTCCATATTTTGCCATAAAATTAATTTTATCTGAGGTGACGTCTTTAGCAGAAAATATTAAATCACCTTCATTTTCTCTATTTTCATCATCAACTAAAATATACATTCTACCTTTTCTTGCGTCTGAAATTATAGTTTCAATAGAATTAAATTTTAATTTTTTCATGAAATGTAGTTTTTTACATATTTTGATAAAATATCAAATTCTATATTTACAACCGAATTATTTTTAATATTTGATAAATTTGTTAGCTTTAATGTATGAGGTATTAACCAAATTTGAAATCCATATTTAGTTATCTTTGAAATTGTTAAAGAAACACCATTAATTAGTATTGAAGCTTTTTCAATAAGTATTTTTTTATACTTCTTATCTACTTTAAAATCCAAAATTCTAGATGCACCTTTTTTTGATATTTTAAAAACTTTTGAAGTCGTATCTACATGACCTTGACATATATGGCCTGATATATCTTGACCAAATTTTAAAGGTAACTCTAAATTAATATGATCTCCAACTTTTAAAAATTTAAATTTAGATCTTTTTATTGTTTCGTCTAAAAGATAAAATTCCAAAATTTTTTTTTTATAAGAAACTAATGTTAGACATACTCCATCACAAGCAACGGACATGCCTATATTTCTTTTTTTTAAAGAAATTTTTGAAGATAAAAATATGGACTTGCCTTTTTTTGAGATAGATATTTTTTTTACCTTACCCTGATGATAAATTATTCCATTAAACATATTTTAGTAATAGTGTATTAAATTGTCTTTATCTAGAAAAGTTTCGTTAAATTTAATATTTTTAAACTTATTAAATAAAGAAGTTTTTATGTTAGGTGTTTTACACAAACCCCTATTTTTTAGGCTTTTAGATGAGGTGAAAAGATAAAATTCGTTAAAACAATTTTCATTAAGCAATGACGTAATTATTTTTTTTCCTCCTTCTACCAAAACACTAGATATTTCATTCATAGATAATTGTTTTAGTATAAAATTAAAGTCTAAATTTCCTTTATGTAATGGAGTATGAATAAGAATTATTTTTTTTGATTTAAGAAACTTAATTTTTCTAGGAATTATTTTATTATAGAATAAAAAAGTATTATTATTTTTTGCATTTTTTACTAAAAAACAATTTTTTTTAATTTTAAGGTTTTTATCTAGTATAGCAATTTTTGGAGATCTATTTTCAAGGCCACTAATTCTACAGTTTAACTTGGGATTATCATCATTAATTGTTTTTGAAGTAGTTAAAATACAATTCACTTTACTTCTTAAAAGGTGTGCAGTTTCTAGAGATTTATTATTTGTGATATAAAATTTTGTTTTATCTTTTAAAAAAAAATCTTTTGAAATTGCAAGTTTTCCATAAACATACGGTTTGTTATTTTTTTTTGTATAAAAATAATTTTTGTAAATTTTTTTTGAAAGATTTAATAATAAATTTTTCTTTACTTTAATTTTTTTAGATTTCAAAATTTTATCTGATTTTCCAGATGTACGTAAATCTACATCGTTAATTGAATAGACAACTCTTTTAGGTTTTGAGCTTATAATTTCATTTACACATGGTGGGGTTTTTCCAAAGTGAGCGCAAGGTTCAAGGGAAATATAAATAGTTGAGTTTTTTTTATTTTTTTTAGATAATTTATTTAAAGCAATAACTTCAGAGTGGGGTCTTCCAGATCTGCCTGTAGTTCCAAAAGAAATCACATTGTCATTTTTAACTATTAATGTTCCTACTGATGGATTAGGACCAGTATATCCTAATGAATTTCGTGCTAATGTATTAGCAAGTCCAATAAAATACTTATCTTTTTTTATAGACATCTATTCTGTCTACGAAGGTTACAAAGTCTTTTTCCTCTCGAAAATTCCTATAAACAGAGGCAAAACGAACATATGCAACTGGATCTAAATTTTTTAAGGCATCCATAACCATAGTCCCTATTGTATTTGAAGAAATTTCATTTTGACCTAATTCTTCTAAGGATCTTGATATTTTAGTTATAAATTTTTCTATTGTATCAGTATCTATAGGTCTTTTTTTAAGAGCAATATAAATTGATTTTGAAAGTTTATCTCTATCAAATGGAGATTTTCTTCCATTTTTTTTTATAACCATTATTTCTCTATACTGAATCCTTTCAAACGTTGTAAATCTTTCGCCACAACTACATAATCTTCTTCTTCTTATTGCAGTACCATCTTCTGTTGGTCGAGAGTCTACAACCGATGTCTCACCTTTTTTTTCACATGGACAAATCATTTATTTCCTTAAGTTTTTATAGATCGGAAACTTTGAACAGAGTTCTATTACTTCTTCTTGTACCTCTTTCTCAATTTTAGAATTGTCTTCAGGGTTTTCAGAGAGACCTTTAATAGTTTTTGTGATTAAATTACCAACTTTCCTGAACTCCTCTAAGCCAAAACCTCTTGTAGTCGCAGCCTGAGTGCCTAATCTAATCCCAGAAGTCACCATAGGACTTTCTGTATCAAACGGAATACCATTTTTATTACACGTTATATTTGCCCTATCAAGACTTTCTGCTGCCAAATTTCCCTTTACATTAAACGGTCTTAAATCTACCAACATTAAATGAGTATCAGTTCCACCAGAATATATTTTAAAACCATTATTTATTAATGTTTCACTTAAAATTTTTGCATTTGATAAAACAGTTTTAATGTAAGTTTGAAATTCTGGTTTTAATGCTTCCAGAAATCCAACTGCTTTGGCAGCAATAATATGCATTAGAGGCCCACCCTGATATCCTGGAAAAACAGCAGTATTAATTTTCTTAGCAAGATCTTCATGATTAGTTAGAATGATTCCTCCCCTAGCACTTCTAAATACTTTATGAGTTGTTGAAGTAACTACGTGTGCATGATCAACAGGATTTGGATAACCTTTGCCAGCAACTAATCCAGAAAAATGAGCCATATCAACCATTAGATAGGCTCCTACTTTGTCTGCTATTTCTCTGAATCTTTTAAAATCTATTACTCTTGAATATGCACTTCCACCAGCAATTATTAATTTTGGTTTATGTTCTAAAGCAAGTTTTTCAACATTGTCATAATCTATAAGCTCAGAACTTTTATCAACATCATAACCAATCGCATTAAACCATTTTCCTGACATTGCGATTTTTAAACCATGTGTAATATGTCCACCTGAATTTAAACTCATACCCATAAAAGTATCACCAGGATTCAGAATTGCTAAAAAAACAGCACCGTTCGCTTGTGCTCCAGAATGTGGTTGTGAATTTGCAAATTTACAATTAAATAATTTCTTAAGTCTTTCATTAGCTAAATTTTCAGCGACATCAACATGAGCACATCCATTATAATATCTTTTACCAGAATAACCTTCCGCATATTTATTAGTAAGAACTGAACCTTGGGCTTCCAGCACTGCTTGAGAAACTATATTTTCAGATGCTATTAGCTCTATATGACTTTGTTGTCTTTTTAATTCATCGTTTATAGCTTTATGAATATCAGGATCAATATCTAAAAGACTCTTTTCAAAAAAATCCTGATACTGATTATTTATATAACTACTTTCTTTAGACATTTAAATTTTTCCTATCCTTTTTTTGTGTCTACCACCTTCAAACTTAGTTTTCAAAAAAATATTAATATATTTAATGGCATTTTTTTTTGAAATTAGTCTAGAACCTAATGTTATAATATTTGCATCATTATGCAATCTTGATAATTTGGTTGATTTAACATCATAACATAAGGCAGCTCTTATATTCTTATGTTTATTTGCTGTCATTATCATCCCTTGTCCTGAACCACAAATCAAAATACCTATTGTATTGTCATTTTTTTTAATAATTTTAGATAATTTATGTGCATATACAGGATAGTCAACTCTGTCTTTTGACTTAGTACCAAGATCTTTAAGTAATAATCTTTTTTTTAATAAATTTTTTTTTACATACTCTTTTAAAGAGAAACCAGCATGATCTGAAGCTATAATTATTTTTTTCAATTAATTAAATTTGTAATCTAGTACACACGCAACAAGATGAACTCTATTTTCTTCACCTCCATTAAATGCATTATGGTACTTTGTGTTGTTTGTAATCCATACAGAGCCATCAGCAGGCATATGTTTGGCTATATGATCAATAACCATTATCGCTCCAGGATTGGTGTATATTGGTATATGCAATCTTGGTTCAGGATCTCTGTGCCAGCTTAGTGTCGATCTTGGTTCTTTTAATAAAAGCCTGACTCTTCCTAATTTATAAATTTTTGATAATTTATCATAAACTTCTTTAAAATAAGTATTTTTAAATATTTCTAAAAATTCAGTGTATTTACCTTCGTCAATTTCAGAGTCTCTCATAACTTCTTTTCCAGTTGAATTTGGTTTTGTCCAAAAAACACCTCTTATTTTATTACCAGTAATAGACTCCGGTATACCTGGTATTTGGTTTAAAGATATTCCAGCAAAATGAGGTATGCCTAAACTTGTATCAAAACCCTTTATTTTTAATACTTCCTCACATGCGTTTCTTAATTTTTTGATATCGAATTTGATATCTTGCTTTTGAAAATCGTTAAAGTTTAAAGGCATAATTTTTTATTAGCTCAAAAATTAATATAGTATATATAACTTTTGTCGCATAATTAAATAAATAAAATTTATATGATAACAGGCAAATATCCATCATTGAGACTAAGACGTAATAGAAAATTTAGTTGGACCAGAAGACTTATAAGGGAGAACGATCTATCTTCTAATGATTTAATATTACCAATTTTTCTTACTGATGGGAAAAACAAAAAAATAGAAATTAAAAGTATGCCTGGTATTTTTAAGTATTCAATTGATATGTTACCAAAAATTGTCGATAAAACTATATCTAATAAAATACCTTTAATTGCTTTTTTTCCATACACTTTAATAAGAAAAAAAAACAATATTGGAACAGAAGCATTAAATGAAAATAATCTTGTTTGCAAAGCCCTCAGATTAACAAAGAAAAGATATAAAAATGAAATAGGACTTATGGCAGATGTAGCTTTAGATCCATATACAACACACGGACATGATGGTTTAATTAAAAAAAATAAAATTTTAAACGATGAAACAATTAGGATTTTAATTGAACAATCCCTTATACAAGCACAAATGGGTTGTGATGTATTAGCACCGTCCGACATGATGGATGGAAGAATAGGTGAAATTAGAAAATCACTTGATAAAAATAAATATATTGATGTCCAGCTTTTGTCTTATGCTGTAAAGTATGCTTCAAATTTTTATGGTCCATTTAGAGATGCGGTAGGTTCAAAGTCAGCATTAAAAGGTGATAAAAAAACTTATCAAATGGATTATTCAAATATAGATGAAGCTATTAGAGAGGTAGCTCTTGATATAAAAGAAGGTGCAGATCTTGTTATGGTTAAACCAGGTATGCCTTACTTAGACGTAATACAAAGTATAAAAAATAAATTTAAAATACCGGTATTTGCTTACCAAGTTTCAGGAGAATATTCTTTAATCAAAAATGGAATCAAAAATAATATTATCAATAAAAATGCAGTTGTTGAGAGTTTAATTTCTTTTAAACGCGCAGGTGCTAGTGCAATTGTTACATATTTTGCAAATGAGGTTGCGGGAGAATTAGATTAATTTAATAAATTCATTTCTCGATAAAGGATAATTAATATTATTAGGTATAAGGACTGATTTATTTAAAAAATCTCCTACTATATTAAGCCCATCTTTTAATTCATTATAATTAGTTTCTTTATCGTCGTCTTTTAACAAAAAGGATGGAATCTCTTTAGAACCATCAATTGTACGAATATATGAGCCTGTTTTATTTATTTGAGAAGTATCTATATAGTTATTAAAGTTAATATCGTAACCAACAATTTTAATTACCTCAAGTTCCCAAAAAATAAATTTTTTAATCCAATCATCATGTTTTAAAATTTCGTATAACTTGTATAATTGATTATAAATACTTAAATTAGATTGATTCTCAACAGTGAGAATTTTAACTAAGTTAAGAGAATATAAAATGCAATTTAATTTTATTTTGTGATCAAGATAATAAGGAGTAAAAATCTTTTCTATTTCAACTTTAAAATATCCAGCTCTGTTCTGATTTTTTGAATTGTACTGTAATCGAAATAGATTACCAAGTAATAAAAAATTTTTTATTTTTGAAGAGGTAGCACCAAATATTAATCCAGAAATTTTTCCATTATTTTCAGTAAAAAATTCAGCGATTACTGAGTTTTCGTTATACTTTTGCTTGTTAATCATGAAACCTTTATCATCAATCTTCATTTTTTAATCTCAATTTGATTTAATAATTTTGTTGCTGCTGCTTGTTGTGCTAATTTTTTTGATGCTCCCTCTGCTTCTACAAATGAAGTATCTTTTAATTTAACAGCAACTTTAAAATTTGGTCTGTGTTTTGGACCTGTATCTGAAATAAATTTATATGTTGGTAAAATTTTGAATTTTTTAAGTGAATATTCTTGGAGTTTAGTTTTTGCGTCTATGATATTTATATTTTTATCATATATATAATGATCCCAGATTTTTAATATAAAATTTTCTACAAAATCAAAGCCTTTATCTATATATATTGCACCAATAATTGCCTCACATGAATCTGAAATAATTTTTTTTTCAACAGTTTGTTTGTTTAATCTTAAATTACCAATTTTTACAATTTTATCTAAATTCAATTTTTGACCAACTTCAAAACATCTATTTTTATTTACTAAAGAGGCTAGTTTTTTATCTAAAATTCCTTCTTTTTCATTTGGGAAAATATCTAGTAGTTTTTTAGAAATACAAAGACCTAAAACTCTATCACCTAAAAATTCTAATTTTTCGTAATTATTTAATTTGTCTGCACTTTTATGTGTTAAAGCTTTAACATAGAGTTGTTTATTGTTAATTTTAAATCCTAAATTTTGTTCAAGTTTAATAATAAATTTTTTCATTATTTAAGCTTTTTGAAAAATCTATCGTATCTAATAATTTTTGACCATTTCCATATTTCAAAAATACTACCTTTTCTACTATCAGAGGAAAAAAATAAAATTTGTGCTTTTCCTACAAGATTATTATTATGAACATAACCAACTTCTGATAAAAATCTACTATCCTTTGAACAATCTCTATTATCACCTAAAAAAAAATAATGATTTTCAGGTACCATATACTTATCACTATTATTAAATGAAACATCATTTCTATATGAAACTATATATGATTTGTTATTTGACAATTTTTCCTCAAACATTGAAACATTAATTTCTTGATTACCACAATATAATTTTTCATTATTATTTATCATTGTGCTCGATACTTGATTATTGTTAATAAATAAGTTGCCATCAATAAATTGAATTGTATCACCAGGTAAACCTATCAATCTTTTTATATAATCTGTTCTATTATCAGAAGGGGTTTTGAAAACTATTATGTCTCCTCTCTCAGGATCTTTTGCAAATATTCTATCTTTAAATATTGGTGGACTAAAAGGAAATGAATGCTTGCTATAACCATAAGTAAATTTAGTGACAAACAATCTGTCACCAACCAATAAATTAGTCTCCATTGATGATGAGGGTATATAAAAAGGTTGAATAATTAATGATCTAATAATAATTGCTATAATTAAAGCAAATATTAGTGTTTTAATATTATCTATTATAGTGTTTTTTTTGATCATTTTTTTTCAATTACAACATATGCTATCGAATAATTTTTTTCGTCTGATAATGATAAATTAGTTCTAAACGATTTAACTTTAAATTTTTTTTTTAGGTAAATACAAGTAGATTTATCAAGGTTTATTGAAGGTTTGCCTTTTTTATTATTATCAATCTCTATGTTTTTAAAATGTAAATTATTGGATATTCCAAAACCTGTTGCCTTTGAGAAAGCTTCTTTAGCAGCATATCTTTTAGAAAAAAAATTTAATTTATTTTTCATTTTTTTTGATTTTATTTGTTCATTTAAAGTAAAAACTCTTTCAATAAACTTTTTATTTTTAATTAGTTTTTTTAATCTATTGTTATTAATTATATCTACACCAATTCCAATTATTGACATATTTATTTTTTTAAAATTTTTCTAAAATTCTTTATTACATTTTTTAAACCATACTCAATCGATTCTCCAATTATAAAATGTCCAATATTATATTCAGTAATTTGGGTAATTTTTTTTAAAACTTTTGTTGTTTTATAATCTAGACCATGACCTGCGTGCACACCTAATTTTAAAGAAGCTGCATATTTTGCACATAATTTTATTTTTAAGAATTCTTTGTTATAATTTTTCTTTTTCTTAACAAGATTGGAGATTTTACCAGTGTGAATTTCAATACATTTTGCTCCTAGATCATTAGCTATTTTAATATCTTTGAGCGATGGATTTAAAAATAAACTTGTTCTAATATTAGTTTTATTTAGTTTCTTAATAATTTTTTTAATTAATTCTTTATTTTTATTTACATTTAGACCACCCTCAGTAGTTATTTCATGTCTCTTTTCAGGAACTATACAAACAAAATTTGGCTTATATTTTAAAGCAATATTTAGCATTTTTGTAGTAGCTGCCATCTCAAGATTTAATGGTATTTTTTTTAATGATGAAATAATTTTAAGGTCTTTGTCATTTATATGTCTTCTATCTTCTCTTAAATGTATTGTAATAGAATTAGCGCCATATTTAATTGCATTTTTTGCAGCATGATATGGATAAGGATGGTCCTCACCTCTTGCATTTCTTATTGTAGCTACATGATCAATATTTACACCAAGGTTTATCATTTGAGTCTTCTACTGCCCGGTGATGTAACAGGAATTTTTTTTAGATAATCTGGGAGATTGTTTTTTTTATACGTTGCAATATTTAATTTAACTTGTGATACAATTTTTTTTTTAATTTTTAATTGATTTTTATTTGACCTATCAATTATACAAGCGTAACCAGCTAAAATAGCTTTTGATTTTTTTATTAATTTAACACATTCCAAACTTGACTTACCTGTTGTTATAACATCTTCTATGATCAAAACTCTCGATTTAGGTTTTATTTTGAAACCCCTTCTTAATTTAAAATTTCCATTTACTCTTTCACAAAAAATTGTTTCTTTTTTTAAGATCCTGCCAATTTCATACCCAATCACTATTCCACCTATTGCAGGGGCTAGAATTATATCTATTTTTTTAAAATTTTTCTTAATTTTCGAGGCTAAAGAAATACATATTTTTTTTGCTTTATTTGGATAACTTAAAAGTTTTGCACATTGTACATACTGGGATGAATGTAAGCCTGATGAAAGGATAAAGTGTCCTTCTTTTAATGCTTCAGTTTTTCTTAAAACCGCTAAAGAGTTTTTTAAAGAAAGCATATTTTTTATTTTTATGTCTAATAATTTTGAATTTTAATTCTTTTTGTTTTAGCTCACTGATCAAATTTGTAAAGTTTTTCAGGTCATTTATAATTAAATTAAATCTAAAATTAATAGTATTCTTCGTTTTTTCGACCATTTCTACACTAGATATATTCATTTTATTTTGACCTATAAGACTTGTTACGTCTCCTAATTGACCTGGTAAGTCGGGCAAAGAAATCCATAAAGTGGTATTATACTGTTTAGATTTAAGCTGTTTGTTATTTTCTCTATATTGCCAATATCTTCTTATTGCTGCTCTGGCCTTACCTGTTTTAGTAGTACTAATCCAGTGTAAAGATGGTGAAACCTTTTTTGAGGTTATTATTTTCACCATATCTCCGTTTCTTAAAGATGACTGAATTGGACTATCTTTTCCATTAATTTCACACCCTATCGCAGTGTCTCCAACTTGTGTATGAACTGCATAGGCAAAGTCAATTGGCGTAGCATCTTTTGGCAATTTGATGACTGAGCCTTTTGGCGTAAA
This sequence comes from uncultured Pelagibacteraceae bacterium, assembly GCA_902612345.1. GTDB lineage: Bacteria > Pseudomonadota > Alphaproteobacteria > Pelagibacterales > Pelagibacteraceae > Pelagibacter. The sequence continues at coordinate 56,679 of CACMDE010000005.1, read as the reverse complement.
GCAAAAAACGTTGTCTTGAAACATTTGTAATTTTGTATACTCATAAAAGTCTTCAGGATTTTCATTTTTATCGAGTATTTCAACTAGATCTGCCAACCAATCATATTCCTTCCAAGTCAGTGAATTAACTTTTTCAGACGATTTATATTGCCAGTGAGAAGCAATACCTCTTTGAGCAAACTCATGCATTCTCATTGTTCTCAATTGAATTTCAATTGGTCTTTTATTTGGACCAATGATTGCAGTATGTATAGATTGATAATTATTAATTTTTGGAGAAGAAATATAGTCTTTAAATCTTCCAGGTATACAATGATAATTACTATGAAAAATACCTAAGGCTTTATAACATTCTTCAATACTGTTCATAATTATTCTAAAACCCATGATATCTGTAATTTGCTCTAAAGATGTTCTTTTTCTTTGAATTTTTCTCCATATTGAAAATGGTGTCTTTTCTCTCCCAAATATTTTACATTGCAAATTATTTTTATTAAGAAGATTTTGAAAATCTTCTGATAAATTTCTAAAATTTAAAAGATTTTTTTCTTTAATGTCATCAAGCCTATCTTTAATCATTTTTTTTGCCTTGAAATTAAGAACACCAAAAGATAGATCTTCAAGTTCATCACGAATTCTATTCATGCCCATACGATCTGCAAGTGGAGCATAAATTTCCATTGTCTCTTTAGCTATACGTTCTTTTTTTTCAATATTATCAATTGCTCCTATTGTTCTCATGTTATGGAGTCTATCTGCAAGTTTTACCAATAAAACTCTGATATCTTTTGATGTAGCTAATATTAATTTTCTGAAATTTTCAGCTTTTGTAGATGTATTTGCTTGATTTTCTAAAACACTTATTTTAGTAACACCGTCCACTAAATCTGCTACTTCGGTTCCAAACTCTTTGACAATTGTATTATATGTTGCATGGGTATCTTCAATTGTATCGTGGAGTAAACCTGTAGCTATTGTTGCGCTATCAAGTTTTAATTCAGTTAAAATATCTGCTACCGCAACAGGATGAATTACATAAGGGTCCCCTGAATGTCTTTTTTGATCAGCATGCGCTTTAACTGCAAAGTCATAAGCTTTTGATAAAGTTTTAGGATTAAGAAACTTATTATAAATCTTTACTTTATTAATTAAATCATCGGATTTTAACATATAATTATTATATCATTAATTATTATACAATTCTAATGTCAGAAAAGTCCCTATTATTTAAAACACTGATTAAATTGTTAATTTTTATGTTAGTTTTTGGATGAATCCATGTTTTATTAAGTTCATAAAGTGGAAATAGGACAAAATTTCTTTTATGCATTCTTGGATGTGGAGTTTCTATTTTTTGACCCATATATGCTGACCTTATATATAATCCCTTAAAATCAATAATATCAATATCACATTTTCTGGGGTAATTCCTCTGAGTTTTTTTTCTCCCAAAAGATTTTTCTATTTTTTTAATTGCAAAAAAAAGATCGACTAATGATAGATTTGTTTTGATTTTTACAACTATATTGAAAAAATTTGGGAAATTTCTATTTGGCCACGACGGTGTCTCGTAGTAACTGGATACATCCTGGACAGAAATATTATAATTATCAAGAAGGTTTTTTGCTTGTTCTATGTTTGTTAATTTATCTCCTAGATTACAACCAATTGCTATGTAGCTAAAACTAGCTTGTTTTTCTAAAATATCTTGCTTTGTCACGATTCCAATCTCTTGTTTTTTTTGTTTGACGTTTATCAAAGTTTTTTTTGCCTTTAGCAACAGCTAATTCTATTTTTGCTTTTCCTTTTTTAAAATACATTTTAGTTGGTACTATAGTTAAACCATCTTTATTCATCTTTCCAATAAGTTTATTTATTTCTTTTCTATTAAGTAGTAGTTTTCTTTCAGCGTATGGATTGTGGTTGGAATAACTTGCCTCTTTATAAACAGGAATATGTGAGTTAATTAAAAAAATTTCACCATCTTTTTCAATACCATATGAGTCTGCAATACTTACTTTTCCATTTCTAACAGATTTTATTTCAGAACCCTTAAGAACAAGTCCAGCCTCAAATATATCAATTAAAAAATAATTAAAACTTGCTTTCCTATTTAAACAAATGATTTTTAAACCATTGTTTTTTTTAATTTTCATTAATTAAATTAAATGTGCTTTTTTTGATATCTCTTCTAAAATTTTTTTAGTTTGATCTGTACAGGTAACTAATGGTAAACGTACAGCATCGTCACAAAGACCCATTAACTTAGCAACATATTTAACTGGAGAAGGATTGCTTTCTATAAATAAATTTTTATGCAACGGTTGAAGTATGTTATCTAATCTTTCTGCCTCTTCAAATTCATTTTTATTTTCTGATTTAGAGAATTTTTGAAAATCAGAACACATTTTTGGAGCTATATTTGCTGTGACACTAATTGTACCAACACCTCCCCTTTTATTAAATTCAAATGCATTATCATCATTTCCTGTCAATTGAATAAATTCATCTCCCATTTTTGATTTTTGTTGATCCACTCTGTCTAGATCTCCAGTTGCATCTTTTACACCAACTATATTTTTTAATTCAAAAAGTCTTGCCATAGTTTCTACTGACATATCAATTACTGATCTAGATGGAATGTTATAAATAATAATTGGGACCCCGCAGTTATCATTAATTGCTTTATAATGTTGATATAAACCTTCTTGAGTTGGTTTATTATAATACGGGGTAACAACTAAAGCACCGTCTGCTCCAGCTTTTTCTGCGTGCTTTGTTAATGAAATTGCCTCCTCAGTTGAATTAGATCCGGTGCCAGCTATAACAGGAATTCTACCTTTTGACTCTCTAATTGATAATTCAATTAACTTTTGGTGCTCATCATGGGATAAAGTTGGTGACTCTCCCGTTGTACCAACTGGTACTAGTCCGTTAGTCCCATTTTCAAGATGAAAATTGATTATTTTAATGTATTTTTCTTCATCCACTTTATTATTCTTAAATGGAGTAATTAATGCAACATTTGATCCTTTAAACATAAATCCTTATAACATAATTTACAGATTCATTAAAAAAATATGAACCTAAAGTTAATAAAATTAATAGTAATTAATATCGTTATTGTAAACTACTTTAATTATGCATTTAGTGCAGAGTTGATTATTCCTAAAATTAAACCATCAATACAAAAATATGATATTGAGCTCAATGAAATCAATTATTTACTACCTAAAAACAAGCCAATTTTAACAAAAAAAGAATCCAAATCTACAGAAATTGAAGCAGAAAAAATAAAAATTACAAAAAAAAATGATGGTTTACTTCTTCCTTTGCCAAAGCCAATTATAGTTACAAAAATTAAACCTCCTAAAAAATCAAAATATTATTCTGAAAAAGATGTGATAAGAGCTAAAAAGGCAATAAAACTTTTTGAACAGTCTAAGTGGTATGATGCTTTAAAAGAAGCTTGGAAGGCTAAAGATAAATCAATCTATAATTTTATTCAATGGAAACATTTATTAACAACAGGTAACAAAGCAACATTTAATGAATATAATAATTTTATAAAAAAAAATGCTAATTACCCAAGAATAAATCGAATTAAATATTTATCAGAACATAAATTATCGTCAGACAAAATTTCACATAAACAAATAATAAAATTATTTAAAGATAATGACCCGTTGAGTGGTTATGGAAAGATAAAGCTTGGAGAAAGTTTAATAAAAATAGGAGAAGTAGAAAAAGGTATTACATTAATTAAATCTGGATGGATTACGGCAGATTTAACTAAAAGTGATCTTAGACACTTTAGTAAACGGCTAAAAAAATATTTAAATACAGAAGATTATATTAAAAGAGCAGATTATCTTGCGTGGGAAGGTAAAAATTGGGATTTAAAAAGAATGTTGAGGTATTTGCCTAAAGATGAACAATTATTATATACCGCTAGACAATTATTAATGAGCAAATCCTATGGTGTCGATAATGCCATTAGTAAAGTTCCAAATAAATATAAAAATGATGCTGGTCTAAATTATGATAGATTGAAATGGAGAAGAAAAAGAGGCAGAGTCGATAGTTCTGTTGAAATTTTAACGAAAATTAAAAATACAAAAAAATATTTAATAAGACCTGACAAATGGTGGAAGGAAAGAGAAATAATTTCTAGATCTTTAATTTATAAAAAAAAATACGAATTAGCTTATAAAATATCAAGCAATCATGCCTTAACAGAAGGTCCTGAGTTTGCTGAGGCAGAATGGATGAGTGGTTGGATTGCATTGAGTTTTTTAAACAACGCAGTCCTTGCTGAAGAACATTTTTTAAATTTTACTAAAAATGTATCTTACCCAATTAGTTTATCAAGGGGAGCTTATTGGTTAGGGAGGACTTACGAAAAATTAGGTAATAAAGAAAAATCAGACGAATGGTTTAAAGAAGGGTCTAAGTATTTAACCACGTATTATGGCCAATTATCTCATATGAAAATTTACCCAAATAAAATGTTTGAATTAGAAAGTTTAATGAATGTGGATAAAAACACTATAGAGAAATTTAATACAAACGAATTAGTTAAAATTATTTACCTTCTTGATGAGTTGGATAAAGACAAACATACTAAACATATATTAAGACACATCGCTTTAGACGATGTTTCATCAGGTACTGAAATTTTAGCTGCTAAATTAGCAACCGAAATAGGAAGATATGATTTTGCAATACAAGTTTCAAAAATTGCATCTTACGATCATAGATTTCATAATAAATATAACTACCCAATAATAAGTACACCAAAATATATTAATGGAAGAAAAATACCTGAGTCTGCATTTATTCTTTCAATTATAAGACAAGAAAGTGAGTTTGATTTGAGTGCTAACAGTTGGGCAGGCGCGAAAGGTCTTATGCAATTAATGCCATATACAGCTAAAGTCGTTGCAAAACAAGCAAAGCTTCCGTATTCTAAATCAAGATTAACTACTGATCCTGAATATAATATTAATCTTGGGTCTCATTATATTGCCGGGTTAATTTTGGAATATGACGGATCTTATCCTTTTGCCATTGCAGCTTACAATGCTGGTCCAAAGAGAGTAAGATATTGGAAAAAAATTAATAAAAACCCACAAAAAAATCAAATTGATTATGTGAATTGGATTGAATTAATAAGATTTGAAGAGACTAGAAACTATGTTCAAAGAGTTCTGGAGAATTATAACGTTTATAGATATATTTTAGAACAAAAACCAATAAAGCTGAAAAATTTCTTTAAAAACGACCCATTATATTAATGGCGGAAGGAGAGGGATTCGAACCCTCGGTACGCCTTTTCAAACGTACGGCGGTTTAGCAAACCGCTGGTTTAAACCAACTCACCCATCCTTCCATATGTAGTGTGTAACTTGAAATCATTGAATATTCAATATTTATCAAGTAATTATGAGCAAAATATGAAAAATAATTATTCAATATTTTCACTATTAAAGAATTCTCTGTCTTACCATGAGAATTGGCAACAAGCATGGCGAGATCCTGAACCAAAAAAAGAATACGATGCCGTTATTGTTGGAGGTGGTGGTCATGGATTAGCCACAGCTTTTTACCTGGCTAAAAAACATAATATGAAAAATATAGCCGTTGTTGAAAAAGGTTGGATTGGTGGTGGAAATACTGGTCGTAACACAACAATTATAAGATCAAATTATCTTTGGGATGCAAGTGCAGGATTATACGATCATGCGCTTAAATTATGGGAGAACTTATCACAAGAAATTAATTATAATGTTATGTTTAGTCAAAGGGGAGTTATGAATCTAGCTCATAACCTTCAAGATGTAAGAGATTTAAAAAGAAGAACTCATGCAAATAGATTAAATGGAATTGATGCAGTGTGGTTATCTACTGAAGAAGTTAAAAATTTTTGCCCTATTATAAATACATCTCCTAATATTAGATATCCTGTTTTAGGAGGTACACTTCAAAGAAGAGCTGGTACAGCAAGACATGACGCTGTTGCCTGGGGATATGCTAGAGGCGCAGATGCAATGGGTGTAGATATAATTCAAAATTGTGAAGTAAAAGGAATTAAAAGAAATGTTGGTACTGTCGAAGGTATAGAAACAACCAAAGGATTTATTAAAACAAAAAAAATTGGTGTTGTTGCAGCTGGACATTCAAGTGTTATAGCAAATATGGCTGGTATTAGATTACCGCTTGAGAGTAAACCATTGCAGGCATTAGTTTCTGAGCCTGTAAAACCAATTATAAATACCGTTGTAATGTCTAATGCTGTTCATGCTTATGTGAGTCAATCAGATAAAGGTGAATTAGTTATTGGTGCAGGAACAGACTCATATGTTTCTTATACTCAAAGAGGCAGTCATGACGTTGTTGAAGGAACATTAAAAGCAATTTTAGAACTTTATCCAATATTCAGTAGAATGAAAATGTTGAGACAATGGGGAGGAATTGTTGATATTTGTCCTGACGCGAGTCCAATAATTAGTAAAACAAGTGTTAAAGGTTTATATTTTAATTGTGGTTGGGGTACTGGAGGCTTTAAAGCTACTCCTGGTTCTGGAGATTTATTTGCTCACACAATTGCAAATGATGAGCCACATACATTAAATGCTGCCTTCAACATCAATAGATTTGTAAGTGGTGATCTTGTAGATGAGCACGGCGCTGCTGCTGTAGCACACTAATGTTTATTATAACTTGTCCATTTTGCGGTGAAAGAGACCAAAGTGAATTTTCTGCAGGCGGTGAAGCACATATAGTAAGACCTAAGCAACCAACAGAGTTAAGTGACGATGAGTGGGCAGATTTTTTATTTATGAGAAAAAATATTAAAGGTGTCCAGTTTGAAAGATGGAACCATGCTCATGGCTGCAGAAAATGGTTTAACGTAATAAGAGATACATCTAATGATAAAATTCATGCAGTATATAAAATGGGAGAAAAACCTCCTTCAGATTAATTTATGTCAGAAAATTTTAGATCATCTGAAACAAAATTCTTAGATAAAACTAATAGAATATCCTTTAAATATAATGGTAAAAAATATTATGGTTATAAAGGGGATACTTTAGCCTCTGCTCTTTTATCAAATGGAGTTCATTTAATTGGAAGAAGCTTTAAATATCATCGCCCAAGAGGAATTATGACCTGTGGTTCAGAAGAGCCAAACGCAATAGTACAAATAGGTGGGAGTGGCTCATTTACTGAACCAAATGTTAGAGCTACAGAACAAGAGATATATGAGGGTTTAGAGGCATCAAGTCAAAATTGCTGGCCAAGTGTAGAGTTTGATGTTGGTGGTATAAATAATTTTATTTCACCAGTTATTCCAGCAGGTTTTTATTATAAAACTTTTATGTGGCCAAAAAAACTCTGGTACAGTCTGTATGAACCAGCAATAAGAATGTCCGCAGGTTTAGGCAAATCCCCTACTCAGCCAGATCCAGAATTATACGATCATAATCATTTACATTGTGATGTTTTAGTTGTTGGTGGTGGTATTTCTGGCATACTTGCAGCAAGTATTTCTGCTGACAATGGAAATAATACAGTTTTAATTGACGATAAAAACTCTCTTGGTGGTTCAACAATTTTCCAGGATGATGAAAATTTTAAAATCGATGATGAAATACCCTCTGTATGGTTAAATAATCAAATTAAAAATATAAAAAATAAGAAAAATTTAATAATCAAACATAGAACAAGTTTGGCAGCTTACCATAGTTACAATTACCTATTAGCAAGAGAAAATTTAGCTGATCATAAATCTTTAGATGAAAGATCGAATAAATTACGACAAAGATTATGGAAAATAAGAGCTAAAAAAGTAATTCTTGCAACAGGTGCTATAGAAAGACCTTTGATATTTAATAATAATGACAGACCTGGTGTAATGTTAGCTAACTCTGTTAAAAAATATATCGATTATTTTGGAGTTAGATGTGGAAATAAAAATGTAATTTTTACGAATAATGATTCTGCATACGAAACTGCAATATCTTTAAATAAAAAGGGTATAAATGTTACTATTGTCGACATAAGAAATAACTCTTCATCTATATTAGTAAAAAATGCAAAAAATGCAGGTATAAAAATTTATTGGAACCATACTGTTGTTGACACAAAAGGTTATCGAAGAATTAAATCTATTCAAATAATGAAAATGTCTGATGATGGTACTAATGTTATTGGAAGTAAAATAAATTTAGTTTGTGATAATTTATCTATAAGTGGTGGGTGGACACCTATGGTACACTTATTTACACAATCAGGAGGTAAGTTAAAATTTAGAGACTCTGATCAAGTTTTTTTACCAAATACTGCAATGTCTGATCAAATTAGCATAGGTTCATGCAACGGTGATTTTGAACTAGATGATGTTATTAAAAATACAAACTCAGAATGTAAAAACTTTTTATCTGCATCAGTAACAGATTATGACTCATTAACTATTAGTTGTCCGAAGCAAAAAGAAAGTAAAAATATATGGTTGTTACCTAACGATAAACCCTTGGGAAAAACAAAACCTTTTTTAGATTTTCAAAATGACTCCACAGCTAAAGATATAAAACTTGCAATGAGAGAAGGATTTAAATCTATAGAACATGTAAAAAGATATACAACTACTGGCATGGGTACTGATCAAGGTAAGCTTGCAAATATGCATGCTCTTGGAATTATTTCTGAAACTGCAGGTGTAAAAATGGGAAGCCTAGGAACAACTACTTTTAGACCACCATACACTCCATTAACTTTTGGAACGATTGTAGGAAGAAATGTAGGAACTTTTTTTGATATAATTAGAAAAACACCTATTCATGAATGGCATGAAAATCATAAAGCAAAATTTGAAAATGTAGGACAATGGAAAAGAGCCTGGTACTATCCAAAAAATAATGAAAGTATGCATCAAGCAGTGCAAAGAGAGAGTAAAGCAGCTAGAGAAAGCGCAGGAATATTAGATGCTTCTACACTTGGTAAAATTGATATCAAGGGAACTGACGCATCTGAATTTTTAAATAGGGTTTATACAAATGCCTGGTCAAAACTCGCTATTGGTAAATGTAGATACGGCCTAATGCTTAATGAAGATGGGATGGTTTATGATGATGGTGTAACTACAAGATTGGAAGAAAATCACTATGTGATGACAACCACCACTGGTGGTGCTGCAAATGTTCTTTCAAAATTGGAAGATTATTTGCAAACAGAGTGGCCAGAATTAGATGTTTGGCTAACATCTGTTACCGATCATTATGCTACTGCAAGTATATGCGGGCCTAATTCAAAAAATATTTTAAAGAAATTGTTTCCAAAACTTGAATTCAATGATGAAAATTTTCCACATATGTCATTTAAAAATGCTGAATTGAACGGAATAAATTGCAGAATAATGAGGATAAGTTTTACTGGAGAACATAGTTATGAAATAAATATTGAATCTAAATATGGAAAATCATTGTGGGAAAATTGTATAGAGGCAGGAAAAGAGTTTAACATTACACCATACGGCACAGAAACAATGCACTTATTAAGAGCAGAAAAAGGTTTTATAATTGTAGGTCAAGATACAGATGGAACTATGACTCCTATTGATCTTCAAATGGAATGGATAATAAGTAAAAAAAAATATGATTTTATCGGAAAACGATCTTTATACAGAAGCGATACTATGCGAGAGGACAGAAAACATTTGGTTGGATTATTAACTGATAATCCAAGAGAAATATTAGAAGAAGGCGCTCAAATAGTACAAGATGAAAAAAAACAACCAATAGAAATGCTTGGACATGTAACTTCAAGTTACTTTAGTCCAAATTTAAATAAATCAATAGCTTTAGCAGTTGTTAAAAATGGTAAGAAACTTAAAGGCCAAAAACTCCTTGTACCAATGAAAGATAAAACCATAAACGTTACTGTTTCTGATTTTGTATTTTTTGATAGTAAAAATGAGAGATTAAATGCTTAATATTAATTATCCAAAAATTGAAAAAAAAGATTATCCAAATTTAGAATTAAATTTAGTAGAGCCGATACATAAGTTAAACCTAAGAGGTAAAAGTAGAGATTTTTTTACAAAAGCTGGAAGAATTTTATCTATTATGTTGCCACCAGAGCCAAATACAAGTGCAACTATTAAAAGTATTAGTGCATTGTGGTTAAGTCCTGATGAATGGATGGTATATGGCAAAGATATTGAAAAAAATCTAATGTTGTCTTTAGACTCTGAAATATCAAAATTAAACTTAGGTTCTGTAACGGATGTTAGTGATCAATGGGTGTTAATAAATATGAGAGGAAAAAATGTATTTGAAGTTTTATCAAAAGGTTCATCTTTTGACTTTAATCAATTTAAAAATAATAAAAATGTTGTAGTTCAGACACTATTAAATCATGTTGATGTTATTCTTCACCACAATGATATAAATAATGTAGATTTATTTGTGAGAAAATCCTTTTCAGAACACCTTTGGCTATGGATTAATGATAGCTCGAGTTTCTTGTAACCTTGATCTCAAATAATTAAAAGTGAACAAAAAATAAGTAATAGAAAATATCCAATTAATTACGACCCAGATCCAAAAAAACTGTTCAAATGACGCATTATACAAAGATGCAAAGTAAAAAACTAAGACAGGGTTTAAAACATTTCTGAAAAAATTAGATATCATTGCAAATTCTGACTTTTTTAATGCCATAAAACATCCATTAGATAAAAAGAAGATTGGATATGCAGTTAAAACGAAGGCTGAAATTTGAAGGTATTTTCCACCATATTCTATTACAGTTTGATTGTTAGAAAACAAACTTGTTATGTGATTAGAGAAAATAAAAATTAATAATGAACAAACAATCATTATCATTAGGGAATATTGTATAGCGCCAATATATGTTTCTTTAACTCTATCTAGATTTTTTGCACCAAAATTTTGAGCTATAATAGTTATGATTGCAGTATTTATTCCTAATATTGGAAGTAAAACAACCTGTTCAATTCTTGTTCCAGCACCATAACCAGCTGTAGCAAATTCTCCAGAGTTACCAACATACGTAAAAATAATTGCTGCGGCGATAGAATATCCACATATGGATACAATAATAGGCATAGACTGAAAGAATATATTTTTAAAATAGTATAACTTTGGCAATAAATATTCTTTTGTAATTTTTTTTATACGTTTGTTTTTTAAAACTTTAACTAAAATTATGGCAAACGATACAAACTGTGCAACTAGAGTTGATATGCCAATTCCTTTAATACCAAAAGCTGGCACAAACATAAAACCAAAGATTAATATTGGATTTAAAATTATGTTTATCAAAAAAGATAAAATTAACACATTTCTATAGGTTTTTGTATCTCCTTCAGCATGAAGTAAAGAATTAATTGCAACAACTAATATAAATAGTATCGAGCCATAAAAAATAATATCAGTATATTGTAAACCTAAGTTTGTTACATATTGAGTTGATCCCATTAAAATAAATATTTTTTCAGAATAATTGAGACCAAGAAAAGTAATAACTATCGAAATTATTAATGCAAAATATACAATATGTGAAAAATAAAATAATGAATTCTTTTCATTTTTTTCTCCAATACTGTTACCTATTAATGAAGTTCCTGCAACTGTTACACCAATCGATGTTGCAATAATTATGAAATAGACAGGAAAGGATTTGCTTAAGGCAGAAAGGGCTTCAGGTGAAATTTTTCCTGCAAAAAAGGTATCGACAACATTATAAAGAGTTTGAAACAAAGTTCCTACTACCGCAGGAATTGCAAGTTTTCTAATTAATTTTTTTACATCATCTGCAAGTATGTTCATTCTATCTTTTTTGTCTAAATTTAAATTTTATTTTAGAATTTACAATTTGGTTATGGCGCATAGTAAATCTTTTTATTTGGTCATCTGATAATTTGTCGTAACATTTAGGACAGGAAAGACCTACTTTATATTTAGAAGATTTCATTTCTTTAGCTGAAATAGGCATTCTGCATCCATTACATATCCCATAACAGCCAGGTTTAGCATTTTTTTTTATAGTCACTCTATTATCAAAAACGAAGCACTCTCCTTTCCATTTGCTCTTTTTAGGTTTAATTTTGTTAAAATAATTAATTATTCCACCCTTCAACATATAAATATTTTTAAATCCATTTTTATGAAGATAATTTGATGCCTTTTCACATCTTATTCCACCTGTACAAAACATGCCTAATTTTACATCTTTACTGACTGTAGAAAGGTAATTTTTAAAATCTCTAAAATTATTTGTGTCGGGATTAATTGCCTTTTTAAAAGTTCCTACTTCATGTTCAAAAGGTTTTCTAACGTCGATTATTTTTGAATTCTTAAGTTCAAGAAACTTATTCCATTGTAATGGTGTAAGATATTTTTTTTTTAAATTTTTATTGAAATTGTATTTTTCATTTATAGGTACTACCTCTTTCTTAATTTTAATTTTTGCCTTTAAAAAAGGTATAAATTTAGATTTCGTTATGTTTTGAATATCAAATTTAGAAATATTCAAATATTTAACTATTATTTTTTTTATAATATTAATATTATTTGTACTACCTGCAAGAGTCCCATTAATTCCTTCGGGTGATAATATAATTAAACCTTTAATAGATAAATAGTTAATTTTTCTGAATAATATATTTTTGAGACTTGTTAATTTTTTAATTTTTTTTAATTTATAAAAAGATAAAATTGTAATCATTTATTTCCAGCAAATAAAAAAACCATCACCAATAGGAAGAATATATTTATTAATTTTAGATTTTTTTACGTATAGATTAAATTTTTTAATTTTTTGAGTTAATTTATCTTTGGAATTTACATTTATTACCTCACCTTTCCAAAGAATATTATCTACAACTAATAGTCCATTTTTATTTAATAATTTTAAAGATTTGTCAAAATAACTAATATAATTTTCTTTATCCGCATCAATCAAAATTAAATCATATTTTCTTTTATTTTTAATTAATTTGATTAAAACGTCGTTACCATTTGATACCTCTGTTTTAATTTTATTTGAAACTTTTGCTTTTTTAAAAAAACTTTTAGCAATCATATTTTTTTCTTTATCTTTATCTATAGAAAGTATTTTTCCATTTTTATTTAGAGATAGTGCCATTGATAAAGTGCTGTAACCTGTAAAAGTTCCAACTTCTAAACAATTATTAATCTTTCTCGATTTAATTAGAAATTGTAAAAAGTTCGCTTGTAATATAGATATTTGAAGTCTTTTAATGTGACCTAAACTTTCGTTGTATTTAATTAATTCTTTCTGAATAGGATGTAAATTGCTTGTGTGAGTGAATATATATTCGATCAATTTATGATCGATATTAATGTTTTTATCCATTAAGTTTTTCTTTTAAAATCTTATTGATCATTTTTGGATTGCCTTTCCCTTTGCTTTCTTTCATTACCTGGCCAACAAAAAAACCAAACAATTTATCTTTACCACTCTTATACTCATTTACTTTATCTTCATTAGATCTTAATACTTTTTGAATTAAATTTTCTAACGCCTTAGGATCGCTTTCTTGTTTTAGACCTTTTTCCTCCACAATAATATTTGGGTCTTTGTTTTCTTTAGACATTATTTCAAATATTGTTTTTGCAATTTTTCCTGAAATTATTCCCTCTGAAATTAAATTAATTAATTTAGACAAATTTTCAGGGCTTATTGGACTTTCGCTAATTTCAAGATTATTTTTGTTTAAGAGCGCAAATAATTCACCGGTTATCCAATTTGCTGATAATTTTATATCTGATTTTTCAATTACTTTTTCAAAAAATCTTGATGTATCAAGATCTGAAACTAGGATTGTTGCCTCATAAGGACTTAATTTAAATTTTTCAATAAATCTGTTCTTTTTTTGATCAGGAAGTTCGGGTATTTCTTTTTTTATATTTTCGATAAATTGATCATCAAATTCTAAAGGTAAAAGATCAGGATCAGGAAAATATCTATAATCATGAGCATCTTCTTTTGATCTCATAGATCTAGTTTGATTTTTTTTTGTGTCAAATAACCTTGTTTCTTGGTCAACTGCATTACCTTCTTCTATAAGTTCAACTTGTCGATTTGCTTCATATTCAATAGCCATTTGCATAAATTTAATAGAATTTACATTTTTAATTTCACAACGTGTACCTAACTTATCAGTACCTAATTTTCTTACTGATACATTTACATCAGCTCTAAGCGAACCTTCTTGCATATTTCCATCACAAGTGCCTAAATATCTCATTATTGATCTTAATTTTTTAATATACAAGTTCACTTCTTCAGGGGATCTAAGATCAGGTTTGCTGACTATTTCCATTAAAGCCACTCCAGATCTGTTTAAATCTACTAATGTGCTGCTCGGATCTATGTCATGAATACTTTTTCCTGCATCTTGTTCAAGGTGAAGTCTTTCAATTCCAATTGTTTTAGATCCAGATGGTAAATCTAAAACTACAGTTCCCTCTCCAACAATCGGATCCTTGTATTGTGAGATTTGATAACCTTGTGGAAGATCTGCATAAAAATAATTTTTTCGATCAAATATAGATTTCTTATTAATTTTTGCATTTAGACCAATTCCAGTCTTAACTGCCTGTCTTACACAAAATTCATTGATGACTGGCAACATTCCAGGAAACGCTGCATCAACTAAACTTACTTGAGTATTTGGTTCAGATCCAAATTTTGTTGCGGATGAAGAAAATAATTTTGACTCTGAAAGTACTTGAGCATGAACTTCTAAACCAATAATAACTTCATATTTGTTACCATTTTTCTCAATTAAGTATTGATCTTTACTCACTTAATCCACCAATCGTTAGTTTTTAATTTAAAATTTATTTTTTCTTCCATTGAATATGCAATATTTAATATTCCTTGTTCATCAAATGGTTTTCCAATTATTTGTAGTCCTAGAGGATAATTGTTTTTATCTAAGCCTGCTGGTATAGAAATTCCTGGTAAACCAGCTAAATTTACAGGAACTGTAAAAATATCATTTAAATACATTGAAACTGGATCATCTTTTTTGTCTCCTACTTTAAATGCTGAACTTGGTGTTGATGGAGTTAATATTGCATCAACCTTATTAAAAGCATTATCAAAATCATTTTTAATAAGTTTTCTTACCTTTTGAGCTTTTAGATAATAAGCATCATAATATCCCGAAGATAATACATATGTGCCAATCATAATTCTTCTTTTTACTTCATCACCAAAACCTTGTGATCTTGTTTTTTCATACATATCAATCAAATTTTCACCCTCAGCTCTAAATCCATATTTAACTCCGTCATATCTTGCTAAATTAGATGATGCTTCTGCTGGAGCAACGATATAATAGGTTGGCAAAGCATAATTTGTATGAGGTAAAGAAATATCTATAATTTCTGCACCACAATCTTTTAAATAATTTTTACCTTTTTCCCAAAGTTTTTCAATTTCGAAAGGCATTCCATCAACTCTATACTCTTTGGGTATTCCAATTTTTTTTCCTTTGATATATTTATTTAAATTTGATGAATAATTTGGACGTTTAAAATTAATTGAAGTTGAGTCTTTTGGATCGAAAGAACTCATAACCTCCAACAACAATGCACAATCTTTTACATCTTTAGTCATTGGTCCTGCTTGATCCAAAGAGGATGCAAAAGCGACTATTCCATATCTTGAGCAACTTCCATAAGTAGGTTTTAAACCAACTGTACCTGTAAAAGATGCCGGTTGTCTTATTGATCCACCTGTATCAGTACCAATTGTTGCTGGTGTAAGTTTTGCAGCTAAAGCAGAAGCTGATCCACCAGAAGAACCTCCGGGAACAAGATTATCATCAATTGGACTAATAACATTTCCAAAATGACTTGTTTCATTCGAAGAACCCATAGCAAACTCATCACAATTTAATTTACCAATTAAAATTGCTCCTTCATTCCAAAGATTTTCAGTTACTGTAGATTCATAACTTGGTATGAAATTTTCTAAAATCTTACTACTGGCTGTGGTTTTTACATTTTTTGTACAAAATAGATCTTTTACTGCTAACGGTATTCCTGGAAGTTTTTTTTTAAAATCAGGATTAGTATCAAATTTTTCTGAACTTTTAATTGCGCTGTCAAAAGTCTCTTCTACATATGTATTCAGTTTTTTTGATTGTTTTGATCTATCTATATAAGCAGTTGTTATTTCTTTTGATGAAATTTCTTTAGACTTAACTTTATTTACAAGATCATTAAGAGTTAAATCTATTAAATTTGTCATTATTCTACAACCTTTGGTACTACAAAATAATCTTTATTATCTTTAGGTGAATTTTTTAAAACATCTTCTCTGATATTTTTAGTCTCTATTTGATCTTTTCTAAATCTTAAAGTTGTTTCAGCAATTGAGGTCAATGGTTCAACATTATCTGTGTTTAATTCGTTAAGTTGTTCTATCCATTTAAATATAGCATTAAGATCTTTCTCCAATTTGTTAGCTTTTTGATCATCAATTGAAATTCTTGATAATTTAGATATGTGTTTTACTGTTTTAAGATCTATACTCATATGATAATTAATTTTAAGGCAAATTATCATTATATTTAGAAATTACAATATGATCACAATTGATGAATTAAAGGTTCAATTAGACAACAAATCTAGACTATTAGGAGTCGACATGGGCACAAAAAGAATTGGTATTTCTATATGTGACGAAAATAGAAAAATTGCTACCCCTTTAGAGACCATTGAATTTACAAATATTAAGAATTTATGTTTAAGATTTAAAGAATTAATTTTAGAAAATAATATCAAGGGAATCATTTTCGGCCTACCTTTAAATATGAATGGTACAGAAGGACCATCAGCTCAATCCGTAAAAGATAAAATAAAACTTATATATAATGATTTAGAGATTTCTATCGCTCTTTGGGATGAAAGACTTTCAACTGTTGGTTCATTTAATTTATCAAGTCAGCTGGATGTTAATGTATCAAAAAGAGTGAAAAATATTGATCAAAATTCAGCAACTTTCATACTTCAAGGAGTTTTGGATTATATTAATAAATAACACTTGATTATATGAAACAATATGGCTATAGAGTTAGCTTTAATGGCCACAGACACAAAAAAAGCTATTAAAAATTCTCCTAAACATCTCCTTGGTATTCAAGATTTAAAAGTTTCAGAAATTAAAAATATATTGAATGAGGCCAAACAATTTATTGATCTTAATAGAAGTAAAAATAAAAAATTAGATATTTTAAAAGGCAAAACACAAATAAACTTATTCTTTGAACCATCCACAAGAACACAAAGTTCTTTTGAGTTGGCTGGTAAGAGGCTTGGCGCAGATGTAATGTCAATGAATATTATTAATTCAGCGATCAAAAAAGGTGAAACTCTAATTGATACCGCAATGACATTAAATGCAATGCATCCAGATATTATTGTAATTAGGCATCAAGACTCTGGTGCATGTAATTTATTATCTCAAAAAGTCAATTGTGCAGTTTTAAATGCAGGTGATGGAAGAAGAGAACATCCTACTCAAGCATTACTTGATGCGTTAACTATTATTAATAGAAAAAAAGAAATAGAAGGTTTAAAAATTGCAATTTGTGGTGACATACTTCATTCAAGAGTTGCTAGATCAAATATTTATCTTTTAACAATGCTAGGTGCAGATGTTAATATTATTGGACCAACAAATTTATTGCCAAAAGATTTAGAAAAATTTGGAGTGAATGTTTATACGAATATGAAAAAAGGTGTTAAAGATTGCGATATTGTAATGATGTTAAGACTTCAAAATGAAAGGATGACAAGCTCTTACTTATCCTCAAATAGAGAATACTATGAGTACTATGGTTTATCGCCTGAAAAACTAGAATATGCAAAACCAGATGCATTAGTGATGCATCCTGGTCCAATGAATAGAGGTATAGAAATAGATACTGTTTTAGCGGATGATATAAATAAAAGTGTAATAAAAGAACAGGTTGAATTAGGAGTTGCTGTAAGAATGGCTTGTTTGAAAATTTTTTGTAGTTAATGATAAATAGAAAACAATATTTCTTGAATGCACATATAATAGATCCACGTAACTCTACCAATGAAATTGGTGGATTGATTATTGATGAGAGTGGAATAATCGAAGCTTCTGGTAAAAGAGTTAATAAACATAACATTCCTAGCAGAGAAAAATTTATTGATTTAACTGGAAAACACATTTTTCCAGGAATTGTTGATATGAGAGTTTTTGGTGGAGAACCAGGTTATGAATATAAAGAAAATTATAGATCTTTAAGTGAAGCAGCATTAGCTGGTGGTATTACATCAGTAGTAACAATGCCTAACACTAAGCCAGTGATTGATAGTGTTTCGATAGTCGATTTTATTCAGAGAAGAGGACGAGATAAGTCTAAAATAAATATATTTCCCACAGCGACTATGACTAAAGATGCAGCAGGAATGAACATGTGTGAATTTGGTCTTTTAAAAAATAAAGGCATAGTAGGTTTTACAGATGGCATTAAATCAATTCAAAGTCCAAGGGTAATGTCAAGAATTATAAAGTCAGCTTATGATTTTGATTGCTTGATAATACAACATGCTGAAGATCAAGAACTATCAAAAGACGGCATGATAAATGATGGAATAATTTCTACTAAATTAGGTATTCCTGGCATATCAGACCTGGCAGAAAAAATAATTATTGAGAGAGACTTAAGTTTATTAGAAGAAACAAATTGCAGATATCACATATCACAGATTTCAAGTAAAAAATCATTAGATTTAATAAATTATAAAAAAAATTTAGTTAATTTTACAACTGGTGTATCAATTAACAATCTTGCACTAAACGAAAATGATATTGGTGAATTTCGTACATTTTTAAAACTATCACCTCCTTTAAGAACAGAAGAAGATAGAATTTCATTAATAGAAGGAATTAACAACAGCCTAATTGACGTAGTAGTGTCAGATCATAAACCTGAAGACGAAGAATCAAAAAGGTTAACTTTTACTCAAGCTGCTACAGGTGCATCTGGTATTGAAACATTTTTAAGTCTAGCACTTGAACAATTTCACAATGGTTCTATAAAATTAGAAAAAATTATTGAAGTTTTAACTCATAATCCCGCAAAAATTTTAAAAATTAACAAAGGAAATTTAAGTGTTGGTACTGATGGAGATTTTTGTATCGTAGATATAAATAAACCTTGGATTGTAAAAAAAGAAAACCTTGTATCAAAGTCAAAAAATACATCGATAGAGGGAAGAAAATTACAAGGTAAAGTTATTAGTACATTTGTAAAGGGAAAAGAATTATTTAAAACAAAATGACACTAGAAATAATAATAATATTTTCATATTTTTTAGGATCAATTCCATTTGGTTTTTTATTAACGAAATTTTTTTTAAAAAAAGATATACGGGAAATTGGATCAGGAAATATTGGTGCAACTAATGCGCTGAGAACAGGTAATAAATTTATTGGTTATGCAACTTTATTTTTAGATACTATTAAAGCTGTGATACCAGTACTTTTCGTTAAAGTTTATTTCATAGAATACTTATATATTACTTCTTTATGTGTCTTTCTAGGTCATGTGTTTCCAATTTGGTTAAAATTTAAAGGTGGGAAAGGTGTAGCAACCTATATTGGTATACTTTTTTGTATAAATATCTATTTAGGAATTAGTTTTTGTATAATTTGGTTAATAACATTTTTTATATTTAAATATTCTTCCTTGTCTTCTTTATTAGGAAGCTTATCTATTCCAATAATTAATTTTATTATTTTTAATGAAGAAGTAATTTTTTTCTTCATTATAATGTTTGTTCTGATTTTTTATACTCATAGAGAAAATATAAAAAGACTGTTAAATCGCAGTGAATCTAAAACAAAAATTTATTAATTTGACTATAAGCATATATTTTGTGTAGTTTTATAATTTATGAATCTTGTCATTGTTGAAAGTCCAGCAAAAGCTAAAACAATAAACAAATATTTAGGTGGAGATTATACAGTTTTAGCAAGTTATGGTCATATAAGAGACCTGCCCTCTAAAAATGGATCTGTAAATCCAGACGATAAATTTAAAATGATTTGGGAAGTAGATAGTTTTTCAAAAAAATATTTAAAAGAAATAACTGATGCTGCAAAAAAATCGAAAAAGATTATTCTTGCTACAGACCCTGATCGTGAGGGTGAAGCAATAGCCTGGCATGTAAAAGAATATTTAGATGAAAAAAAACTTTTAAAAGATAAGAAAGTTGAGAGAGTTGTATTTAATGAAATCACAAAAAAGGCGGTAACTAATGGAATCGACAATCCAAGGACAATAGAAACAAATTTAGTTGACGCTTACATGGCTAGAAGAGCTTTGGATTATCTTGTTGGTTTTAATATATCCCCTATCCTTTGGACTAAATTACCAGGATCTAAATCTGCTGGAAGAGTTCAATCTGTTGCATTAAGACTCTTAACTGAAAGAGAGCACGAAATAGAACAATTTATACCTGAAGAGTTTTGGTCTTTAAATGTAAATTTTAAAACTTTAAATGAAAATATTTTAAATTCAAATTTAGTATTACTTAATGGAAGCAAGGTTGAGAAATTTACATTTAAAAATAAGGAAGATATCAATCAAGCAATCGAATTAATAACAAAGTTAAAATTTAAAATTTCAGATATTACATCTAAGATATATACAAGAAATCCTTTAGGACCTTTTACTACTTCAACTTTACAACAAACTGCATCTAGTAAATTAGGTTTTGGGGCGTCTAGAACAATGCAAATTGCTCAAAGATTATATCAAGGTATTGATATTGCAGGAGATACAGTTGGTTTAATTACTTATATGAGAACTGATGGAACAAACATTTCAAAAGATGCTATTACAGAGTTTAGAAATTTTATAAAAAACTCGTATGGTGATAATTATCTACCAAAAGAAGCTAATAACTACTCTGGAAAAAAAGCTAAAAATGCACAAGAAGCTCATGAAGCAATAAGACCAACTGATATTTCTAGAACTCCTGATAGTATGAAAAAATTCTTAAGTACTGATCAAATTAAGTTATATGACCTTATATGGTCACGAGCACTTTCCTCACAGATGGAAGCAGCTAAATTCGATAGAAAAACAATTACTATTATATCTAATGATAATCTAAATCATTTTAAGTGTTCTGGTTCTACTATAAAATTTGATGGTTTTTTAAAGTTAACAAGAATTGAAGATGAGTATGAAAAAATTTTACCAGATGTTGAGAAAGAAGATGTTTCAGCTAATGAATTTATTGATGAACAACATTTTACACAACCACCACCAAGATATTCTGAAGCAAGCTTAGTCAAAAAACTTGAAGAATTGGGTATTGGAAGACCATCTACTTACGCAAGTATTATTTCGGTTATATCCAATAGAGGATATGCTGATGTAGTTAATAAACGTTTTTTTCCAACAGATAGAGGTAAATTGTTATCCGCTTTCTTAGAAAAACTTTTCTCAAAATATGTTGATTATGGATTTACCGCTGGATTAGAAGAACAGCTTGACGACATTACCTCTGGCAAAGAAGAATGGATAAATGTTCTTGACAATTTTTGGAAAGATTTCAATAGCAATGTTTCAAATGTTAAAGAAAAGAGAACAAGAGAGGTGCTGGATCTATTAAATGAAAGTCTTGGTGAGCTCATTTTTGAGTCAGATGAGAAAGGAAAAATTAATAGAAAATGTAAATTATGTAATACAGGAGAATTGAGTTTAAAAAATAGTTTTAGAGGCGGCGCATTTATAGGTTGTTCAAACTATCCAGAATGTAAGTTTACAAGGCCTCTTTCAAAATCAAAAGCAAATGATCAAATTGCTTTGGCAGAACCTAAATTAATAGGTGAGAATGAAAATGGTAAAGAAATTTATCTTAAAAACGGAAGGTTTGGACCATATCTTCAATATGAAATGACTGAAGTAGATTTATCTACTAAAAAAAAGAAAAAGAAAATAACAGATAATAAATTTAAAAATGTATCTATTCCAAAAGGTATTGAAATTGATCAAGTCGATTTGGAAAAAGCAAAATATTTATGTTCTCTTCCAAAAGTTATCGGCCAACACCCTGAAAGTGGGAAAGATATAACTATAAACTCAGGAAGATTTGGTCCTTATTTAAAATGTGAAAATAAATCTGCTAGATTAGATAATATTGAAGATCTTTTTACAATTGGCTTAAATAGAGCCGTTACACTAATTGCAGAAGCAAAACCAGGCAGAATTTCCTCGTCTCTGATAAAAGATCTCGGCGAACATCCTGAAGATAAGAAGCCAGTAAGAATCATGAAAGGTCAATATGGTCCCTATATAAAATATAAGTCTTTAAACGCAACAATTCCTGAAGAAAAAGATCCATCAGAATTATCTATGGAAGATGCATTAATTTTGATAGAAAGAAGAAAAGAATACGACAAAAATAAAAAGAAAGGAAAAAAATGAAAAAAATATTTTTAATTATAATTTCTTTAGTATTCATTACTTCATGTGGAATGAAAAAACCACAGTTAGGTAACCCATTTGGCAAATGTCCACCAAAAGATGAAAGAACTGTTACAGATATTCTTTGTAGGGAATAACTAAATAATGAATTTCGATGAAAAATTAATAGAACTAAAGATTGATTTACCTAAAGCTGCTGCACCTGTTGGATCATATGTTGCTACAAAAGAGGTAGGAAAATTACTTTATATATCTGGACAAATTTCTATCGATAAAAATGGTGATTTAATAAAAGGTAAATTAGGTAAAACCCTCAATGTTGAAGATGGATACGAAGCAGCAAAAAGGTGTGCATTAAGTATTGTTTCTCAAACCAAAAATCATTTATCTGGAGATCTTTCAAGAGTTAAATCCTGTATAAAATTAACAGGCTTTGTAAATTCAGTAGACGATTTTACTGAGCAACCTAAAGTCATAAATGGTGCGTCTGATACAATAGTTAAAATATTTGGTGAAGCAGGTATGCACGCTCGAGCTGCAGTAAGTACGAATAGTTTGCCTTTGGGCGTAGCAGTTGAAGTTGATGCTATATTTGAGTTAAACTAAATTACTTTCCAATACCAAAATATTTAATTTTTTGTTTTTCCATCTTCTCTGTAGAATATATATTTCTCATATCATAAATAATAAAATTTCTTTTTTTTACAATTTTTTTTAAATCTATAAGCTTAAATTCATTCCATTCAGTATGAATAATAATTAAATCAGACATTTCACATGCGTCTTTAATATTATTCTTGAATTGAACATTTTTAAATTTATCAAATTCAGTTTTTTTTCCTGTAGGATCGTAATATTTAATTTTAGCACCTTTCTTATTTAAATATGGTATCATTTTCAAACTTGCAGACTCACGCATATCGTCTGTGTTTGCTTTAAATGTAACTCCTAAGAAAGTAATATTTTTGTTTTTAATCTTATTTTTCAAAATATAATTTATTCTATTAAGAAGTAGTCCAGATCTTTTATCATTAGAATTTATTACTGTATTAATCACAGATAATGAAGTTTTTGATTTTTTAGCAGTGTCAACTAGTGCTCTAGTGTCTTTTGGAAAGCACGATCCACCGTAAGCTGGGCCTGCTCTTAAAAATCTTCCACCTATTCTTTTGTCACTACCAACACCAATTGAAACATCCTCTACATTAATATTTAATTTTTCACATAAATTGGCTAATTCGTTAATAAATGTTATTTTTGTTGCAAGAAATGCATTAGAGGCATACTTAATGAGTTCTGCTGCCCTTCTAGATACATTTATATACCTTGCACCTTTAGAAATAAGAGGAGAGTACAAATTTTTTAATATTTTATTTGATTTTTTGTTAGATGTTCCTATTACTATTCTATCAGGATAAATAAAATCTCTTATAGCCTCTCCTTCTCTTAAAAATTCAGGATTAGAAACTACACTAAATAATTTTTTTTTTATTTTTTTTAATATTATTTGTTCAACTTTATCGCCTGTCATGACCGGAACGGTTGATTTATTTATTATAATTTTAAAAGATTTAATACATTTGCTAATTTCTTTAGCGGCTGCATATACCTGTGATAAATCAGCTTCATATTTATTTTTTTTTGTAGGTGTACCTACGCAAATAAAAATGATGTTTGATTTATCAATAGAGACGGGAAGATTATTGCTAAATTTTAATCTTCCAGCTTTATAATTTTTCTTAATAAGTTCCTCTAATCCAGGTTCATAAATTGGTATAATTGATTTTTTAAGTTTATTAATTTTAGAAACATCTTTATCTACACATATTACGTCATTACCTAACTCAGCAAAACAAACACCACTAACAAGACCAACATAACCTGTGCCTATCATGCATAATTTCATAATTTTGAAATTTCTAAGGAAGATTTAATATATCCTTTCATGGTTCCACAATCCAAATATTTACCGGCAAAATTATGGCCAATAAATTTACTATTATCTTTAATTAATTTTCTTATTGCATCAGTAATATGAATTTCTCCTCCAATACCTTTTTTTTGACGTTCGAGTTTATTAAATATTTTTTTTGATAATATATACCTACCTATGACAGCATTAGTTGAAGGTGCATTTTTTTGATTAGGTTTTTCGATAACATCATCAATTAAAAAATTATTATTACTAATTTTATTTTTAACTGAATATATACCCCATCTACTAACTTCATTTTTTTTTACTTTTTTAGAGGCCATAACAGAACAATTGTATTTTTTATGAATATCAATCATATCTTTTGAACAGTTTCTTTTAACAATTAAATCATCAGGAAACAAAATTAAAAAGTGATTTTCTGTCACAAATTTTTTTGCTTTTAATATGGCATCTCCAGTACCTAATGGCTTATTTTGAAATACAAATTTTATTTTTTTTTTGTATTTTAAAATTTTTTTATATTCATTACTAATTCTTTTATCTTTTTTTTTATTAATAATTTTTTTATAAAAGTTGTCATTATAAAAATATTTTTTTATCAATTTTTTTTTTGTAGATATGATAAAAATAATGTCTTTTATGCCAGCCTGAAAACATTCCTCTAAAATGTACTCAACACCTGGTTTACCGTTAATTGGTAACAATTCCTTTGGAAATACGCTTGTTAATGGAAGTAGTCTTGTACCTAATCCAGCAAGTGGTATTATTGCTTGTTTGATCATAATATAATAATTAATCAAGTATCATAAATGAAAATTTTTGAAAGCTTTAATATATTAAAAAAAGAAATTAATTTTAAACAGAATATTGGTTTCGTGCCAACTATGGGCTCACTCCATAGAGGGCATATATCATTAATAAAAATTGCTAAAAAAAAATCTAAGAAAGTAATAGTAAGTATTTTTGTTAACCCAACTCAATTTAATGATAAAAAAGATTTTATAAAATATCCAAGAAGCCTAAAAAAAGATATTTTAATACTAAAAAAGATGAATGTTGATTATTTATTTATACCAACTGAAAATGAAATTTATAAAAAAGGAATTAAAAAAAAAATTAATATATTAAAAAAGGATAGAGTTCTTTGTGCAAAATCTAGAAAAGGACATTTTGAGGGAGTTTTAGCGATAATGAATAGATTGATGAAGAATATTAATGCTAAATACCTATATCTTGGAGAGAAAGATTTTCAGCAAATTTATCTAATTAAAAAATATTTACAAAAAAGTATCAATTCAAAAATTGTATCCTGTAAATGTATAAGAAATAAAAAGAAATTACCATTATCATCGAGAAATAATTTGTTAAGTAAAAATTCATATAAAAGGTCTGAAAAAATCTCAAAACTTTTATTTAATCTTAAAAAGTTAATTTCTAAAGATTTTAAAAATATAAGTCTAATTAATTTTTATAAATATAAAATTAAGAATTTATGTGACAAAATTGATTACCTAGAAGTTAGAAATCCTAATAATCTGAGCAGTCAAATTTCTGTAAAAAATTTTAAAATATTTATTGCTTATAAACAAAAAAATGTAAGATTAATTGATAATATTTAATTAATAAAAAAAATACGCTCCTATTCCTAAAAAAGATAAAAAACCAATAACATCAGTTATTGTTGTTACAAAAACACTAGAGGCAATAGCAGGATCGACTTTAAATTTTTTTAAACCTATTGGTATTAATATTCCAAATAATCCTGCAACTATCATATTTAAAATCATTGATATAGAAATAATTAAAGAAAGCGTTATGTCTTTGAACCATAATTGTACTATGGCTGCACTTATAATTGCAAAAATTATACCATTTAAAATTCCTATTGAAAATTCTTTGATTATATTTTGTGTAAAATTATTTTCTGTTAAATCATTAGTTGCAATAGCTCTTACAGTAACAGCCAATGTTTGCATTCCCGCATTACCACCCATAGATGCAACTATTGGCATTAAAAAAGCTAACGCAACCATTTGTTCAATTGTTGCACCAAATAGACTTATGACCCATGTTGCTAAAAATGCAGTAAACAAATTTAATAGTAACCAATTAAATCTTCTTTTGGTTTTTGTTATTATACCATCTGTAATTTCCTCATCACCTACACCTGCAAGTCTAAGCGCATCTTCTTCAGCTTCTTCAGCTAACACTGTTAAGATATCATCATTTGTAATCATCCCTACAAGTTTGTTATTTTTATCTACAACACATGCTGAGTTAAGATTATAATTTTCAAACATTCTTCCAACTTCCTCTCTATCCATATCTACAGGGATTAAAAATTGTGTTTCGTTAGTAATAGATATCATCTTTGTTTCTCGTGGAGTTCGTAATACTTTGGATGAGGGAACTGTTCCAATTGGTTTAAATTCGTTATCGACTATAAATATTTCTAAAAATTCTTCTGGTAAATCTCTATTTTCTCTCAGATAATCTATTGTCTGTCCTACAGACCAGTTACTTGGTATAGCAGTAAATTGTCTTTGCATAATTCTAGCAGCACTGTCCTCTGGATAGCTCAAACTTTCTAAAAGAACAAATCGATCTTTTGGTGGTAGTGAACTTAATATATCATTTTTATTTTTTTCATCTAAATTTTCTAATATTTGAATAGCATCATCTGAATCTAAATTTTTTAAAATGAAAACAATATTTTCATTTGACAAATATTTTGTAATCTCTGTTTGAATAGCTTCATTTAATTCAACAAAAATTGAAGGATCGATTTTAAAATTACTTAATTTAATTAAATTTTCTCTATCCTCCTGAGATAAATGTTCTATTATATCCGCTGCATCAGCGGGGTGCATTTCTTTGAAAGATTTAATAATAAAGGTAGTATCACTACTTGATATTTTTTCAGTAATAACTTTTATGTATTCTTTATTAAATTCAAAATTAACAATTTTATCTTTACTTTTTTTTATTAAACTCATGATCGATATTCCTAGTTTTTTTGAGCGATATCCTTATATTACAAATTGAATATGAGTATAGAGATAAAAAAATCAGTAAAACCAGTAAATTATCATGATGCGATTCGATTACTTGAGGAAAGGCTTGATAATGTAATTAACAATCGTAAAAAAGAGTTAATATGGTTTTTAGAACATAATTTAATTTATACTGCTGGTACTAGTTCAACAAAATCAGATTTATTAGATAAATCAATCAATCTTTATAAAACAAATCGTGGTGGTAAAATAACATGTCATTCGCCAGGTCAACTCATATGCTATCTTGTAATAGATTTATCTAAAAGAAAAAAGGATATAAGAAGATTTATTATTTCCTTGGAAAATTCAATAATTGAAGCCTTAAAACAATTTGGAATTAATAGCAAATGTGACAGAAAAAATATTGGAATCTGGGTAAAGCATAAAAACGAAACCAAAAAAATAGCAGCAATTGGTATTAGGGTTAAAAAATGGATTGCATATCATGGATTTTCAATAAATATTAATAACAATCTTGAACATTTTGAAAAAATTGTTCCTTGTGGAATTAAAAATAAAAAAGTTGTAAAACTTATGGAAATATCTAAAATTAATTCACCAGAGTTCAGTTTGGTATTACAAGAAAAATTAGTTAAAAATCTTTCGATTTCAAATTATTCTTCAACAAAAAATATTTAAAATACTCAGGAATAGTTGCTTTAAAAGTATATTTTTTATTGTTTAAAATAAATCTGATTTCATGGGCATGTAATAAAAGTTGATT
Organism: uncultured Pelagibacteraceae bacterium; assembly: GCA_902612345.1. Classification (GTDB taxonomy): domain Bacteria; phylum Pseudomonadota; class Alphaproteobacteria; order Pelagibacterales; family Pelagibacteraceae; genus Pelagibacter. The sequence continues at coordinate 28,420 of CACMDE010000005.1, read as the reverse complement.
ATTTTTACTTGGCTTTTGTAGAAAATATTTTTTGTCACCAATTATTGGACAATTTAGATCGGTGAGATGTTTTCTAATCTGATGCTTTCTTCCAGTTATTGGCTTTAACTTAAATAAAGTTAAATTTTTATTATTGTCAATTACTTGATATTGTGTGACTGCTCTTTCAAATATTTTTTTATTTTTTTCATATCTTATTAAATTATTATCAATTGTATCCTTATTTTTTTCAACATGACCAAAACTTACTGCAAGATATGATTTATGAATCTTTCTAATTCTAAACAAAGTAGTAAGTTGTTGTGCTATATTTCGATTTTTAGCAACAATTAAAACACCCGATGTATCTTTATCGATCCTGTGAACAATATAAGGTTTTGTATTTTCAAAATAATTACTATTTGAAAGAATATTTATTAAATTTTCTTTTACTTTTGTTCCACCTTGAACAGGTAATCCTGATTTTTTATTTATTACAACAAAATCAGAATTATTTTCAATTATTGTATTTTCAGTCTCCTGAATGACAATATTATTTGGTATCGATTTTTTTTTGTCTTGAGATATGATTTTATAAGAAATATTATATAAAGAAATTTGATCTGACTTTTTAAGTTTATAAGAACTTTTTACCTTTTTTTTATTTACCTTAATTTTTCCATTTCTAAGGTCCTTTTCAACCAAACTTTGTGGAATTTTAGTTAAAAAAAACTTTATCCATTTATCAATTCTTAGACCTACAGAAGTATCATCTATTTTAATAACCTTTTGCATAAGGCTTTTAATTAAAATTAGGCTGTTTTTTGTGCTGGTGTTTGTTCTTTACTTTTGTTTTCAGTTTTTGTTTTTTTTCTGTCAACTTTTTTTGCTTCAACATCTCTATCAATGAACTCAATTATAGCCATTGGAGCATTATCACCATATCTATAGCCAGCTTTAATTATTCTTGTGTAACCACCTTTTCTTGTTTCATATCTTTTAGATAATGTTTTTCTAATTTTATTTACAGTTTGTATATTTTGTAACTTTGAAACTAGTCGTTTTGTATTGGCTAATGTATTTTTTTTTCCTATAGTAATTATTTTTTCTGCCTCAGGCCTTAAAACTTTAGCTTTAGGTAAAGTGGTCGTTATTTGCTCATACTTAACTAAAGAATTAAGCATATTTTTAATTAATGCTTTTCTGTGTTCAGACGTCCTGTTTAATTTTTTATGTCCTATTCGATGTCTCATCTATTTATATAGCATCTTCTAATTTTTTTGATAACTCAGCAATATTATCTGGAGGCCAATTAGGAATTTCCATACCTAGGTATAAAGACATTCCGCTTAAAACTTCTTTAATTTCATTTAAAGATTTTCTACCAAAATTTGGTGTTCTTAACATTTCACCCTCAGATTTTTGTACTAAATCACCAATATAAATTATATTATCATTTTTTAAGCAATTCATAGATCTAACTGAAAGTTCTAATTCATCAACTTTTCTTAATAGATTTTGATTAAACTCAGGTTCTTTTGGTTGATCTTGTATTTTGATTTCTTGAGGTTCGTCAAAATTTACAAACATACCTAATTGATCTTGGAAAATTCTTGCCGAATATGCAAGGGCATCTTCAGCTGTAATTGATCCATTAGTTTCTATTTCCATTGTCAGTTTGTCATAATCGAGTGCTTTACCTTCTCTAGCTGTACTAACTGAATATGAAACTTTTTTTACCGGACTAAATAAAGAGTCAATTGGTATTAATCCTAGAGGTGGTTCTTCAGGCTTATTAAGTTCTGCTGATACATAACCTTTTCCGTTTCCTACAAAGAGTTCCATATGAAAATTAGTATTTTCATCTAAATTACATATTACTAAATCTGGATTCAAAATTTCTATGTCAGCTACTGGAGCGATTTGGGATGCCTTTATTTCACCAGGTCCCTTTGCATCTAAAATTAATTTTTTATTACCTTCGGCTGTACTTTTTAAAGCTAAAGATTTTATATTTAATACAATATCAGTAACATCTTCTCTTACACCTTTAATTGAACTATATTCATGCTGGACACCATCTATTTGAATGGCTGTTACTGCAGTACCTCTTATAGAAGATAATAAAATTCTTCTTAGCGAATTACCAATTGTTAAACCATATCCTTTTTCTAAAGGTTCCGCCACAACTTTTGCAAATGTTTTTTCATCATTTTGATCTACATCGATTTTTGAAGGTTTAATCAATGATTTCCAATTTTTTAAGTTAACATTATTAGTTTCCATTTTAAACTCTCCTTTTTTTTGGTGGTCTCGTACCGTTATGTGGCATTGGTGTTGTGTCTTTAATAGAAGTAATTTTAAAACCTCTTGCTTGTAATGCTCTTAGAGCAGTTTCTCTTCCTGAGCCTGGTCCTTTTACTTCAACTGACAAAATTTTCATGCCGCATTCCAAAGCTTTTACCGCGGCGGCATCAGCTGCAACTTGTGCTGCATAAGGTGTTGATTTTCTCGATCCCTTAAAACCCTTTTGCCCTGCAGATGCCCAGGATATAACATTTCCATTTGTATCAGCTATTGAGACAATAGTATTATTAAATGTTGATTGAACATATGCGATACCATTTAAAATATTTTTTTTTGTTTTCTTTTTTTTTGTAAAACTTTTTTTCTTACTAGACTCTTCTTCTGTCGATTTATTTTTTATTTCTTCTTTTGGCATAAATTATTTTTTAAGTGGTGTTAATTTTTTACCAGCGATTGCAATCGCTTTACCTTTTCTTGTTCTTGCATTACATCTTGTTCTTTGGCCTCTTACAGGTAATTTTTTTTTGTGTCTTGATCCTCTGTAGCAAGCCAGATCTATTAATCTTTTAATACTTAATGAATTTTCTCTTCTTAAATCACCCTCAACTACAAAGTTACCATCGATATACTCTCTGATTTTTAACACTTCTTCATCAGTAAGTTCATTAACTCTTTTTGATGAAGGAATATTTAAAGCTTTACAAATTTGAGATGAAAATCTATCACCTATACCGTAAATGTAGGTAAGTCCAATATGAACTAATTTATTTTGTGGAATGTTTACACCTGCAATACGAGCCATAATTTTTGTGATAAATTGTGCCTTTTATATAATAAGTTTAACCAAAGTCAACGCCTTAAACATTGATAAAAGTCTCAATTTTTCTTGTTATTTCAACTATTTCAGAGCTTCCATCAATCTCATAAAAATTTGGATTTTTAGAATAGAAATCTAATACAGGTTTAGTTGTATTCATGTATGTATCATATCTTTTGATAATTGTATTTAATTCATCGTCAGATCTTTTCTCTAAAATTTTTCTTTTTTCAATTCTTTTTATAATTGTTTCTTTGTTTACATTAAGAAAGAAAACAAAATCTATTTTTTGGCTAGATTCATTTAAAAATAGTTCCAAGTTTTTAGCTTGAGTTAATGATCTTGGATATCCGTCAAAAATTAGCTTATTTTTTTTATCAGGATCAAATATTATTTTTTTAATCAATTTGTTAACAATATCGTCACTTACAAATTTACCATCATTCATATCATTAATTATCATTTTTCCTATATCTGTTTCATATTTAATTTCATCTCTTAAAATATCACCAGTTGAAATTTGATATCCTTTTGTCTTTTGTACTAAATATTTTGACTGAGTACCTTTGCCAGCACCAGGAGGTCCAAATAATATGATGTTCACCTATTTTCCAAATTGTGTTTTTTTAATTAATTGTTCATATTGCGAACTCATTAATCTTGTTTGGATTTGAGTAACTGTATCTATAGCAACAACTACAACAATTAATATTGAAGTACCACCTAGATAGAAAGGTATGGGATAATTAGCAATTAAAAATTCCGGCATTAAACAAACTAAAGTTAAATACAATGCACCAATTGTAGTAAGTTTTGTTAAAATATTTTCAATATACAATGCTGTGCTCTCTCCTGGCCGAATTCCAGGAATAAAACCACCATATTTTCTTAAATTTTCAGCTGTCTCGTTTGGATTAAAAGTAATTGATGTATAAAAAAAAGTGAAGAAAATTATTCCAGACGCATATAGCAGCATATAAAGTGGTTGCCCTTGTGAAAAAAACGATGCAAGGTTGATGAAAGTTTCATTTTGGGAAATATTAAAATTTGAAAATGTAATAGGCAATAGTAACAAAGCTGACGCAAATATTGCTGGAATAACACCAGCTGAATTAATTTTAAGTGGAAGATGTGATGAGTCACCACCATAAATTTTATTTCCAACCTGTCTTTTAGGATAGTTTATAGGAATTTTTCTTAGAGCTCTTTCCATGAATACAATAAACATAATTGTTAATATTAAAATTATAAATATAGATATAATAACCAACGTTGACAAAGCTCCCGTTCTACCTAATTCAAATGTTGTAGCTAGAGCTCTTGGGATTTCGGCAACTATCCCTGAAAAAATTATTAATGAAATTCCGTTACCAATTCCTCTTTGAGTAATTTGTTCACCTAACCACATCAAAAACATAGTACCAGCAACTATAGTCGTTACTGTAGATATTTTAAAAAAAATACCTGGATTTATAACTAAATTTGCGGATGACTCCAATCCAACTGATAGACCATAACCCTGAACCGTAGCAAGAAGAACAGTTCCATACCTTGTTATTTGGGTTATTTTCTGTCTTCCCTTTTCTCCTTGGGATTTTAAATTTTTAAAATAATCAGATACACCGGTCAATAATTGTACAATAATTGATGACGAGATATATGGCATGATACCTAAAGCGAATATAGCCATTCTACTAATTGCTCCACCTGCAAATACATTAAACATTCCTAATAAACCTTTTTGGTTACCCTCCATAAGGATTTGAAGTTGATTTGGATCAATTCCAGGAAGTGGTACAAATGTACCAAGTCTATAAACGGCTAGAATAAAAATTGTAAAAAAGATTCTATTTCTTAAATCATTTTGACTGCTTGAGCTCATTATGTATTATTTTTTATTATAAATTGAGATCCTGATTTTGATAATTTATCTTTTGCTGATTTCGAAAGAAACTCTGTATCTAAATTGACTTTATCCTTTATTTCACCCAAGCCTAAAATTTTAAACTTAAATACGTTTTTTTTAACTATTTTATTAGATTTTAACAATTTTAAATCAATTTTTGTTGACGAATTTATTATTTTTTTATCTATCAACGACTGAATTTGTGACAAGTTTATAGTAGCATATTTTGCTTTTTTTTTGATCGGATTAAAACCTCTCTTTGGTAGTCTTCTGTATAAAGGCATTTGTCCACCTTCAAAACTTTTTATTGCTACACCTCTTCTAGACTTTTGACCTTTGACGCCTCTTCCTGAAGTTTTACCTTTTCCACTTCCTATCCCTCTGCCTATTCTTTTTTTGTTTTCTTTAGTTTTTAATTTTGAATTAAGTTTCATTTACCCTCTTTTTTCAACAATTTCTGATATTTTTTTATTTCTAGATAATGATATTGATTTTGGTGAATGTTGTAATTTTAGAGCTTTTATACAGGCTCTAATAACATTGTGAGGATTTCCGGTCCCTAAAGATTTTGCTACTATATCTTTAATACCCACTACTTCACAAATTGAACGTATAGGTCCACCAGCAATTATTCCTGTACCTTTTGGTGCAGATCTAAGTATAACTTTACCTGCTCCATCTTTGCTATACACATCATGATGTATAGTACGACCATCTCTTAATGGAATCTTTATCATTTTTCTTCTAGCTAATTCATTTGCTTTTTTTATAGCATCAGGGACTTGTTTTGCTTTTGCGTGAGCAACCCCTAATTGACCATTTTGATTTCCAACAACAACTAATGCAGAAAATCCAAATCTCCTACCACCTTTAACAACTTTTGTTATCCTGTTTATGTGTACTAATTTGTCAACAAATTCGCTATTTTTTTCCATTTAAAATTCCATCCCATGTTTTTTTAATGCTTCTGCAAAAAGTTTTACTCTTCCATGATATTTATATACACCTCTATCAAAGTATACTTTTGTTATTTTTTTTTCTTTAGCCTTATCTGCTAAATCTTTAGCAACTAATTCAGATAGTTCTGATTTTTTTTTGTTTAAATTTTTTATATTTTTTTTGTTTGAGGTAGCTGAAATTAATGTTTTATTTATTTTATCATCTATAATTTGAGCAGAGATATTATTTGTTGATCTAAACACTGATAATCTCAATCTATTGTTAGGATTATTTTTTTTTAGCTTATTTCTAATCCTATATTTTTTTCTGATTTTAGAGTTCAATTTCATTATTTCTTTTTTCCTTCTTTTCTTAGAATATACTGACCTTGTTCCTTTATGCCTTTTCCTTTATATGGTTCAGTTTTTTTAAAAGATTTAATTTTAGCTGCTACCGATCCAACTAATTGTTTGTCTGATCCGCTTATTTTGATAATTGTTTGTTTTTCAACAGTGATTTTAATGCCCTCAGGAATATTGTAGTTTACATCATGACTGAAACCAATTTGTAAATTTAATGATGTACCTTTTACAGCTGCCCTAAATCCAACTCCAGTTAATTCAAGTGTTTTAGAATATCCTTCATTTAATCCTTTTATTGCATTATTTATTAAACTACGATTTAAACCCCAAATTCTTTTTGTATTTTGATTAATTACCTTTGGTTTTATAGAAACTTCTTTACCATTATTTATATTAAGATCAAAAACATTTGTATCTAGTGATAAGTTATTTTTTCCTAAAGGTCCCTCCATTTTTAAAATATTTCCATCTAGTGAAACTTTAACTTTATCTGGTACTGAAATATTTATTTTACCTATTTTTGACATTAAAATACCTTGCAAATAATTTCTCCACCAACTTGATTTTTTCTTGCATCCTGATCCGTCATTACACCTTTGGGGGTAGATATAATTGCAATACCTAGACCGTTGCTAACTTTGGGTAAACTTTCTGCACTTGAAAATATTCTTCTACCAGGTTTTGAAATTCTTTGAATCGAGTTTATAACTGGATTTCCTGAATTATATTTTAAATCAATCAATAAATTATTTTTACCCTCTAATGACTCTACTTTATAGTTTATTATATAACCCTCATTCTTAAGGACATCAGCTATTTTCGTTTTAAATTTTGATGAAGGAATTACAACTTTTTTATAATTTCTTAAACTTGCATTTTTAATTCTTGCAATCATATCTCCAATTGGATCACTTAAACTCATCATTTCTCCTTTACCAACTTGATTTTACCATACCAGGAATTTTTCCCTCTAAAGTTAATTTTCTCAAAGCAATTCTTGATATTTTTAATTTTCTATAAACACCGTGTGGCCTTCCTGATATTTGACATCTATTTACAACACGGACTTTTGATGAATTTCTTGGTAATTTTGATAGTTTTTGTTGAGCTTTAAATCTTTCTTCTAGGGGTAGTTTTTTATCCATTACTATTTTTTTTAATTTATTTCTTTTATTTAGAAATTTTTTTGAAAGTTTAATTCTTCTATTATTTTTATTTATTGAGCTTAATTTAGCCATTAGTTACCCTCCTTTGTTATAAATGGGAAATTAAATTCTTTTAATAACTCATAACTGTGGTCAACTTTTTCAGATTTGATTACAATAGTAATGTCAAGACCTCTGATTTTTTCAACTTTATCAAAATTAACTTCAGGAAAAATTATATGTTCTTTAATTCCAAATGTATAATTACCATTTTTATCAAAACCTTTTGGAGAAAGACCTCTAAAGTCTTTAATTCTTGGTAATGCAATATTAACCAATCTATCTAAAAATTCATACATTCTATCTTTTCTAAGAGACACTTTTAATCCAGCATTTGATCCTTTTCTTGTTTTAAAATTTGAAATAGATTTTTTAAATTTAGTTAGAGTAGGTTTTTGACCTGACAATAATGACAAATCATTTTCACAAGATTTTAAAATTTTTGAATCATTTCCATCTAGTCCTAATCCCATATTAATTACAATTTTTTGTAATTTAGGTCCCATATTTAGGTTTTTATATCCAAATTTTGTTTTAAGATTTGGTATAATATTTTTTTGATAAATTTCTTTTAATCTTGGCGTCATACTTTAACTTTTTTGTCCTTTTTTTTTTCTTTTTGTTTTTCAATAATCATTAAATTTGAAATATTTATATAATTTTCCTTACTAATGATTCCGCCTTTTTTTTCTTTTGTTGTCTTCATATGCTTCTTAACTAAATTCAGTCCTTTAACTTTTGCTCGATTGTTTGATCTATCTATTTCAATAATTTCACCTTCTTTTTTTTTATTTTTTCCCGCCAACACTTTTACTCGTAAACCTTTTTTAATCATTTATAAAACCTCCGGTGCTAAAGAAATTATTTTCATTTGCCCTCGAACTCTTAACTCTCTTGTTACTGGACCAAAAATTCTAGTTCCAATAGGTTCACCTTTATCATCGGTAAGTACAGCAGCGTTGTTATCGAATTTTACTTTTGATCCATCATTTCTATGTATTCCTTTTTTAACTCTTACAACAACAGCATTATGAACCGAACCTTTTTTAACTTTTCCTTTTGGTATTGCTTCTTTAACTGAGACTTTAATAATATCTCCAATACTTGCATATCTTCTTTTTGATCCACCAAGAACTTTTATGCATTCAACTTTTTTTGCTCCTGTATTGTCTGCAACCATTAATTCTGTTTGAACTTGTATCATTTATTACTTTCTATCACTTTAAATTTTTTTGTTTTTGATATTGGATTGGTTTCAATAATTGAAACTGAATCTCCATTTTTAAAAGAATTATTTTCATCATGAGCGTGATATTTTTTTTTCGTTTTAATAACTTTTTTTAAAACTGGATGTTGATATTTTCTTTCAACAAGTACAGTTATAGATTTATTTCCTTTATCGCTTACAACTATACCGTTTAATACTTTTTTAGGCATTATTACCTCTTAGATTTGTTTTAAGTCTTGCTATTGTTTTCCTTGTCTCTTTAAATTTTGCTGGATTTTTTAATTGTCCGTTATTTTTTTGAAATCTTAAGTTAAATAAATCTTTTTTAAAAATATCCAAATTTTTTATAATTTCAGACTTTGAAAGTTTTTTTATTTCTTTTTTTTTCATTATATTCTCTTAATAAATTTACATTTAATTGGTAATTTTGCTGATGCTTTATATAAAGCTTCTTTCGCAATTTGTTCTGATACACCATCTACTTCAAAAAGTATTCTACCAGGTTTAACTCTACATGCCCAATATTCTGGTGATCCTTTTCCCTTACCCATTCTAACCTCTGTAGGTTTTTTTGAAATTGGTATATTAGGAAAAATTCTTGTCCAAACACGACCTTGTCTTTTCATATGTCTTGTTAAAGCTACTCTTGCTGCCTCAATTTGTTTAGATATCACTCTTTCTGGTTGGATTGCTTTGAGACCATACGAACCATAATTCATCAGATTACATCTGGATGCTACACCATGAATTCTGCCCTTGTGTGCTTTTCTATATTTTGTTCTTGTCGGTTGAAGCATAATTAATTTTTGTTAGTCTCTTGACTAAACTCCTTTGTAAATATTTCACCTTTATAAATCCAAACTTTTACCCCGATTATACCATAGGTAGTAAGTGCCTCTGCCTCTGCATAATCAATATCTGCTCTCAGTGTATGTGAAGGTATAGCGCCGTCTCTTAACCACTCAGTTCTTGCAATTTCATTTCCTCCAAGTCTTCCACTAAGTGCTACTTTAATACCCTTGGCTCCTAACCTTATTGCAGATTGCATTGCTCTTTTCATAGCTTTTCTGTAAGAAACTCTTTTTACAAGTTGCTGTGCAATGTTTTCAGCAACTAAAAAACTATTAGTTTCAGGTTTTTTAACTTCTTTAATATTTAAAACAACTTCATTAGAAGTAATATCCGACAATTTCTTCTTTATTTTTTCAATATCGCTACCTTTTTTACCAATTACAAATCCAGGTCTCGAAGTATATATTGTGACAAAGCATTTTTTTGAAGTTCTTTCTATCATCACCTTTGAGACACCAGAATTTACTACGGTTTTTTTAATATGCTCTCTAATTTTAAAGTCCTCAATTAAATAATTTCCAAAATTTTTTTTATTAGCATACCAAACTGAATCCCAGCCTTTATTAATGCCTAATCTTAATCCTATTGGGTTAACTTTCTGTCCCATATTATTTTAACTCCTGAGATTTTTCTGACAAAATTATCGTAACATTTGAGTATGGCTTCATAATTGGAGCCGCCCTACCTTTGGCTCTTGCTCTAAATCTCTTCATGATTATTTGTTTTCCACAGTAAGCTTCTTTAATTACTAATTTATCAATATCATATTGATAATTATTTTCTGCATTAGCAACAGCTGACGAAATTGTTTTTTTAATATCTCTTGATATCCTCTTCTCTGAGAATGTTAAATCTCTTATAGCCTCACCTGCCTTCTTTCCTACTATAGATTTTAGTAGAGGTGAAAGTTTTCTTATACTAGATCTCACACTTTTGTTAACAGCTTTGACAGTCTTTAAATCAGATTTAGTATTTTTATTATTTTTCATATTTATTTTTTATCAGCGTCAGGAGCTGCCTCTTTTGCTTTTTTATCAGCTGGTGTATGTCCAAAAAACTGTCTTGTAGGAGCAAATTCTCCAAATTTATGACCCACCATATCTTCTGAAATCGTTATGGGAATAAATTTTTTTCCATTATAGATTAAAAAACTTATCCCAACAAAATCAGGTAAAATAGTTGATTTTCTTGACCACGTCTTTATAGGTTTTCTATTTGGATTATTTTTTTCCTTTTCTACTTTTTTAATTAAACTCTCTTCCACAAAAGGTCCCTTCCAAATTGATCTTGACATAAATTATTTCTTACCTCTACGTCTTATTATAAATTTATCTGTTCGCTTATTATCTCTTGTTTTTAAACCTTTAGCAGATACACCCGTACGGGATACTGGATGCCTTCCTCCTGCGGTTTTTCCCTCACCTCCTCCGTGAGGATGATCTACTGGGTTCATTACCACACCCCTTGTATGAGGTCTTCTGCCAAGCCATCTTGATCTACCTGCTTTACCAATGCTAATATTTTTTTGATCAGGGTTAGACAATACGCCAATTGTACCAAGACATCTGGAGTCAATCTTTCTGACTTCGCCTGATGTCATTTTTATTATTGAATAGTTACCATCAGATCCTGATATTGTTACGGATGCACCAGCAGCTCTAGCAATTTTACCACCCCCGCCGGGTTGTATTTCAACATTATGAATATCAATTCCAACAGGAATATCTTTTAAAGGTAATGTATTTCCAATTTTTATTTCAGAGTTTGGTCCATTTTGAACAACATCACCAATTTTTATTTTTTGAGGCGCCAAATAATAAGCTTTTTGTCCATCTTTAAAATTTATTAACATTATATGACATGACCTGTTCGGATCATATTCTATTCTCTCAACCTCACCTGAAACATCAAACTTGTTTCTATAAAAATCAATTTTCCTGTATTTTTGTTTGTGACCACCACCATGATTTCTAGCAGTTATACGTCCCATATTATTTCTACCTTTTACAGATTTATTTTGAGAAGTAAGTGGTTTATATGGTTTTCCTTTCCATAAATTTGATTTATCAATCAAAATTGTTGATCTTGTTGATTTTGTGTAGGGTTTAAATTGTTTCAGTGCCATAAATTAAATACCTGTAGTTAAATCAATGTTTTGTCCTTTTTTTAGTGTCACAATAGCCTTCTTAAACCCAGGCAACTTAACTTTTCTTCCTCTGGTCGATTTAAGTCTTTTTTGTTTGTTGACTATATTAACTTTAATTACTTCAACTTTAAAAATCTTTTCAATATTTTTTTTAATTAATTTTTTATTTAAGCTTTTATTTACTTTAAAAACTATTTTATTTTGCTCCGATAAATTAGTTGACTTCTCGGTAACTATAGGACTCTTTATGTTATCAAAAATATTATATTTTTTAATCATATATATCTCTTTTCTAGTTCTTTAATTGAGCTTTCTGTAAAAATAACTTTTTTATATTTTAACAGGTCATATAAACTTAAATTTCCAGGATCAGAAATTTTAATATTTGGAATATTTTTCAAAGATCTGCCAATTTTATCGGTAGAATTTTTATCTAATATAATTATAGAGTCAGTTGCTTCATGTTTTTTTAGTAGTGTAAACATTTCCTTAGTTTTAGTTATTTGCTTCGTAAAATCTTCAAAAACCAATAAATTTTTATTAATATTTTTTTCTGAAATTAAAGATATTAATCCTAACTTTTTTTCTTTTTTATTTAATTTTCTAATTTTATATGAATTTTCACCTTTTGGACCATGTGCAACACCTCCACCTACAAATATTGGTGCTTTTCTGCTAGCGTGTCTAGCATTACCAGTTCCTTTTTGAGCATAAATTTTTGATGTTGATCCAACTATCTCATTTTTTTGTTTAGTTTTAGATTTTCTACCTTTGTAATTTGCAATATTTTTATAGAGTATCTCACTAATAAGTTTTTTGTTAATTTTATCTACAAAAATTTTATCGTTTATCTCTAAAATATTTTTATTTCCATTAATTGATACTTTTTCAATTTTCATAATTTATTTTTTTTTCTTATCTGAAATTGATTTAGCTTTTTTTTGAGCATCTATTTTTTCAGCAATTGTTGATTTAGTAATATTTTTCACTGACTGTCTAACCGTTACCTCGCTATTTTTTGATCCAGGAATAGATCCTTTTACAAAAAGTAGTTGATTTTCATTATCTCTTTTTATTAATTCTAGATTTTGTACAGTTCTGTATTTATCACCCATGTGACCAGCCATTTTTTTGTTTTTAAATACTTTTCCTGGATCTTGTCTTTGACCAGTTGAACCATGTGACCTATGAGATATTGATACTCCATGTGAAGCTCTTAATCCAGAAAAGTTATGTCTTTTCATAGCACCAGCAAATCCTTTACCAATAGTTTTGGACTTAACATCTACAAACTTTACTTTTTCAAAAATCTCGACACCAAATTCATTTCCTTCTTTAAAATCAACAGTGTTATCAATTCTTATTTCTTTTAATGTTTTTTTTGGTTCAGTACTTTTTTTTGAGTAAAAACCTCGCATTTGTTTTGTAAGTTTTGAGTTTTTAATTTTACCAAATCCAAGTTGGATAGCTGAATAACCTCTCTTTTCTTTATCAATGATAGATATAATTCTAGCTTTTTCCATTTTTAAGACTGTTACTGGTACAGACTGTCCAGAATCATAAAACTCTCGTGTCATACCTAGTTTTTTTCCAATTAACTCTAAATTACTCATATTTTAATTTCTACATCAACTCCAGAAGCTAAATCTAATTTCATTAGAGCTTCTACAGTTTGTGGCGTTGGTTCAATTATGTCTATTAATCTTTTATGCGTTCTTGTTTCAAATTGTTCTCTACTTTTTTTATCAATGTGTGGTGATCTTAAAACAGTATATCGTTCTATTTTAGTTGGAAGAGGAATTGGACCTTTAATATTTGCTCCAGTTCTTTTAACAGTATTAACTATTTCCTCTGTTGATTGATCAAGGATTTTATTATCGTAAGCTCTAAGTTTTATTCTTATATTTTGTTTATCCATTTTTATGTACCCGTCTTCTTAGTTACTTCGTCTTGAACATTTTGTGGAACTTTATCGTAATGATCAAAGAACATTGAATATTGTGCTCTACCTTGTGACATAGATCTTAATGCATTTATGTAGCCAAACATATTAGCCAATGGTACCATAGCCGTAATAACGGTTGCATTTCCCCTTGGTTCCTGGGTACTTATTTGTCCCCTTCTGCTATTTAAATCACCTATAACATCTCCCATATAATCTTCAGGAGTTACCACCTCTACTCTCATTACAGGTTCAAGAAGTTTTAAAGTTGCTTTTTGACATGCATCTTTAAAACATTGTCTAGAAGCTAATTCAAAAGCTAATACACTAGAATCAACGTCATGGTGTAATCCGTCAACAATAGTTACCTTGTAATCAATAATTGGGAAACCTGCTAAAATACCGTTGTCAGAAACACTCTCTATACCTTTTTCAACACCAGGTATAAATTCTTTTGGAATGGCACCACCTTTAATTTTGTTTTCTACTTCTCTTCCTTTTCCAGGTTCTAACGGCTCTAGCTGTAGTTTTACTCTCGCAAATTGACCTGCTCCACCACTTTGTTTCTTATGTGTATAATCTGCCTCTGATGATCCAAGGATTGTTTCCCTATACGCTACTTGTGGTGCTCCTACATTTGCTTCTACTTTAAATTCTCTCTTCATTCTATCAACAATAATATCTAAATGAAGTTCTCCCATTCCTTTAATTATAGTTTGACCAGATTCTTCATCAGAAGTAACTCTAAATGATGGATCTTCTTTAGCTAATCTTCCAAGCGCCTCACCCATTTTTTCTTGGTCTGCTTTACTCTTAGGTTCTACTGCGATTTCAATTACAGGATCTGGAAATTCCATTGGCTCTAACAGTACAGGAGTGTCTTTATTTGCCAATGTATGTCCAGTAATAGTATTTTTTAATCCAGCTAAGGCTACTATGTCACCAGCATTAGCCTCCTTTATGTCTTCTCTTGAGTTGGCGTGCATTAAAAGCATTCTACCTACCCTTTCCTCTTTATCTTTTGATGTGTTATAAATACCTGTACCTGATTTTACTGTACCTGAATATATTCTTATAAAAGTCAAGCTTCCAACAAATGGATCGTTTGCAACTTTGAAAGCTAAAGCAGAGAAAGGAGCGCTATCATCGAATTTCATTTCAATCTCCTCTTCAGTGTTAGGTTTTGTACCCTTTATAGACCCTAAGTCTTTAGGACTTGGTAAAAAATCAACTACAGCATCTAAAAGCGGTTGAACTCCTTTGTTTTTAAAGGCTGAACCTGTAATTACCGGCACAAAACTGAAATTTAAACAACCTTTTCTTACGCATTTAATTAAATCAGTTTCTTTAATATCATCACCATTTAAATAACTTTCCATCAGTTTTTCGTCTTGTTCAACTGCACTTTCTACTAGTTCTTGTCTATATTTTTCAGTTATTTCTTTTAAGTCTTGAGGTATATCTTGATACTCAAACTCTGCACCTAAAGATTCATCTTTCCAAATTACTGCTTTCATTTTTATCAAATCTACAACTCCTTTAAGAGAAGACTCTATCCCTACAGGTACTTGCAGAACCAGCGGTTTCGCTCCCAATCGATCTTTAATCATATCAACGCATCTGAAAAAGTCTGCACCAGTTCTATCTAATTTATTTACAAAGCAAATTCTTGGAACTTTATATTTATCAGCTTGTCTCCATACAGTTTCTGATTGAGGTTCTACTCCAGCAACACCGTCAAAAACTGCTACGGCACCGTCTAAAACCTTCAAAGATCTTTCTACTTCAATTGTAAAATCTACATGACCCGGTGTATCAATAATATTAATTCTATGATCTCTCCAAAAACATGTCGTTGCAGCAGATGTAATTGTTATACCTCTCTCTTGTTCTTGCTCCATCCAATCCATAGTAGCCGCGCCATCATGAACTTCTCCAATTTTATGACTCTTCCCTGTATAATAAAGAACTCTTTCTGTTGTAGTAGTCTTGCCAGCATCAATATGAGCCATTATTCCTATATTTCGGTATTTATCTATATCGTGAGTTCTAGCCATAAATTATTACCATCTATAATGAGCAAAAGCTTTGTTGGACTCTGCCATTTTGTGAGTATCTTCTTTTTTTTTAATTGATGAACCTTTTTTATTATATGCATCAAATATTTCGTTAAACAGTTTATCAGACATTGTTTTATCTTTTCTTTTTCTTGAGGCATCTATAAGCCATCTTAAAGCTAGAGCTTGAGATCTTTTGGGTCTAACCTCTACAGGCACTTGATAAGTTGCACCTCCTACTCTTCTAGATCTAACCTCAACTGTTGGTCTTATGTTATTTATTGCTTCGTTAAAGACATTAATTGGTTCATCTTTTGATTTAGACTTTATTTTATTTAATGCATCATAAACAATTTTTTCTGCAGTAGTTTTTTTACCGTCAAACATTATTGAATTTATTAATTTAGGTATTATTACTGATTTGAATTTTGGATCTACTATTGGAATTTTTTTTGGCGCTTTCTTTTTCCTAGACATTTTTATTTACCTTTTTTTGCACCATATTTTGATCGTTGTTGTTTTCTAGCTGAAACTCCTTGAGTATCGAGATTACCTCTTAATATATGATATCTAACACCCGGTAAGTCCTTTACTCTGCCACCACGAATTAAAACTACTGAATGTTCTTGTAAATTATGACCTTCGCCAGGAATATATGAAATTACCTCATGACCGTTTGACAATCTAACTCTTGCAACTTTTCTAAGTGCTGAGTTTGGTTTTTTTGGGGTTGTTGTATAAACCTTCAAACAAACACCTCTTTTTTGAGGTGACTGCTCTAATGCAGGGACTTTATTTCTAGACTTAGGTCTAGATCTTTTTTTTCTTAACAATTGATTTACTGTTGGCATATAAAATTATTTTTTCGGAAAGAAACTATAAAGCGGCTAGTTTGGCAGCGTTTAGTACAAAGTACTACATTCCAACCAAAAAAATATCGCCAAAATACTCAAATTTGTTGATTTGTCAAACTAAAAGGCCACAAAAAAGTGGCATTTTACTAGCTATTAGATTGGATTTCAGCCGTTTCTTGCTTTTCTTTTTCAGATAAATAAATGTTATCATCAGATTTAGCTTTAGTATTCCAAGCAACCTTTACAGAACCTGTACCTGCTGGAACTAATCTACCTACAATAACATTCTCTTTAAGACCTTTCAATTTATCTGTTTTACCTTTTATAGCTGCATCTGTTAGAACTCTTGTTGTTTCTTGAAATGAAGCTGCAGAAATAAATGATTCCGTTTGTAATGAAGCTTTAGTAATACCCATTAATATTCTTTCACCAACAATTTCAATTTTTCCTTCATTTTTAAGTTTTAAATTTACTTCATCAAATGTAGTTTTTTCAATTATTTCACCTGGTAGTAAATTAGAGTCACCTGGGATTTTAACCTCAATTTTTTTTAGCATTTGTCTTAAAATAACTTCTATGTGTTTATCATTAATTATGACACCTTGTAATCTATAAACTTCTTGAACTTGATTAACAAAATATTCTGTTAAATCCTTAATTCCTAATATTCTTAAAATATCATGTGGTAAAGGTTGACCATCTAATAGGTATTCACCTTTTTTTATTTTTTCACCTTGGTTAAAATTTATATGTTTACCTTTAGGTATTAAATATGATGATGTATCTCCATTTTCAGATTCAATTGTAATTCTTTGTTTTCCTCTAACTTCTTTTCCAAATAAAACTTTACCGTCATTCTCAGCAATAATTGCACTATCTTTTGCTTTCCTTGCTTCAAATAATTCAGCTACTCTAGGTAGGCCTCCTGTTATATCTTTCGTTTTAGAAGTTTCTTTAGGTAATCTAGCTATAACATCGCCTGCATTTATTTTTTGTCCATCTGAAACAGACAAAATTGAGTCTGGAACTAAATAGTATCTTGCTTCGTTATCATCAGCTTTTTTGATAACATTTCCTTTTGAATCTCTTAGTGTTATTCGCGGTTTCAAATCTGTATTTTTAGATTGTGTTTTCCAATCAATTACAGTTTTCGTAGAAATACCAGTTGCATCGTCAGTTGTTTCTGCAATTGAAACACCATCAATTAAATCGACAAAATTTGCTATACCACTTTTTTCAGCTATCACCGGAGTTGTATAGGGATCCCATTCACAAATTTTTGTATTTTTATTTATAAGGTCGCCGTTTTGAAAAAATAATTTTGAACCATAAGGAACTTTATAAACAGCAATTTGCATACCCTTATCATCTTCAATTGATAATTGTGTATTTCTTCCCATAACTATCAGATTTTTTTTTGAGTCTTCAATTAAATTAGTATTAATAATTTTCAAGTTTCCTTTTGATTTTGTAATTATTTGACTATCTTGCTTTATAGAAGCTGTACCACCAACGTGAAAAGTTCTCATGGTTAATTGCGTTCCTGGTTCTCCAATAGATTGAGCTGATATCATTCCTATTGCTTCACCAACATTAACCATTTTTCCTCTAGATAAATCTCTACCATAACTCATTGCACAAACTCCTTCTCTTGAGCCACATGTTATTACAGAGTAAACATCTATTGATTTTACACCAGCTGCATCAATTTTTTCACATCCAGACTCATCAATCATTTCACCTTTTTTAATAATCTTGTCTCCTGAAATAGGATTTTTTATATCGCTAGCCGCTACTCTTCCTAATGCTCTTTCTGATAAAGCTACAATTACATTTCCTCCTTCTATGATCTCAGATAAATTAATACTTTCAGCCTTTCCACAATCGCAATCTTTTTTGGTTATAGTTAAATCCTGGGCAACATCACAAAGTCTTCTTGTCAAATATCCAGAATTGGCTGTTTTTAAAGCTGTATCTGCTAAACCTTTTCTTGCACCGTGTGTTGAATTAAAATATTCTAATGCAGTTAAACCTTCTTTAAAATTTGATGTTATTGGGCTTTCTATAATTTCTCCAGATGGTTTTGCTATTAATCCTCTCATGCCAGCAAGCTGCTTCATTTGAGCCGCTGAACCTCTAGCTCCACTATCAGCCATCATAAAGACAGAATTAATTTTTAATCCCTCTTTGGATATTTCTGTTGCAGAAATTCTTTTCATCATTTCAGATGCCACCTTATCAGTGCACTTTGACCATGCATCTACAACTTTATTATATTTTTCGCCTCTAGTAATTAAACCTTCAGAATATTGATTTTCGTATTCAGTTATTAACTTCTTAGTTTCATCTATTAATTGTTCTTTATTTTCTGGGATTATTAAATCGTCTTTACCAAAAGATATACCCGCCTTGAATGCATACTTAAATCCTAAATCTTTAAGTTTGTCACAAAAAATTACAGTATTTTTTTGACCTGAAAATCTGAAGATATGGTCAATAATTTCAGATACTGTTCTTTTTGGTAACAACCTATCAACTAGTGAAAATTTATTATTAAAATTTTTAGGAATTATATTGGCTAACAAAAATCTGCCAACTGTACTAATGTATTTTTCAAATTTTTTATTTCCTTTTTCGTCGATTGTTTCAAACCTAGAAATAACCCTTGAATGAATTTTTACGCTTCCATTTTCTAGGGCTTGAAGTATTTCATCAGTGTTTACAAAATAACCTTCGACTTTTTCCTGTTGATAAGGTGGTTGAGATAAATAATATATCCCTAAAATCATATCTTGACTTGGTACAATTATAGGTTTTCCATTTGAAGGACTTAATATATTGTTAGTTGACATCATTAAGACTCTAGCCTCAAGTTGAGCCTCTAAACTTAAAGGAACATGCACTGCCATTTGATCACCGTCAAAATCAGCATTAAATGCTGCACAAGTTAGTGGATGTAATTGTATAGCATCACCTTCGATAAGTTTTGGCTCAAAGGCTTGTACACCTAATCTATGTAATGTAGGAGCTCTATTTAATAATACTGGATGCTCACGTACTATAATTTCTAAAGCATCCCATACTTCATCTCTTTCTTTTTCAACAAGTTTTTTTGCTTGTTTAATTGTTGATGCTAATCCCAATTTGTTTAATCTTGCATATAAAAATGGTTTAAAAAGTTCCAATGCCATTTTCTTTGGTAATCCACATTCGTGTAACTTTAAGTCTGGACCAACAACAATTACTGATCTACCAGAGTAATCTACTCTTTTCCCTAATAAGTTTTGTCTAAATCTTCCTTGTTTACCTTTTAACATTTCAGCTAAAGATTTTAAAGGTCGTTTGCCAGTTCCTGTTATTACTCTTCCTCTTCTTCCGTTGTCAAATAATGCATCAACAGACTCTTGAAGCATTCTTTTTTCATTTCTTATTATTATGTCAGGAGCTTTTAAATCAATTAATCTTTTTAATCTGTTATTTCTATTTATTACTCTCCTATATAAATCATTCAAGTCGGAAGTTGCAAATCTTCCACCATCAAGTGGTACCAATGGTCTTAGCTCAGGCGGGATTACAGGTATAGTAGTTAAAATCATCCATTCTGGCTTATTACCTGTTTCTATAAATGAATCTATTAATTTTAAACGCTTTACATTTCTTTCCTCTGTAACTTTTGATTTGGTTTCTTTTATTGTTTTTGCTAGTTTTTCTTTTTCTTGTTTTAAATCAATTGATTTTAATATTTCTAATATTGCTTCGGCGCCAATTCCAGCTGTAAATGATTCATCTCCATATTGATCTTGATATTTTATTAACTCTTCTTCTGATAATAATTGATTTTTTTTAAGTCCAGTCAAGCCAGGTTCAACAACTATAAAACTTTCAAAATATAGAACTTTTTCGACTTCTTTTAGTTTCATATCAATCACTAAAGAAATTCTACTTGGAAGTGATTTTAAAAACCAAATATGGGCAACAGGTGTTGCTAAATTTATATGGCCCATTCTTTCTCTTCTTACATTTGATTTTGTGACTTCAACACCACATTTTTCACAAATAATTCCTCTAAACTTCATTCTTTTATATTTTCCACATAAACATTCGTAATCTTTTATTGGTCCAAAAATTCTTGCACAAAATAGACCGTCTTTTTCAGGTCTAAAGGTTCTGTAATTAATAGTTTCAGGCTTCTTTATTTCGCCATATGTCCAAGATTTAATCTTTTCAGGACTAGCTAATGTAATTTTAATGTTATTAAAATTTTGTGACTCAGTGACTGATTTTTCTTTAAATAGTTCTGATAATTCTTTGCTCATTTATTAATTTAACTCCACATTCAATGCTAATGATTTAATTTCTTTTACTAATACGTTAAATGATTCTGGAATACCTGACTCAAAATTTTCTTCACCTTTGACTATTGTTTCATAAACTTTTACTCTTCCAGCTACATCATCAGATTTAACAGTTAATATTTCTTGCAATGTATATGAGGCTCCATAAGCTTCTAAAGCCCAAACCTCCATTTCTCCAAATCTCTGTCCACCATTTTGTGCTTTTCCACCGAGTGGTTGTTGGGTGACCAGACTGTATGGACCTGTAGATCTTGCATGAATTTTATCTTCTACAAGATGGTGAAGTTTAAGCATGTAGATTGTTCCAACAGTTACTTGTCTATCAAACTTTTCACCTGTTCTTCCATCCCAAAGATATGTTTGTCCCGATCCCGGAAGACCTGCAGTTTTCAACATATTTGTTACATCAAATTCCTTTGCGCCATCAAAAACTGGAGTTGCAATTGGAATTCCATTTTTCATATTATCTACATAATCGTTGAACTCTGCGTTTGACAATTTATCAATTATTTTTGTATAAAAATCTTCACCGTAAAAAGAAATTAACAATTTTTTTATTTCTTCATTCTTAACATTTTTACTTAAATCATTTAATAAATTTTTAATTTGATTACCTAATTCAGAACAAGCCCAACCAAGATGAGTTTCTAATATTTGCCCAACATTCATCCTGCTAGGTACACCAAGAGGGTTTAAAACTATGTCAACAGGTTGACCGCTTTCCATATAGGGCATGTCTTCAACGGGGACAATTTTACTTACAACTCCTTTATTTCCATGTCTTCCAGACATTTTATCTCCTGGTCTTAATCTTCTTTTCATTGCAACAAATACCTTGACCATTTTCATAACACTTGGTAGCAGGTCATCACCTTGTTGAATTTTTAATACTTTATCTTCAAATCTATTTTGAATATCTAAATTTGCGCTATTAAATTGATCTTTTAATTTGTTCATTGCCTCTAAAGTTTTACTTTGGTTTATATTTATTTTAAATATATCAGTGATTGTTAGATTGTTTATTTTTTCTTCGTCTATCACTACTCCAGCATCAAGATTTTTTAATTTTTTTTCATTTTTAAGCCCTGATAATATAGAACTAGCTCTTTGTTTAATACTCCTATGAAGTATTTCTTCCTCAACAAGTTTATCTTGTTGTACACTTTCAATTTCAGATCTTTCAATAATTATTGATCTTTCGTCTTTTTCAATTCCATGTCTATTAAAAACCCTTACATCAACAACTGTTCCACCACTTCCACTTGGCATCCTTAAAGATGTGTCTGTGACATCTATTGCTTTTTCTCCAAATATAGATCTTAATAATTTTTCTTCTGGTCCTGATGCAGAATCTCCTTTAGGTGTAACTTTTCCTACCAAGATATCTCCAGGCTTCACCTCTGCACCAATATAAACTACACCAGATTCATCAAGATTTTTTAGAGATTCCTCATTAACGTTTGGTATATCTCTAGTAATATCTTCTTCTCCAAGTTTTGTATCTCTAGCCATAACTTCGTACTCTTCTATATGAATAGATGTAAACACATCGTCAGTAACGCATCTCTCTGAAATAAGGATTGAATCCTCAAAATTATATCCTTGCCATGGCATAAAGGCGACAGTAACATTCTTACCTAAAGCTAATTCACCAATTTTTGTTGAAGGACCATCAGCAATTATATCGCCATTTTTTACTTTGTCCCCAACTCTAACTAAAGGTTTCTGATTAATACATGTATTTTGGTTGGACCTTTTGAATTTTTGTAGATTATATATGTCTACACCAGATTTCGAAAAATCTTTTTCCTCTAAAGCTTTAATAACAATTCTTTTACCATCAATTTTATCAACAACGCCGTCTCTTTTAGCGACAATTGTCACCCCAGAGTCTAAAGCTACATCGCTCTCAATTCCTGTTCCTACTAATGGTGCCTCAGGTTTCATTAAAGGTACCGCCTGCCTCATCATATTAGATCCCATAAGAGCTCTATTTGCATCATCGTTTTCTAAAAATGGGATCAATGAAGCTGCGACAGATACAAGTTGTTTTGGTGAAACGTCTATATAGTCAACATTTTCTGGCTTCGCTAAAATAAAATTAAGATTTTGTCTACATGAAACAAGATCCTCAATAAATTTTCCACTTTTATCAAGTTTTGAATTTGCCTGTGCAATTGTATATTTTGTTTCTTCCATTGCTGATAGATATTCTATAGTTTCTCCAACTTTACCGTTTTCAACTTTTTTATAAGGACTTTCTATAAAACCATATTTATTAATTTTTGAATAAGTTGATAAACTATTTATTAGTCCAATATTTGGTCCCTCTGGTGTTTCGATTGGACAAATTCTTCCATAATGAGTTGGATGAACATCTCTTACTTCAAATCCTGCTCTTTCTCTAGTTAGTCCACCAGGGCCTAATGCAGATACTCTTCTTTTGTGCGTAATCTCTGATAGAGGGTTAGTTTGATCCATAAATTGTGAAAGCTGTGATGTTGCAAAAAAATCTTTCAATGACACAGTTAATGGTTTAGCATTAATTAAATCCTGTGGCATTGCAGACTCAACATCTATTGTAGTCATTTTTTCTTTTATGGCTCTTTCCATTCTGTAGACACCCATCCTTGCTTGATTTTCTACTAATTCGCCTACAGATCGAATTCTTCTATTTCCCAAATGATCTATATCGTCTATGTCGTCCTTGCCATCTCTTAAATCTAACATTTTTTTGATAATTGAAACTATATCCTCATTTCTTAAGATTGTAATTTTATCAGAACAATTTAATTCAAGCCTTGAATTCATCTTAACTCTACCAACATCAGATAAATCATATCTCTCTGAACTAAAGAAAAGATTGTTAAATATTTGTGTTGCAATTTCAATGCTAGGAGGCTCACCAGGTCTTAAGATTTTATATATATCATTTATAGCATCATTTTTAGTTTCATTTTTATCATTAAGCATTGTTAATAATAAATACGGACCTTTATTAATAGGATTAGTTTTTGAAATATCTATATTAAATATCTTATTCTCAATAAATTGATTTAAAATTGTTTCATTAATTTCTGTTCCTATATCAAAATTATCATCTGAGGATTGAATAGAAATTTTTCTATGTAAAAATTTTCCAATTAAAGACTCGGTTGATACATAAATATCTTTAAGTCCATCACTTTGTAATTTTTTTGCGTTGAGAAAGTTAATTTTTTCCCCTTGTTTTATTACAACTTTATTATTTCTTGCATCAATTACCTCTTCAGAAAAATTTTTTGATTTATAGTTTTCTGGATCAAATTTACATTTCCATTTATTATTATTTTCATCAAAAGAATAAGTCTCTTTTTCATAAAACTCATTAACAATATCATTTTTATTAAAACCAAGAGCTAGAAGTAATGTGCTAACTAAGATTTTCTTTTTTCGATCAATTCTAAAGTACAATAGGTCTTTAACATCAAATTCAAAGTCTAGCCAAGATCCCCTGTTAGGTATTACTCTACAATTAAATAGTAACTTACCACTTGCATGGGATTTGCCTTTATCATGGTCAAAGAAAACGCCTGGGCTTCTATGCATTTGATTCACAACTACTCTTTGAACACCATTAATTATAAATGTACCGCTATCAGTCATCATGGGTATTTCACCCATATAAACTTCTTGTTCTTTTGCAGATAAAATTTCTTTAGTGTTATTTTCAGGATCTATTTCATAAACTACTAATCGTAGTGTGCATTTTAATGCAGCTGAATAAGTTAATCCTCTTGAAATACATTCTTCTACATCAAATTTTGGATTGTCAAATCTATATGAAACATATTCTAGAGTAGCTTTGTCGTTGATATCTTCAATTGGAAATATGCCTTTAAATACTCTATCAAATCCTTTTACTAAATGGGATTCTACATTTAAATCTAATTTAGTAAGCTGTTTATATGAATTTTTTTGAACTTCTATAAGATTGGGAATTGACAAGCTTTCTTTTAGCTTGCCAAAATTTTTTCTAATATTTTTTTTACCTGTAAAAGATAAATCCATTAAAAATTTTTGGTTATTAACTTAATAAAATTATTTAAGCTAATTACTTGAGTTCTACTTTAGCGCCTGCGGCTTCTAATTTTTGTTTAATTTCTTCAGCTTCTTTTTTATTAACGCCTGCTTTAACTTCTTTAGGAGCGCCTTCAACTAAATCTTTAGCTTCTTTTAAACCTAATGAAGTTACACCTCTTATTTCTTTAATTACATTAATTTTTTTATCTCCTGCAGAAGCAAGTACTACTGTAAATTCATCTTTTTCTTCTGCTGGTGCAGCTCCACCTGCTGCTACTGGAGCGGCTACTGCTGCTGCTGCAGATACACCCCATTTTTCTTCTAATTGTTTAGAAAGTTCAGCAGCTTCAACAACTGTTAAACTTGATAATTCATCGATAATTTTATTTAGATCGGCCATAATAATTTTTGTCCCTGGTTATTTTTTTGATTTTTCGCTCGCCAAAATAGCGATTTTTGTCGCCGGCGCAAGTAAAATCGTAGCTAATTTTTGTGCTGGAGACCTTAAAATACCAACAATTTTAGCTCTTGCTTCATCTAATGTAGGTAAAGTTGCTACATTTTGTACTGCAGCTACATCAAGAATCTCGTCACCCATGATTCCACCTAAGATTTTGAGATTTGCATTTTCTTTAGAAAATTTAGTTATAATTTTCGCAGAGGTAATAGCGTCATCAGATAATGCTACAGCAGTGGGTCCAGCAAAAAGTTTGCTAAGTTCTTTAGCTCTAGTTTTCTCAAGTGCAATTTTAGTAATTCTGTTTTTTGTAATTTTAAAAAGTATACCATGCTCTCTCATTTGTTTTCTTAATTGATCAAGTTGAGGCATATTTAAACCCTGATAGTGGGTCACAATTATAGCTTGAGATTTATCAACATCTAAAGCCATTTTTTCAATATAATTTTTTTTTTGTTCTTTATTCATTTAAAATTGCTTTTCTAATTTTAATTTATAAGAAATACCCATGGTGGAGGTTAAATAAATACTTTTTATCATCTCACCTTTAAATGTGTTATTTGCCTTTTCTTTTTCTAAAGTTTCTATTATTGCATTAAAGTTTAATAAAATTTTATCATCTGAAAAAGATTTTTTTCCAATACTTAACCCAATATTTCCGTCTTTATCGTTTTTAACTTCAACTTGACCGGCTTTTGCACTTTTAACTGCATCTTCAATATTATCTGTTACTGTTCCAAGTTTTGGATTTGGCATCAAACCTTTTGGACCCAATATTTTTCCAAGTTTTGACAAACTTATCATCATTTTAGGGGTGCATATTAATTTTTCAAAGTTTAATTGACCAGCTTTAATTTTTTCTATTAAATCTTCTGAGCCAACTAAATCAGCTCCAGACTTTTCAGCTATAGATTTTTTGGATTCATCACACAATACAGCAACTTTAATTTTTTTTCCTGTCCCAGATGGCATATTTACTACTGTTCTAATATTTACTTCACCTTTTTTTTGCTTATTATTTATTTGAAGGCTCAGGTCGATGGACTCATCAAATTTTGTAGTACAATTTTTTTTTATTTCTGGCAATAAGTCTTTAATAGACTTTGATTGTACATCATGTTTATAATTATTTAACAAATTTTTATATCTTTTCGAAGTCATTATTCTTTTACTTCAATTCCCATTGACCTTGCGGAACCTGCAATAATTTTTGCAGCTTGGTCAATGTCGTGAGCATTTAAGTCCACCATTTTTTCTTTTGCGATTTCTTCTAATTGTTTTTTTGTAATTGATTTAATTATATTTCTTCCTGGTTCTGATGATCCACTTTTTATTTTTAATTTTTCTTTAATATAATAAGTTGCAGGTGGTGTTTTTATTACGAAATCAAACTTCTTGTCTTTATATACTGTAATAATTACTGGAACAGGTTTTCCCATCAATCCTTTAGTTTTTTCGTTAAATGCTTTACAAAAATCCATAATATTTATACCTCTTTGACCCAACGCAGGACCTACAGGAGGAGCAGGATTAGCTTGTCCGCCTTTAATTTGTAATTTAACATAACCTGAAATTTCTTTTTTTGCCATTAACTCGCCTTTTCTACTTGATTAAACTCTAGCTCAACTGGTGTGGGTCTACCGAAGATTGAAACTGATACTTTTAGTTTAGATTTATCTTCATCAATTTCTTCAACTAAACCACTAAACGATGCAAATGGTCCGTCTATAACCTGAACTTTTTCGCCAATCGCATAATCTATACCAGATTTTGGTTGAACTACACCATCTTTTATTTCACCTAAGATCTTTTCAATTTCTTTATCAGAGACTGGTACTGGTGTCCCCTTTGACCCTAAAAATCCACTAACTTTTTTAAGTCCTTTTATCATATGATATATATCATCATTCATTTCACACTTAATTAAAACATAACCTGGGAAATATTTTTTCTTTCTTTGAACCCTTTTTCCTCTTCTTACCTCGGTAACATCATGGGTAGGAACTATAATTTCCTGTATCTTATCAGAAACCTTTGATTTATCAGCTTCATCTTTAATTTGTTGAGCTACTTTATTTTCAAAACTAGAATGTGATTGCACAATAAACCAGTTAGACATTAAAAACTCACTTTAAGTATAATTTCTAAAAAAAATTTTAAAATTTGATCAAGTAGAAGAAAAAATAGTGAAGCGATAATAGCCATTGCGGCTACCATTAAGGAACCTTGAATTGTTTCTTTAGAAGTTGGCCATGAAACCTTAAAAGCTTCATTTTTAACTTCTTGAAAAAATTTTAATGGGTTTTTCATAAATTCCTTTATCCTTTTGGCAGGAGCGGAGGGAATCGAACCCCCAACCTCCGGTTTTGGAGACCGGCGCTCTACCAATTGAGCTACACTCCTATGGAGTTTTACTCTATAATTTTAGTTACTACTCCTGCACCTACTGTTCTACCACCTTCTCTAATTGCAAAATTTAGTTTTTCACTCATTGCAATAGGAGTTATTAATTTTACAGTAAATTTAGCATCGTCACCAGGCATTACCATTTCAGTACCCGAAGGTAATTCAACTTCACCCGTAACATCTGTAGTTCTAAAATAGAACTGAGGTCTGTACTTAGTAAAAAATGGAGTATGCCTTCCTCCCTCTTCTTTTTTAAGCACATATGCTTGAGCTTCAAATTTAGTATGTGGTGTAACTGATCCTGGTTTACAAAGTACCTGTCCTCTTTCAACATCTTCTCTTTCAACACCTCTTAGAAGAGCACCAATGTTATCTCCAGCTTCACCGGTATCTAATATTTTTCTAAACATTTCAACACCAGTACATACAGATTTTTTAGTCTCTCTTATTCCAACTATTTCTATTTCTTCTCCTGTTTTTACAACGCCTTGCTCTACTCTACCTGTAACAACTGTTCCTCTTCCAGATATAGAAAAGACGTCTTCA